>JAZSQH010000119.1:0-34011 GCA_045537865.1 Faecousia sp. | reverse complement strand
TATGGTCGGCAAACCACTTCTACTATAATGGGGAGCTTTTTTCTTGTCTACTTCACTCCTCGCTAGAAGCTATTATTTTACCCCCGGCAGAGCCGGGGGTTGCCTTTGGTCCTACCAACACGAAACCCTCCCGGAACAACGGGAGGGTTTTTCATTATTCTGATTTCCGTTTCGGTTGCACCGGAATAAAACACAGCGCAGTAATACCAAAACATGTCAAGCCGGAAAGCATAGCCAACTCCTGAACAAAGGAGATCAGGGATAAGGTAAGGACGTACTGGAACAGATCCACAAAAACAATGCGGAACACTGCAGGAACCAGCATGGCAGCAGCCATAAAACCTTTTTCCTTAAAAAAGCCGGTCAATGTCAGCAGGCACACCAGCGCAGCGGCGGCATACCACACGACGCCAAGGATCACGCTCAAAACACTTCCATAAGAAAAGCTGCGAATCAGCATCAGCAAGCTGAATATGCCTGCGCCGGCAATTACCAGCTGCGCCGAATCCAGATGGGCAACATGGAGCAAAATCACCATACCGGCCAAAGCTACCATCGGCACCAGCATGTAAAACAAGATCTGCAGAATATTGCAGTCAAACAAATTTACAAAACCAAAATAATAGACACACAGCAGGAAAAAGCCCAAACCGCCAAAGAATGCAGCAGCGCCCAGCCACTTGCTCCCGAAATCAATGCGGAATCGAACAGAATTACTCTTAAACATAGTAACCATCTCCTATTTTTATTGGTCTGCAATATGAATGTTGACACCATTGACCTCAACATTCTCATCTGCGCAAATCAGAATATACTTCACACCGCCAATGATCCGGGTCTCAATCAAGTCACTTCTGTCCGGGTTTACCTTGATGGATACATCCGGGGTTTTGATTTCAAAGCGACGTGTATCAATAATATTCTTGGGATGTAACTGCGCTTCATGGCCAAAAGCAGCATCATAATCAACGCTGAATTTCGCAACAGCCTGCTCAGAAATTCCGCCGGACTTCAAAGCCGTTTTGATTGCCTCTTTGGAAACCAACAACGGCTGCGGATCCCGGCTTTCCTTATGCAGTTCAACACACTGGCACAGCTGATCATGAACAGTCTGTACCACATCCAAGCTGCACTCCTCGCTTAATGTAGTAGTCAGCAAAGCCTCAAAGGACTTCTTTTGCTCACCCGCCGGCATAGGTAATGTGACAGAAAACAGCGAATCTGCCAGCGCCTGATTGCTAACCTTTACATTGTGAGAATACAGCAGCGCATTGTAAATATTTGCGCTGCGGTCATCAAACGCCGGGAACAAGAAACCAACCTCCGGTGCACAGACAGTCTGTGCGATTCCGGAATCGTGGAACAACTTCTCCTCTGCCTTATACTGCAGACCGGGTTTTGCCTGCTTCACCGGGCAAATAGCGCACAAAATGTATTTGTACACCTCGCCGGATGCATCCTGCTGTACCGTACCGTCCTTGCTTTTAAACGGCACGTCATAGCTGTCGCAACCCACCAAAATCACAAATCCGTCATCGAAATTCACCGATTGGATAATCTTGTTATACAGCTGCATCCGCAGGTCATCATCCTGAAGTCCGCAGGCTCGAAGATCCATTAAGAACTTATGCTCCGGACTGTTCGCCACCTGCTCTGTGCGGAAAGACACATCTACCAAATTCTTACCAACGCCGCCGGAAAGCGCTCGCTTCATAAGCGCGAAATATTTCTCTGCCTCGTTCTCTGACATCATCGCCACGCTCTGACGAAAAGAGGTAACAATTTCCTTTTGTCCATTGACATAGCAACCGTAAATATATGTCATATTACTGCGATCCCGGCGCACTCTGCGTCGGATCTCGCCGATTTCTCTCTCGTTCATAAGTACCTCATATAACCGCTGGCTTACTTATCCCAGAGGCAATTCCAATTCTGAATGAAGTATTCCACGCCGGAATACACCGTAGTCAATACGATCAGTCCCACAATAACCCAATTCAGCACTGTAAACTGGGGAAATACAATCATGACGCACAGGCCAACCATCGTACTGGCAGTTTTGAACTTACCGCTTTTACCTGCAGCAATCACCGTACCCTTGCCCACTGCCACCAAACGCAGCCCGGTAACAGCAAACTCCCGGGTCAATACGATCATCAATGCCCACGCTGGGAAAATGTCCCATTGGCAAAACAGGACCATGGCCGCAATCGTCAACAATTTATCAGCCAAAGGATCCAGAAACTTTCCAAAATCACTGACCTGGTTATACTTTCTGGCAATATAGCCATCCGCAAAATCTGTCAGGCTTGCAATCACAAAGATCGCCAAGGCGACAAACGTTAATACGTTACTACCGGTGCTATGTGCAAAGTACATAACCGCCATAAACGCAGGGATAAACGCCATGCGAATCAATGTAATTTTGCTGGCTGTTGTCATACAGAATCCTCCACAACATAACCGGAAAGGTCTCCGTCAATCACACCGTCAATGCAAATATTGACAAATGTGCCCTCGACCAGGGACTCCTCCGATGCGATCCAAACTCGTCCGTCAATTTCGGGAGAGTCTGCGTAGGTTCGACCAAAAAATTGTGTATATTCCTCGTCGTACCCATCTACCAAGACAGGCAAAACTTTGCCCATCATTTTTTCGTTATAGCTATCCATAATGCGGGATTGGATGGTTTCAATCATTTGCGCACGCTGCTGGGCAATCTCCGCATCCGGATATTCCATTTCTGCCGCAGGTGTTCCCTCCTCCGGAGAGAACGGGAATGCGCCAACACGCTCCAAACGCATCTGCTTCAGGAAATCGCACAGCTCAGCAAATTCCTCCTCACCCTCACCGGGAAGTCCGGTGATCACGCTGGTGCGAATCACCAATTCCGGAATCTTATTGCGTAGCTTAGTAAACAGCCTGCACAAAAAATCGCCGTCACCACGTCTGTTCATCAACTTCAGTATCTTACTGTTGCAGTGCTGAATCGGTATATCTAAATACTTAACGATCTTGGGTTGCTCTGCAATCACATCGATCAGCGCATCGTCGATCTCATCCGGATAGACATAGTGGATACGTACCCACTCAATACCATCGATCAGACAAAGCTGTTTTAGCAGCTCCGGCAACAGTCGTTTATGTCCCGGCAGGTCTGTGCCGTACCGGCTGGTATCCTGCGCAACGACGATCAATTCCTTGACACCGCTATCAGCCAACAATCTGGCTTCATACAGAACGTCATCCATACTGCGGCTGCGGAATTTTCCCCGCAAAGAAGGAATCACGCAATAAGCGCATTTATTATCGCAGCCTTCAGAGATCTTGATATACGCATAATGTTCCGGAGTGGTCAGAATTCGTCCGGTCTCCTCCTCCGGCGCATCGATTGAGCCAAACTCAGCAACCGTTTCGTCAGACAGAATACGCTCAATAGCGGAAACAACCTCCGTATAGCTTCCTGTACCCAGAACACCGTCAACCTCCAGCATTTCTGCAAGGATCTGCTGCTGGTATCTTTGGGAAAGGCATCCGGTCACCAGGATCTTGCCGATCAAGCCTTGCTCCTTCAGCTGACCCATTGTCAGAATATGCTCGATAGCCTCAGATTTCGCTGAATCAATAAATCCGCAGGTGTTGATCACCACAACATCGCTGCCGACAACATCCCCTTGGACAGTAAAACCTGCTTCCTGCACACGATACATCATACGTTCGCAGTCAACCTGGTTTTTGGCGCAGCCTAAGGAAATAAAACCGATATTTGCCATATTAACCCTCCGGGAACTCGTCGTAATCAAATGATAACTCTCTTAAACAAGAATTGATCAGGCCGTAGCTATGACCTTTACGGATCAGCGCATCGATGACCTTACGCTTTTGGCGCAGATCACTTTGGCTGTCCAAATGGTCTTTCAAATATGCTTTGATTGCATCAGATTGATCAGGATAGTCTGCAAGGACATCGTCCCAAAAAGTTTTCGGGATGCGCTTTTCAAAAAGTGCTTGCTTCGCCCTGGCAAGGCCGTAGCCTTTGTTGATACAGCGATGGACGATCTCCTCGGCAGTCTTGCGATCATCTACCAGCGACAGATCCGCCATCCACTGCACAGCCGCTTTCGCCTGACCGGGATCCTCCCCTTTTTGTATCAACCGATGTTCCAGATCTTTCTTGGAAACACTTGACGCAGCAACGATTCGAACTGCACGCATTTTTGCAGACATTGCGCCAGCCGCTGTGCGAAGTGCCGCAAATTCCTCTGCAGTTATCTCCTTTTGGGCATAGAGCCCAAAATCTTCCACAGTCTGCCGGTAAAGCCGCATAACCGTACCATCGTCGAAACGCACCGCGTGCCTCCCTGCCCGATCAGGCTGGGAGGCAACGGAATCAATCCTCATCATTAAAATCGTCTGCACTGATCGCTACGGGGCGCTCAGCGGCTCTTGCAGGCTCTCTCACTGTATTGCCCTGAATCAGGTTAGCTCGCACCTGTGCTTCCACCTGCTCCGCAATATCGGGATTCTCCTGCAGATATGCCTTAACGCTGTCCTTGCCCTGGCCAATGCGCTCATCGCCCATGGAGAACCAGCTGCCGCTCTTTTGAATCACTTCCATCTGAACAGCCAGATCCACCAGTTCGCCCCACTTGCTGATACCCTGACCAAACATGATGTCAAAGTATGCCTCACGGAACGGAGGTGCGACCTTGTTCTTGACAACCTTGACACGAGTCTTGTTGCCGATCACATTGCCACCCTCCTTGATGGATTCCACACGACGGACATCCAGACGGACAGATGCATAGAATTTCAGCGCATTACCGCCGGTGGTTGTTTCGGGGTTGCCGTACATAACACCGATCTTCATACGCAGCTGGTTGATAAAGATAACAATACAATTTGTTTTGGAAATAGAGCCTGCCAGTTTGCGCAGCGCCTGAGACATCAGACGAGCCTGAACGCCTACAAAGCTGTCACCCATCTCGCCTTCCAGTTCCTGCTTGGGAACCAGCGCAGCAACCGAGTCAACAACTACTGCATCAACAGCGCCGGAACGTACCAGCGCATCGGTAATTTCCAGTGCCTGACCGCCATCGTCCGGCTGGGACACCAGCATATTGTCGGTATCGACACCCAATGCAGCGGCGTATACCGGATCCAGCGCATGCTCTGCGTCCACAAAAGCAACCTCGCCGCCCATCTTCTGCACCTCCGCAAGAATGTGCAGCGCAAGGGTGGTCTTACCGGAGGATTCCGGTCCGTAGATCTCAATGATACGACCCTTGGGAACACCGCCGATACCCAGCGCTGCATCCAGTGCCAAAGAGCCGGTGGGAACTGCGTCAACAGTCATTTCCGGGCGGTCACCCAGTCGCATAACTGTGCCTTTGCCGTAGCTTTTTTCGATTTGTGCAAGTGCCGTCTGCAACGCCTTTTTCTTATCTGCAGCGGGTGCCGGTGCATCATAAACAGTCTTTTTTGTTGCCATGTTAATCTTCCTTCCTGCCGTATTGGGCAATAACTGCCCGTTCTCTGTCATTATAATCTCTGGAACGCTCCAGAATGGTATACCCGTTCATTTCAAGGATCTGACAAACAGCATCTCCCTGACCAAAACCAAATTCAAAGCACAAATAACCGCCGGGTTTCAATGCTTCTTTATAATTTGCGGCAATGGATCGATAGAAATCCAAGCCGTCATCGCCACCATGCAATGCCAAATGGGGTTCGAAGTCCTTCACACTGTTCGGCAGCTGCTCCATTTCCTCCGTCGTAATGTACGGCGGATTGGATACGATCATATCAAACTTTCCCAGAAACGGTGCCGGCGCTGAAAGCGCATCCGCTTTCAGACATTTGACTCTGCCGGATAGTTTCTGCAAAGCTATATTTTTCTTTGCCGTGGCCATTGCGCCATCAGATATGTCTGCCAGTGTTACCCGAGCATCCTTTACCCTAGCAGCAATCGCCAAACCGATGCAGCCAGAGCCGGTACACAAATCTAAAATTCGGGGCGAGCTATCTAAAAACAGCGCTTTCTTGATCGCCAATTCCGTCAACGCGCAAGTATCATCCCGGGGAATCAACACATTGTGATCCACATGCAATGTCATGCCAAAGAATTCCCACTGCCCAAGCACATACGCAAGCGGCTCCCCGGACATGATTCTATTCAGCGCATTGTCCATTCGCTCGATAACATCCTCAGATGCATACATCTGCATATCACGGAGTAATTCCTCACGACTTTTCTGAGCAGCGTGACACAAAATATCCCGTGCTATCAAACTGGCTGTCTGTTCGTCCTCGTGTTTCAGCAGTGCCTTGCGGGCATCCAGATACAGTTCCGATAACTTCCTTACCAACGGTCGTCACCCTCCTGCTCCGGGATAACTGCCTGCAAAGCCGCAATACCAACCTCGATCATGCCGTCGTCCGGCTCAAAGGTAGTAAAATTCTGAAACCACTGTCCGGGCGCTGTCAGCAATCTGGTAAGCCAGTTATCATATCTGCCGACCAGGCGATTGATCTCATAGCTGATAGCGACCACCAGCGGCAGCAACAGCAGCTTAAAACCAAACATAATCAAGCTGTAAAGCAAACTGCCACGCATGGATTCAATTCCAGGTACGATCATCAGCAGCAACGTGGAAGCTACGGAAAATACCAAAATGGAAAGAATTAACACCACAAACAGAAAACTGGTGCCACATCTGGGATGCTTTCTGGTTTGTATGCGGACATTTTCTACTGTCAGCGGCAATCCTGCCTCATAGCAGCGAATGGTCTTATGCTCTGCGCCGTGGTAGGCAAAAACACGCTGCATTTCTTTCATGCGGGATACCAGCAGCATGTAGACCAAGAATATGGCAATTCGCACAAGTCCCTCAATCAGGTTGCACAGCAGATTGCTTTCGATCCACTTGTGGATAAAACTTCCCACAAGATTGGGGATCAGGAAAAACAGCAAGATCGACATACCTAAACCCAATGCCACGGCTGCGCCGACCACCAGCTCCTGAAATTTCTTTTCGCCCAGCTTGCTCTCAAGCCACACATCCAGCTTGGAGGGTTGCTCTTTCTCCGCCTCCGGAGAAAGATCCGCAGAGCGCATCAGCGCCTTTACGCCAGTAATCTGCGCATCAAAGAAATTAACAGCGCCACGGACAAACGGCAAACCGGCAAACGAATTTTTGGCATGCTGCTTTCTGGGTGTCGTTTCGATGCGCAGCTGGTCATTCTCCCGGACAACAATAGCGTCCAGTTTCGGCCCACGCATCATAATGCCTTCGATCAACGCTTGTCCACCGATCATCGTCTTAAATTTTTCCTGAATGGGTTTTGTTTCCATGCTTCATCCTTACTGGGTTGCGGGAATGGATATGGTAACCAGTGTGCCGCCACCCTGGGCATTATTTAGTGTCAGTGAGCCACCATGCATAATAACGATCTCGTCGCAAACCGCAAGACCGATGCCGGAGCCTCTGGCTTTGGAACTGCCCTTGTAGAACTTCTTTTTCACCAGAGGCAATTCGTCCTCCAAAATTCCCGGGCCATAGTCCCGGATACGGATCACGATCATATCTCCTTCATAGGACAAGGAGGTGTCGATCTGTTTTCCCTCGTAACCATGCTTGGCGGCATTATCCAGGATGTTGAGAAACACCTGCCGCAAACGTTTGGGATCGCAGGAAATCTCGGGAATGTCATCATCAGAATCCTGATACTTTAATGAAATTCCGTCCTGCGCCAATCGGCTGCCGTACATGAAAATCGTATCCTCAAAGTCAGACCGAATATCCGTCAGTTCCATATTCAGGGTCATTCTGCCGTCCTGAATTCTGGTAAAGTCCAAAAGTTCCAACACCATGTCCGTCAGTCTTCCGGCTTCCCGGTGAATGATTTTCATACCACGTCTAGCGTCGGTGGGAATACTCTCATCATTGAGAAGCGTTTCACTCCAACCGGTAATTGCCGTCAGAGGTGTACGCAGTTCATGAGAAAGCGAGGAAATAAATTCCGACTGCATTTTCTCATTTTGATTGATTTTAATGGACATCTCGTTGATGGTGTCCGCCAGATCGCCAATCTCATCATCGTATTCCGTTTGAATCTGGATACCGTAACTGCCGTTGGTAATTTTCTTTGCCTTATCAATAATTTCGCCTAACGGCACCAAGATGGAATGGATATAGTAATTACTGCTGAGCATTGTGATCGCCAGCACGAAAAGCAGCGCCAAAAACGCAACAAAAGCAATATAACCGATCTGCATATCCATCACAACGGTAGACGTCACATATCGCAAAACACCAATCACTTCGCCGTTGCTGTAGATCATGGGGCTGGATACCGCCATAATCCGTTCGCCGGTTCCGGGATTTGTGCCGATATAGGTTTCAATGGAGCGGTTATTGACCGCCTTGCGAATGTCCTCTGTTGTGGGTGACTGACCCGACCAGCTGCCGTATGACGATGAAACGATTTTACCCTGGGTATCGATAAACTGCAGTTCAAGGTCATTTTTATCGTCGAAATTCTGTGCATAAGTAATACACGATTGATAGTATTCGTTATAACTTTGATTCAGATATTCCGCAAAAAATTCTGTGGTTGTTTCAGCACGATAGCGCATATCCGATTCCATAGCAGAATAGTAATACGCATAAAACACAGCTGTAACAGCCAAAACACAGGCAAGACCCAAGGTGCAAAGCACACCGATGGTATTAACGATCCAGCGCCTGCGCAGACCCTTAATGCGGAATCCTGTACGTTCCTTACGCATAGTCGTCACGCGCCCCACTTATAACCAAAGCCCCAAACAGTGGTAATGTATGTGGGGTTGGCTGTGTCGTCCTCGATCTTAATGCGCAGACGGCGAATATTCACGTCAACGATCTTAAGCTCGCCCTCGTAGTCATTGCCCCAAACCGCAGAAAGAATTTCCTCACGAGACAATGCACGGCCGGGATTCTGCATAAACAGCTTCAAAATAGCATATTCCACCTGCGTCAGGCGGACACGATTGCCGGCTTTCTCCAAAGTGTGATTGCGGGTATTCATCACAAAAGGTCCTTGAGACAGCAGCTCGCTGTCACCATGGGAATCGCCACCCATACGACGATACAGCGCATCAATACGTGCGGTCAATTCTGCAGGAGAAAACGGCTTGGTAACATAATCGTCCGCACCGGTCATCAAGCCGGTGATCTTATCCATTTCCTGGGTGCGTGCGGTCAGCATGATAATGCCGATCTGCTTGTTGGTTGCACGAATACGGCGACACACTTCAAAGCCGTCAATGTCCGGCAGCATAACATCCAAAATCGCAACACAAATGTCCGGATTTTCACGCAGCTTATTCAGTGCTTCCTGGCCGGTGCCGGCTTCCACCGCATCATAGCCTGCTCGTCTTAAATTGATAACAACAAAGCTTCGGATATTGACCTCATCTTCAAGAATCAACACTTTCTTCATATCAAATACCTCTTATGTCTCTCCCGTTTTCCAGTCCTGCTGGATCAAACGGAAGCTATATACAACACTTTCTTGTGTAATGCCATAGTCTTTTGCGTTGGATTCCAAATAACAAGCATAAACCACAGAATCGGTCTTATGCAATACGAACTTATCGTCAGACAGGCCTTGTTCCTCCCTATTCTGTCCGGTCAACGCATACAGCGTCATGATCTTTTGGGAGGTTTTGTAGCCTTCATCCCAAAGATAAAACTCATATTGATTGCCCGTATTCTGCACAGACACACGGGGCGCCCAGTCATCGCTCAATTGTATATACCAACCGCCGACAAAGTTGTGATAGGTGTACATTTTATCTACCTCAACACCATCGGTTGTCATGGCATACCAGCGAATCAGGTGGTGCATATCCGCACTCATAGCGCCGGGCATGGGTTTCATAGTGATCAGGTGGGGCAATTCGACCACGCTGTCATTATCAATGTCATCCGCATACACATAGAAATTACGCAAGGTCTGCACGCTTGTACCAGAATCGTTGGAGAGAGTCACGTTAATAAGTTTACCCTCCAAAATGGTGTAAACGTCCGTCATCAACGATGTTTCACCGGCTGCGCTTGCAACAAAAACGGCTGTTTTGCCACCGTCAAGCTTACCAAGAATAATTCGCTTGAGCTTGTCCACCGGCTGGGACATTACCATCTCGTTGTAGCGCTCCATGGTACCGGATTTCATGCTGTAAAGTTCAGCAACACCGTTGTCGGTATCCGTCTGACCGGGTCTTAACAAAAACAATTCTGCAGACCCATCTGCATCCAGATCCGTAGTCAGCATTTTGGTGTAATTCACGGACACCAGCTGCACCAGTTCATCTCCGGTAAATGTGTACACTGAAACAGACCGGATCACCTGATCATTCAGCTGACGGCCAACTACGATCTCCACACCGCCACGACCGTCCATATTGACGTATTCCACCTGGTCAAACGCAGAGCCGTTACACTCCACAGTGGCCGTGTTCACATAAGCATTGTTAAGCTTACAGAACAACAAAATGCGCAGCGGTTTTTCTTGCGTACCTTTCGCAAACAAAAGGTACTCATTCTCGCCATCACCATTAATGTCTGCCATCTGCACCGTCTGCCGGTTCTCACCAGACAGAGGCGCGCAGTACTCCAGGTTTGTCATCGCAGAGTCGATAGCTGTCTGCAGATTGTTAAAATTATCCGACCGTTTTGGCAGACGATACATATCTGTTACAGTTCTCATAGAACACCCTGCCAGCAGCAGTACTGCCCCTAGCAAGCATATTAGTTTTGCAATGCGTTTCATGGCAGCACCTCCTTACTTAGTATACCATATCCCGCTAGGAAAAGAAAGTTATTTCACCACAACATTTTCCTTGCCCAGGACACGGATTAGTTCGTCCAGCATGCGTTTATCCAAAGTGCAACGAGTGCCTCTCCTTTGCTTTGTATCCGCAAAATATACCACTACCTGATTTTCTCCGGGGAACATATTCAGAATCGCCTTCACCTTACCGAACAGATTGCCCTGCTCCGTGGGCAATTTCAGATACAATGTGCCGTTCCGGATCACCGGTTCCGGAATCTGATTCTCCTCTGTGAAGTCAGACATGGGTCTTGCACGGTTGATGACGATCTGGGGTTCTTTATCGTCCCGCAGAGACAGCCGACCGGTAATGACCACCGGCTGATTCTCACGCAGATAGCCGCCGTATTGGCTCAAAACATTGGAGAAAGCCAGCATTTCCAGCGAAGCGGTATCGTCCTCCATGGTAACGTAAGCCATCATGGAATTGTTACGGGTAGTCTTCATTTTGACAGTCTGTACCACACCGGCAACACTGACGATCTGATCGTCCTGATAGGAGCTCTCGTCGTCCATCAGCGCACCGATGGGTACCACATGTGTACCCTTCAGCAAATGACGATAATCGTCCATAGGGTGGCCGGACAAGTAGATGCCGGTTGTCTCCTTTTCCATCAGCATACGCTCTGCCTTCTGGATCTCCGGCAGACTGGGAATCGGAATAGCGACAGCTTGTTCCTGCTCCTGTAGCATAGAGAACAAACCCATCTGACCGTCCAAATTTTTCTTTTTGGACTGTGCAATGCTGTCCATCATGCTGTCATACACCGCCAGCAGCTCGCTGCGGTGATAGCCAAAGCAATCCATAGCGCCGCACTTAATGAAATTCTCCACTGCTCGTTTATTCAGTTCGTTCTCGCCCATGCGCTGGATAAACTCCTCCAGACTACGGAAAGCACCGCCATCGTTGCGCTTGGCAACCATGCTGCGGATCAAGCCTCTGCCCACATTCTTGACAGCGCCAAGGCCAAAACGGATACCGTCGCCCTCCACTGTGAAGTGGTCATCTGAATGGTTAATATCCGGCGGAAGAACCGGAATGCCCATATCCTTACATTCGGCAATATAGCCGGAGATCTTTGTGGCAGAGTCCAGAACAGAAGTCATCAGCGCCGCCATATACTGTTTTGGATAATGGCACTTCAGATAAGCCGTCTGGTAGGATACCACGGCATAGCAGACTGCGTGCGCCTTATTAAAGGCATAGTTGGCAAATGCAACGATCTCATCATAGATGGACTGCGCCGCTGCCTCGCTGACACCCTTTGCCATAGCGCCGGAAATTCCTTGCTTCTCGTCGCCGTAAACAAAGACCTTGCGCTCCTCCTCAATGACTTTCATTTTCTTCTTGGAGATCGCACGGCGGATATTGTCCGCTTGTCCCATGGTATAACCGCCAAGAGAACGGAAAATCTCAATCACCTGCTCCTGATACACAATACAACCGTATGTGACCCGGAGAATCGGCTCTAACAAAGGCGTCTTATATGTGATCTTAGCGGGGTTAAACTTATTTTCGATAAATGTGGGAATTGAATCCATAGGACCGGGACGATACAAAGCAACAATTGCCGTCATATCCTCAATCGAAGTGGGCTTCATATTCACACAAACACCGGTAATGCCGGCAGACTCCAGCTGGAACACACCTTGGGTCTTACCCTCTGCCAGCATGGCAAAGGTTTCCGGGTCATCATCCGGGATCTTATCAATATCAAAGTCCGGGTCGATTTTCTTGATCTGCTTTTCAGCATCCTCGATCACCGTCAGGTTTCGCAGACCCAGGAAGTCCATTTTTAATAGACCAAGTTCCTCAATGGTGGTCATGGTATACTGCGTAACAATAGTATCATCGTTGCAGGACAGCGGCACATAGCTGCACACCGGGTCAGCAGTGATCACCACACCTGCAGCATGGGTGGAAGTGTTGCGAGGCATACCCTCCAGGCGCATCGCCGTATCGATCAGCAGTCGAACACGCTCATCCGCATCATACATTTCTTTCAGTTTGGGAGAAACGTTCAGTGCTTCCTGCAAAGTAATGTGGAGCGTGTTGGGTACAAGCTTAGCAACCACATCTGTTTCAGCATAAGTAAAATTCAGCACTCTGCCAACATCACGGATTGCGCCACGAGCAGCCATTGTACCAAAGGTTGCGATCTGCGCCACATGGTCTGCGCCATACTTTCTGACAACATAGTCAATGACCTCGCCACGTCGTTCCTGACAGAAGTCTGTATCGAAGTCAGGCATACTGACACGTTCGGGATTCAAAAACCGTTCGAAAATCAATGCGTATTGCATGGGGTCAACTTCCGTAATGTGCATACAATATGCAACAATAGAAGCTGCGCCGGAGCCACGCCCCGGTCCAACCGGAATGCCGGCTTCCTTGGCAAAACGGATAAAATCCCACACAATGAGATAGTAATTGACATATCCCATGCGACTGATTACATCGATTTCATACTCCAGACGTTCCAGATAGCTCTGGGGTGGCTGCTGATACCGCTCACGGAAACCGTCCATGCAGAGCTTGCGGAAATATTCCTCATTGGTGTAGCCTGCCGGTACATCAAAGGACGGCAAGTGATACTGGTTAAATTCAAACTCCAGATTGCAGCGCTGGGCAATCTTTGCTGTATTCTCAATCGCTTCCTCGCAGTTGGGGAACAATGCACGCAACTGCTCCTCACTCTTGAGGTAGAATTCCTCTGTCTGGAACTTCATGCGGTTGGGGTCATCGATGGTCTTGCCGGTTTGCACGCACAGCAGAACATCCTGCATCGTCGCATCCTCAGGACGCAGATAATGGGCATCGTTGGTGATCACCAGCGGCAAGCCGGTCTCCCGGGCAATTCGCATCAAACCCTGATTCACCGGACGTTGCTCCTCAATACCGTGATCCTGCAATTCCAGATAGAAATTATCCTCACCAAAGATTCGGGACAGATTTAAGGCATATTCTTTTGCCGCCTCATAATCCTCCTGCATCAAACGCTGAGGAATTGCGCCGGCAAGGCATGCGCTGAGGGCAATTAAGCCCTCATGGTACTGCTCCAGCAATTCCAGGTCAACACGGGGCTTACCATAAAAACCACGGATAAAGGCCTGAGACACCAGCATACAAAGGTTTTCGTAGCCCTTGCGGTCTTTGCACAGCAAAACCAGGTGATAAGACTCATTATCCACGCCGTGGATGCGATCCTCCATGCCTCGTCTTGCCACATATACCTCACAGCCGATAATCGGTTTAATGCCGGCCGCTTTTGCCGCCTTATAAAAATCAATACAGCCGTACATGACACCGTGGTCGGTCAGCGCAATCGCCGTCTGTCCAAGTTCCTTTACACGGTCCATCATGCCACTGATACGGCACGCACCGTCCAAAAGGCTATATTCTGAGTGAACATGTAAATGCACAAAGCTCATCTTTTATATCTCCTTTGCCAGTGCTACCAGCTTCTTTAATCGATGATTCATTGCAGGCTTTGAGATCGGCGGTTCCATCATTGCCGCCAGCTCTGTCAACGACAGTTCCGGATTGTTCTCTCTTGCCACCAGCGCCTGCATCAGTTTCTGGGGCAGGCTATCCACCATGCCACGATCACGTAACTGTTTGATAGCAGCCAGCTGCTCCTGCGCCGCTTCTACCACCTTGGAAGTATTTGCTTCATCGCAATTACAGCGACGATTGACTTTGTTGTTCAGTTCTTTTTCAAGCCGGGCTTCCATAATGCCCATTGCGCAAATGGGAGCGCCTAAAAATGTCAGACAATCGGCAATCAGTTCACTGTTTTTCAGGTAAAGCACCTGACCGCCGCCGCGCTGAGCAGACTTGGGATAAAAGCCCAAAGTTTCCTGCATAAGCGCATATGCCTCTCTGGCCACACTGTGATGGGTAGTTGCCAATTCCAAATGGTAACCCTTTGCCGGATCTGTTACAGAACCACCGGCCAGAAATGCGCCACGCAAAAAAGAAGTCTTGCAGCAATCATCCTCCACCACCGGCAAGTTGATATGCAGCGACAGCGTTGCCGCAGGGTCAAAGCCGTATGCGCCCATAATCAAGGCAATTTTATTCGGGTCTGCAATCTGAAAAATCAGCTTACCTGCAGATTGCAGATCAGGCTTCAGGTCAAAATCCACACCAAAGGCTTTCTTGAAAAGCTTGGGCAATGCCTCGGCATAATCACGGCTCTCTGTAATAATGCGAATGCAGTCCACAGAGAAAGTATTGCAAAATAACAGCGTACCGAAACACTGTGCCAAGGCACAGCATCGCTTAGTGGGAATATTGCGGCAGATCTCTGCCTTGACGCTGGCGGAAAAAGACATTGCCATATTCCCACCCCTTTCTGTTACCAAATTCGAATTTCAGGCTCTAACCGTATTCCGGTACTTACAAAAACTCTGTCAGCCACTTGGATAAGCAGCTGTTTAACATCATCTGCCGTAGCATTTGCCACATTCACGACAAAGCCTGCATGCTTTGTCGAAACTGCAGCGCCACCGACCTGCAATCCCTTTAATCCAGTCTCATCGATCAACGCTGCTGCATAGCCGCCAATCGGACGCTTAAACGCAGAACCGGCAGAGGGCAGATCCAGCGGTTGGGACGTTTTCCGTTTTTCCATCAACAGCTGCATCTGGTCACGGATTTCCGCTGTAGCCTTAGGCTGCAAGGCAAATACTGCGCTCACAACGATACCCGGCTGCTCCTCCAGTCGGCTGTGCCGATAGGAAAATGCCATTTCGTCCGCTGTAAGTGTGGTAAGTGTACCGTCCATCTGCATCACATCCACACTCTGGCAGATCTGATCGATAGAACCGCCGTATGCACCGGCATTCATATAAACACCGCCGCCTACTGTACCGGGAATTCCGTGGGCAAACTCCATGCCGCCCAGACCGTGATTAGCAGCAAATACCGCCGCACGGGTCATGGTTACACCTGCATATACACGCAGGCGATTTTCGTCCAACAATTCCATGCCGTCCAGGCAATCTTTCAGACAGATCACAAGTCCATCAACACCTGCGTCCGGAGCAAGCACATTTGTTCCTGCGCCTAATATAGCAACTTTGCAGTCCAACAAACTGGACATTTTTAAGATTTTAGCCAATTCTTCCGCATTTTTAGGAAATGCCATGACCTCAGCGGGCCCGCCGATCCGAAAGGAAGTGTGCTTTGCCATAGGCTCATTGAAGCAAAGCAAAATATCGGGTAGCAACGCAGCGATTCTGCTTTGCAGATCCGTCATGTTCATCATAAACGCCTCCGGGTGTATGAGTTAAATATACTATATCATAAGTTACAAAGATATGCAATTATTACAAGAAAGTAATTTTTATATTTTACAGAAAAAATCCTGCCGAAAAATCGGCAGGATTTTCATTTATTCTTCACTCATCGCCTCAATCAGCAACTGCTTATTTGCTTCAAAATTATCCGGGCTCAGATCAATCACTTCTGCGCCGCCAGCTTTTGTTGCAAAGGAATATTCACCGTCCATAGGAATGCGTTGAGAAACTATTTCCATATCGTCCAGAATGGGAAGCAACTCTACAGCCAAACCTATGATCTCACTGTTTTTCATATCAGTGGAAACCACGGGTATCAACTCCTTAAGCAACCGATATACTTCAGTCACATTCAGGGTCTGCGCCTTATTGATCAATTCCGTCAGCACTGTGCGCTGACGATTGGTTCTGCCAAAGTCATCGCCGATCTTACGAATACGGGAATAAGCCAACGCCTGAGAGCCGGTCAGATGATTTACGCCCTCTGTCAGCTCCCAACCCATATTCTCCTCAATGTCCCAGTTGCCACGCTGATTCAGATACTTCGCTTCCGCCGCAGTCAACTCAATATCGATGCCGCCAATGGTGTCAATAGCGAGCATGAAACCATCAAAATCAATTTCCACATTATAGTCCGCCGACACGCCGAAATTATATTCCAGCGTCTTATTTAGCAGGTCAAAACCGCCCACCATATACGGAACATTCATACGGTTATTGTAATGATCCGGGATATACACCCACATATCTCGCATGAAGGATGTCATGGTGATCGTCTTTTTCGTGGTATTGATCGTGCAGAGGATCATTGCATCGGAGTGCATACGTTCTCCGTCCTCGGAACGACGATCCTGACCTACAAGCAGAATATTGATTACATTTTTTGTACTGAGGATCGTTTCAGCCTGCTCAACTACGGGGATCGTTTCCAGATCTGCAGCATCACCTAGCAAGCTTGCCAGCTGTTCCGAGGAATAAGTGCTTTCATCGGTAGGCAACCTGTTGATGTCGCTAAGCAGAACATCTGCCCAAATTATCAAACCGACAAGAAGCAGAAGTAAGCATGCCAATACGCAAGCTAAAACAATCAGTAGTTTCTTCTTGGCAGATAATGTCTTTTTTTCTTGCTGATTATCCATAAAAGCCTCCAACCTGCAGTCTATTATTACTTTACTACAGGGTACGCTAAATTATTAAAACAAAGCAGGACAATGCTTACAACATCGTCCTGCTATGTAAATTACTTTTCTACGATCTCCAAAATACCCATGGGGCATGCCTTAACACAAATGCCGCAGGCAATGCACTTGCTTGTAGGGCCTCCCTCGGGCATGACCATGACCTTCATGGGACAAGCTTCTACGCACTTGCCGCAAGCAGTACACTGCTTCTTGTTGATCATGTAAACACCGGTCTTGGGATTCTGGGTAATTGCGCCGGCTTCACAAGCCTTCATGCACTTACCGCACTGAATGCAGGTCATAGGCTTTGCGCCGCTGCCTTTCTCCACAATGCGGATACAAGACAAGTCCTCGTTGAACTGCTTGTAGAACGCAGTAGAGCAAGAATTTACACATTCCAGACATGCCATGCATTCGGCAGTCTTATTAACTGTCAATCTTTTCATAAGGAATTACCCTCTTTTCCATTGTACTTCCAAAGTATTATACAAGAACAAAACCAAAATAGCAACGGTTAAAATCAATTTTTCGCCCTTTTTTTTAAAAAGTTTTATGGGTAATGTGATTTTTTCCGGGCATAATAGGTTTGAATTCAATGCTTTAGGAGGATTCATTATGAAAAAAGCAATTACTACTGCGCTTTTAATCCTTGTGGTCGCCGCATCCTTTGCTGCCTGCGGTTGTCAAATGAGTACGACCACACCCACAGACAACACCACAAACACAACTGCACCGATGACTACAGATACAATGCCCACGTTAGATACGAACATCCCTGATCCCAGCGTGGATACCGAAATGCCGATCTATACGGAAGATCCCAACGTAACCGAGGGCACACAAAACACCGGCAGCACCGAAATGACCAAATAAATAACCGGGGCCACTGCCCCGGTTATTTATTTATAACACCGTAATGTAACGGCATAAATTTTTCTTCATCCGTTCAGCAGCCTCAAGCGCCGAGGAAACGTATTGGGCACCATCCCCTGCGTCCTGCCATGCCGCAGTCACATACGAACCAACGCACGCAATAGCGCCATGTCCCAGGCTGTCAAAAGCGTAACTGCAATATTTCGCATTAGCATTGGCATAGTCACTGCCGTCCAAAAGCATGAAAATGTTTTTGAAAGATGACCGCAATGTACGCAAGCTATCCGGCGCAGATGCAGCCGCCATAATGCCGATTCGGGAATAGCCGCATTTGCTCACAAAATTCGGCGCATATCGATTTACCACTTCTGCCATCGCCACATGCGCAAGCCTTGTACCGGACAACAGATCCTGAATTTCAGAAGCACTTTTATTAGCAGTTCGTGCAACTACAAACAAATCTTTATCGGTATGATCCAAAAGCGTAATATAAGGACGCAAACTATCGCTTCCGCTATATGCTGTGAGGATCAAGCCATCAAAATGCCACTTGCAATCACCGTTCAGCAGCATCTGCGCAGAAAATTCTGCATTACGGGAATTGAGCATCTCTGCAGCGTCCAAAAACACGTAATAACCCAGCATGCCGGCTGTATGCAGCAGTGAAGCGAGGGTATTCAGCCCCTCTGCACCCAACAAAGAGAATAAGGAAAAATCAAACCGAACCGCCGGCACAATATCCTTCAGCCCCTCCATCAGCTCTGTGCAAAATTGCTTGTATGCGCCCAGGTAACCTCCCTGCGCATGCAAAATGTGTTGCGGAATATTATCCGGTAATATGCTCATATCCACGACTGTGGGATTTTTCATTGTCCGGATCTTTTTCTGTAATCTGTCGATCGCCATACGCATTACACCCCTTTTTTTACATTATATCACATAATTTTCCATGTGAAAAGAGCAAAACCTTTCCTCGTTTTTGATTTTTGATACTGGGCATACTGATAACAGCACCGAATATTGTCGAGTGCAATCAAAAGGAGGAGCATTTATGGGTATCAAAGGTTGGGCTGTTACTATGGGTCTTGGCGCAGCGGCCGGCGCTGTGGGCATACTGATGATGTCGAGAAGCAATCCCACCAGAAAATTGGCTGCGCAAGCTGCTAACAAGGTAGAGGATGCCGCATGGAAAGTCTCTGATAAATTGACCAAAAAATTCGACATGTAAAATATAACCGGGAGGCATTAGCCTCCCGGTTATACTTATTTTGCATCAATGACGATAGCATCGTCCTTTACGTCAATACGGATATTGGAAATCGGGGATTCAAAAGAGTCGATGATTTTTTCAGAGATGGGATCTTCCAATTCTTTCTGGATGGTACGGCGAAGGTTACGCGCGCCGTAGGTGGTGGAAAATGCCTTGCTTACCAGCAACGCTCTTGTCGCATCCGTCCAAGTCAATATCAAACCACGATTTTCAAGACTCTCACGTAGTTCCTCCAGCATGATATCTGCAATACCGGTGAAGTTTTCTTCAGAGAGGTGATTGAATGTAATGATCTCATCCACACGGTTGATAAACTCCGGACGAAGGAATTCCCGAAGGGCTTTCATAGTCTTATCCTTTACCATATCTTGCTCTGTTCTGCCAAAGCCAAGACCCCCTACCCTGCCTTCAGATCCAGCATTGGAAGTCATAACGATAATGGTATTTTCAAAGTTAACCACTCTGCCTTGGGCATCGGTGATCCGTCCATCGTCCAGCACTTGCAGAAGCACATTCAGAACATCCGGATGCGCCTTCTCGATCTCGTCAAACAGCACCACACTGTAAGGCTTGCGGCGAATCTTTTCCGTTAACTGACCGGCTTCATCATAACCGACATAACCCGGAGGCGAACCAATCAATTTGGACACCGTATGCTTCTCCATATACTCAGACATATCCAAGCGGATCAGAGAATCTACGCTGTCAAACAGATCATCTGCCAGTCGCTTGACAAGCTCTGTCTTGCCCACACCGGTAGGACCAACAAAAATAAAGGACACCGGACGCTTCTTGGGAGAAATGCCCACTCGATTTCTGCGGATAGCATTGGACACAGCCATGACTGCTTCGTCCTGACCAACTATGTGCTTGCGCAAGCGATCTGCCAAGCCCTTGATCTGCAGATATTCCTGCGCCTTTATCTTGCTGGCAGGGATCTTTGTCCACAATTCAATAATCCGCGCCAGATTCTCGATGGTAACAGCAGGCGCAGGGATCTTTTCCAGCTCCTCGATTTCATCGGCAATCTTACACAGCTTACTGCGGATCACCGCTAGGCGCTCAAAATGCTCATTTTCCGTGTCATCTGTAAGCATTTTCAGCTCAAGCTCATAATCGTCCCGTTCTTTTTTCAGTTCTGCCAAACGAGAGATTTCCTTACTGCGCAGGTTTACATCAGAGCAAGCTTCATCCAGCAAATCGATCGCCTTATCCGGCAGGAAACGATCGGAAATATAACGCTCCGACAAAATTACGCACTGACGTGCAATCTCCGGAGAAATGGTAACGCCGTGGAATTGGGCATAAGCCTTGGCAATACCCTGCATGATCTGACAAGCTTCCTCAATAGTAGGTTCAGCAACGGAAACCGGCTGGAAGCGTCGCTCCAAGGCCGCATCCTTTTCAATGTGCTTGCGATACTCATTAAACGTTGTGGCGCCAATTACCTGAATTTCACCGCGGGAAAGCGCAGGCTTCAGAATATTAGCGGCATTCATAGAGCCTTCCGCATCGCCGGCGCCAACAAGATTATGCACCTCGTCAATCACCAGAATAATGTTGCCACATTCCCGAATTTCGCCAATCAAGCTCTTCATACGGCTTTCAAACTGACCACGGAACTGTGTGCCAGCCACCAAAGCAGTCAGATCCAGCAGAAACACTTCCTTGTCGCGTAGCTTAAAAGGCACTTCACCGGCGGCGATCCGCTGGGCAAGACCTTCTGCAATGGCAGTTTTACCAACACCAGGCTCACCGATCAGACAAGGATTATTCTTTTGGCGGCGATTGAGAATCTGGATCACACGCTCTGTTTCCACATCTCTGCCGATGACCTTATCCAGCTTGCCCTCTCTGGCTCTGCCGGTCAAATTCATGCAATAAGCATCCAGGAACTTATGCTTTTTGGACTTTTTCTTGGTATGCTCGTCGCCGGACTGCTGGTTATCAGCAGGCTCTTCCGGCTTTTTGGCAGGTAGATTCGCACCACCGAACAGCTGGTTGATCAACGGGAATGTGGCAGTTTGGCTTTCTACCTCATCCTCATTTTCGCCGCCATCCTCAATCTGTCCAAACATGCTGCTCATCTCGTCAGAAAGATTATCAAGATCCTCATCAGAGAATCCCATCTGCTTTACTGCCGTGTCGATCTGGGGGATGCCCAAACCACGGGCGCACTTGAGGCAATAACCCTCATTCATGGTCACACCGTTCTCGATCTTTGTAATAAAGACCACAGCCATATTCTTTTTGCATTTCGTACACAGTTTCGGTTGCATACACATCACTCCATTTCTGCCGGTGACTATATCACATAATCACCGGCAAAGGGAAAACAATTTATGAATTTTCGTCGGGGCAGGTAAACTTCTCTACCCCATCATCGTACCACAACTTGGTCATATAAAGTCCACCGGGCGGTACAGTAGGGCCGGCGGCAGTTCGATTGCCGGAATCCAGGATCCTGCCGATTTCGCTGGGCTTGATCTTACCCTCAGCAGCATAAACCACCGTACCGGCCATTGCACGTGCCATATTATACAGAAAACCGTTGGCGCAAACACGCAGATAAATCAGGTCGCCCTGCCGCTCCACATTATAATAATATACTGTGCGGACAGTAGACTTTACATCCGTGCCAACAGAACGTACGGCAGCAAAATCGTGTGTTCCCACAAATTGCGATGCCGCCTCCTGCATGATTTTTTCATCCAAATGCTTGGGGTAAAACCACGCGCGATTTACATAGAACGGATCACGCACCCGGGAATTGTAGATCACATAGGTGTATTCTTTTCGGGCACAAGAGCCGATGGCATTGAAGTTTTCATGCACATCAAAAGCCTTTGTTACCACTACATCTGCAGGCAGATGGGTGTTCAGCGCATAGGGCAAACGATCCACCGGAATGGTTGATTCTGTGCGGAAATTCGCCACATAGCACTTGGCATGGACACCGGCATCCGTTCTGCCACAGCCGGTCACATGCACATCGTGCCCTACCACCATTGCAATCGCTTTCTCAAGCGTCTGCTGAACCGTAGAGAGGTTTTTCTGCATCTGCCAACCGTGATATCCGGTTCCCTCATAGGTCAAAAACAAAGCTATATTTCGCATGTCAGACCTCACAGACCAAATGTACGCAGTGTAAACACAGCACCCAGCAATAGTGCGCATAAACCAAAGGTCTTGTAATCTCTGAGTTTATAACGCAATAGTTTCATCTTTGTACGTCCGTCGCCGCCCTGATAACAACGACACTCCATGGCAGTAGCAAGCTCATCTGCACGACGGAATGCACTGATAAACAAAGGCACGAGAATAGGTATCAGTGCCTTAACACGCTGAATAAGATTTCCGCTTTCAAAATCTGCACCACGTGCTTTCTGGGCAGACATGATCTTGTCCGTTTCCTCAATGAGTGTAGGAATAAAACGCAGAGCGATACACATCATCATGGACAGTTCATGAACCGGAACATGGATCTTTTTCAGCGGTCCAAGCAGCGATTCCAATCCGTCAGTCAAGGAGATCGGGGATGTGGTATAGGTCAGCAAGAATGTGCCACAAATCAACATAAAGATCCGCAGCATCATAAAGAATGCACGAATAATACCTTCCCAGTAGATACTGATGCCCCAAAATTGCACCAAAAGCTTTTCACCGGTGGTAAAGAACACATTCAGTATACCGGTAAAAATCAGGATAAATACCAGCGGCTTCATGCCATGCAGGATCGATTTCAGCGGAATTGCGGAAATCAAGATTGCCGCTGTCAGGAACACAAGCACAACTGCGTAAGAAACCCAGTTTGCCGCCGTAAACAGCGCTACGATATAGGCAATAAGAACCAGTATTTTCGTACGGGGATCCAAAAGATGCACCGCAGAATTTCCCGGGAAATACTGACCGAGAGTAACATCCTTAAGCATGGACATTTCCCCCTTTCAGTGCGCACAGAGTTTCCACTGCCTGCTCCACTGTGTAAACACAAGGAACACGCAGACCCAACTTCTGCAAATGCAGAAAAACTCTGGTGATTTCCGGAATATCCAGTCCCATTTCCAGCAGCGCATCTGCCCGGGCAAACACATCCTCCGGAGTGCCATCCATAGCCAGTTTTGCGCCATTCATAACCAGCAATCGGTCGGTCAGCCGTGCCACATCCGTCATGGAGTGACTAACCATCATGACCGTTGCATTTTTCGCTTTTCGGTAGGCATTGATATTGTCAAGGACTTCCTCCCTGCCTTCCGGATCCAGGCCGGCGGTAGGCTCGTCCAAAATCAGCACTTCCGGTTCCATGGCAATGACACCGGCAATGGCAACACGCCGCTTCTGTCCACCGGACAGATCAAAAGGTGACATTTCCAGCTGCTGTGGGGTAATACCCACAAGCTGTGCAGCCTCCCGGACTCTGCGGTCTATCTCATCCGCCTTCAGACCCATATTTTTGGGTCCGAATGCAATGTCCTTATATACCGTTTCCTCGAAGAGTTGGTATTCCGGATACTGGAACACCAAACCTACACGAAAACGACTTCGCCGTGTCAGCGCCTTATCAGACCAAATATCCTTGCCATCTAATTTGACGCTGCCGGAAGTTGGTTTCAACAGGCCATTCAGATGCTGCATAAGCGTTGATTTACCGGATCCGGTATGGCCGATAATACCAATAAATTCGCCCCGCTCCACAGAAAAACTGATATTTTCCAGTGCAACATGTTCAAAGGGCGTGCCTACACTATATATATGATGTAGGTTTTCAACCTGCAAAATAGGTGCCACTTTAATATCCTCCGTCAAGCCTTTATCTCGTCATAAAGTGCCTGCGCACATTCTTCTGCGCTGAGCTTATCCAAAGGCAGCGCAAAACCTCGTTTATTCAGTGTGTTACATAGTTCAACTGTCTCCGGCGCCGCCAGGCGGATGCTGTGCAGAAGATCTACTTTTGAGAATATCTCCTCCGGCTTTCCGTCGGCCGCTACCTGACCCTTGCTTAACACGATCACACGCTGCGCCTGGGCAGCTTCATCCATATGGTGGGTAATCAGGATCACCGTAATACCCTTTTCCCGGTTCAAAGCAGAAATGGTATCAATCACTTCTCTGCGACCCCGGGGGTCGAGCATAGCGGTAGGCTCATCCAATACGATGCATTTGGGTTCCATTGCAATAATGCCGGCAATGGCAATCCGCTGCTTCTGTCCGCCGGACAAAAGGTGGGGCGCATGCTCACGGTAGGTATACATACCCACCTGCTTTAACGCCATATCCACACGCTTACGGATCATCGGGCTGGAAACAGCAAGGTTTTCCGGTCCAAAAGCCACATCTTCTTCCACCACATTGGCAACGATCTGATTGTCGGGATTTTGGAATACCATACCAGCAGTACGACGCACGGGAATCAAATTATCCTCTTTTGCCGTATCCATGCCGTACACATAAACCACACCGCCGCTGGGCAGTAATATGGCATTAAAATGCTTGGCAAGGGTAGATTTTCCGCAACCGTTACTGCCAAGGATGGCAACAAAGCTGCCTTCCTCGATATTCAGATTCAGATCCTCAAACACAGGTACACCGGCTGCGTCATCCGCACCCGGGTAGCTGTATGCCAAATGTTCAACTGTGATCGCTGTTTTCAAACTGATCCCTCCGATCAGGGTGTCCATCTCCCCGCTGCGCCACAAGGCAGCATCAATCCGGAAGATCTCACGGGCAGGCCTAATTCACCCACAGCGGTACTGCCGCCGCAGACGCCGCCAAAAACCACGTCCGAAGCATAGCCTACCGCAGAGGGCGCAAGACCCGTTGTATAAGAATTGATAATAACAAATAAGGGGTTATCCGTCAGAAGCTTGGCAGTTTCCAGAAGGAACGGATAAAAGCTGGTTTCCATTTTCCATATCTCACCGCTGGGGCCACGGCCATAGCTGGGCGGATCCATAATGATACCATCGTAACGTCTGCCACGGCGGATCTCTCTTTGGATGAACTTCGCGCAATCGTCAACTATCCAGTGGATCGGGCGATCCGCAAGGCCGGAGGACTTGGCATTTTCCTTCGCCCAAGCTACCATGCCCTTTGAAGCGTCAACATGATATACCTCTGCGCCACCGGCAGCAGCTGCCAATGTAGCGCCGCCGGAATAGGCAAACAGATTGAGCACACGCACCGGACGACCGGCAGAAGCTACCTTGTCACGGATAAAATCCCAGTTGGCAGCCTGCTCAGGAAAAACGCCGGTGTGCTTAAAATTCATAGGCTTCACATTAAATGTGAGATAATCCTTATAGCGGATCTGCCAACGCTCCGGAAGCTGATGTTCCGTCCAGCGACCACCGCCGCTGTTGGAACGAACATACCGGGCATCGTATTTTTTCCAGCCGGGATCAATATGGGGTGTATCCCAAATAACCTGGGGATCAGGACGGACTAAAAGATAGTCGCCCCAGCGCTCTAAGCGCTCACCATTTGAGGCATCCAAAACCTCATAATCTTTCCATTCGTCGGAAATCCAAATCATAGATCTATCTATACTCCTCAGGGGTTTGTAACGTTACTGTCGGGAACCGTGTTTTCCGGCGTAGACGGTGTGGTGGGATGGGAGACTTGATAAGACTCCCATGCTTCCTTGGTGTGGGTCGTGCAGACCAAATAGGGGCTGTTGATACCATTATTGGCATTATTATAGAATCCCTTGAACACACCATCCTTACCTTCATCGTTGACCAAATACACATAGTCATTACGCAGGTAACTGGAAATCAGACCGTAGTTCGCCGCCTTCAGAATCTGATCCAGTTCCGTTTTTGTCAATTTCAGCAAAGACGATGCATTCAGTTGCACACTGCTGTCCGCAGCAGCAAACAGCTTACAATATTCATTGGCAGTTGCTCCGCCCACAGAACAATATTCCATCGCTACGTGCTTGTCGCAATACTCTGTGGGAATATCCTCCGAATACACCTTGACAGACTCCACGCGGCCGCCGCGGGGATCACACTTACAAGCCTCCGTAGCCAGCTTTCCGGAATCCAGACAGACCGCAATATCCACCATCTTGCCGGAATCGTAAAGCGCCACATTTTTCAGGCCCTTATGCAGCGGCGCCAAAACATTGTTCCACAAACGAGCGGCGGGGTTAAAGCTGCCGCCAACCATTGTAATGGTCTCCGGCTGGTCGTAGCCACACCATACCGCTGCAGTATAGTAACCGGTAAAGCCACAGAACCAACGGTCACGGAAACTGGAAGTAGAACCGGTCTTACCGGCAACATTCATGCCGGAGATCACAGCGCCGCCACCGGTACCGTTGTTAACCGCATTCTGCAGACAGTAGTTCATATAGTTGACAGACTTCTCGCTGAGAATCTTCTCAGATTCCTGCACGTTCTCAATCACCAGATTACCCTTGCTGTCATACACACGTGTCCAGGTACGACCGTTACGATAGGTGCCTTCGTTCGCAAAGGTAGCAAATGCATTTGCCATCTCACGAACCGTGATGCCGTAATACTGCGCACCCAGCGCCAAAGAGGAGAACTGCAGATCGCTCTCCATCAGAGAGTTCATGCGCAACTTCTCTTTGGCAAATTCGTAACCATAGGTTGCGCCGATTTTAGATAGTGTGTTTGCCGCCACTGCGTTAACAGAGTCGGTAACACCGCCATAAATCGTATAAGCATAGTTGTATTCCCGGTCATCGTTTCTGGGCCATGCGCCATCCTCATAAGTGATAGGCAGATCCTTGATCACCGTTGCCGGTGTGATTGTGCCCTGCTCAAAGCCGGGTGCATAGATCGTGATTGGCTTGATAGAAGAACCGGACTGCAATCTGGACTTTGTGGCACGGTTTTGACCAAAGTGTGCCTTTTCATCGCCTACACCGCCGGACATTGCTACAATATCGCCAGTCTCATTATCGATCACAACGATCGCAGACTGCAGCTGCTGTGCGCTTCGTGTCTTGGGAATATTATCAAGATCTTGATAGATCTTGTCTACCTGCGCCTGCACATCAGGATTCAGTGTCGTATAGATGTGATAGCCGCCACGGTTGATCTGATCCAGATAGTTCTCCCAAATGTCATCGTTCCATTCCTCGATACCGTCCTGCTTTGCCATCGCCTTAGCAAGATCCTGCAGTACTACGTCGACAAAATAGGAATAGACCTCCTGAGAAGCATCGTCGATCTCCTCCGGCACTGCGCCGCACTTGGGACACTTGATAGCAGAGCCATCCTGATCGTAGGTGCTGCGAATACCCTCATAGCCGCAGCCTTCTGTGGTACACTCCACCCACTGATCCTCTTTTGCGATGGTGCTCTTCAGAACCAGTTCCTGGGCAACTGCCTCGTCATACTCCTCCTGGGTAATATAGCCCTGATTCAGCAACTCGCCCAAGACCAACAGCTGACGGTGGCGGTTACGCTCTTTGCCGTTCATCTCCTGACCGGCATAGATGAACACCTTTTCGCTGTACGGGTCAAACAAAGAGGGGTTGTTGGTAATGCTGATCAAGCTGGCGCACTCGGCAACAGTCAACGTCTGCAATTCCTTGCCAAAGTATGCGCCCGCCGCACTTTTAACACCACGGCAGCCTTGACCCAGATAAATGGAGTTCAGGTACTCCTCAATAATTACCTTCTTATCATAATTCTTTTCCACAAGTGTGGCACGGAAAAACTCCAACACCTTACGCTGGACAGTTACGCTATCCTCGCCGGTTTTGTTCTTAATGAGCTGCTGGGTAATACTGGAGCCGCCCACCGTTTCGTCGCCAAAGAACATATTGGCAAAGGCCTTGATGGTAGTAAACCAGTCCACACCCTGATGCTCATAGAATCGCTTATCCTCGATAGCCACAGCTGCATCGATCAGCGTCTGGGGAATATCCTCATAGTCCGCCTTTTTCCAGTCTGTGCTGGCATAAAGCTCCTGCTCGATCTTGATCTCACCCTCGTTGGTCACACTGTAAACATAAGAAGGTGCATCCATCTCGTAGTTTTCCAGCACAAGGCCGGCAGAGGGCAAAATGTCTGTTTCCAGATAATCACCCAATACACCTACGAATACAAAAGCGCAGACAACACAGATCAGGACAACCGTCGCCGCAGCAGCCAAAACGATCTTACCAACAGTAAAGACTGCGATCCAGATCCGGTACAACAGTGCAAGAAACCAGTGCGGCTTCCAATCCTGTCTCATATTCATATCTTCATTTTTGCCAAAAGCCATATAATTACCTCCAGTGCAGCCGGCATTGTGCCGACCGGGCAAAAAGTTTAATTTCTATATCTGTGAATAAATCATAGTACTAGTCATATCATTATAGCATATAATCCTAAAAAACGAAAGCATTATTTTGTGAATTAATATTAAACGATCATCACGGTCAAAGAATTCCGATTTTTTGTTTCCGTAAACACGATTTCTACTTGATTTTACAACCGTTTTCCCTTAAAATTAAGGCAAACTAAAAGGAGGTGCATTTTAGTATGTCCAACGAATACGGATCCGATTTTATGACCATCGTAGATGAGGACGGCACAGAATTTGAGCTGGAGGTTCTCTCTACCCTGGAATACAACGGTCAGACCTATCTGGCAGTCACACCGGCAAACGTGGAAGATGACGAGGACGTGGAAGTCAGCATCCTGAAGTCTGTGGAGGAGGACGGCGAGCCGATCCTCTGCGCCATCGAGGATGAGGAAGAACTGGAAGCTGTCTATTCTCTGATCATGGACGAGCTTTACGAAGAAGACGAGGAATAAATACATCTGCCTGCTTTGTGCGTGTTGTGTCCTTTTGGACCCACATCATAGTATAGGGACGCTTGACTTCCTGCCCGGATTGCAGACCTCCCGCCTGCGCTTTGACGTATGGTGGACGTTGGGAGCAGCTAAGGCCAGGAGCGACGACCCACCTGCCGTTTCGTGCAGGTCACATCGGATGCAGTACGGCTATAGCGGGTAGACACGGAGGGTTTCGGCCCTCCGTGTTTTTACTGTATAAATTGTAAACTTTTCTGCATTTTTCCTGTTTGTAAAAGATTCCCCTTGCAAGTTGTTGGAGAATCGTATATAATTGTCTGGATTAAGTGTCTATATCCGACAACTTATTTTTACGTTAAATGAGAGGAATGTATCAAATGAGCGCATCCGATAAGAAAAAACTCCGCAAGGAGCAAGCTGCCGCTTTTATGAGTGAAAGACAGCGTCAGGAGCAGGCAGAAGCAAAGAAACTGAAAATCTATACCATCACTTTTGTGGCTGTGATCGCACTGATTGCATGTACTGCCATCGGCATTCTGGGTTACAGAGCCTATGAGCAGAGCGGCATCGTGCAAAAAACAACCATCACCGCCACTATCGGCGACGAGAAGCTGAACTCCGTGGTAATGAACTATTACTTCACGGACACCGTGCAGGATTACTACAACGATTGGTACACCGAGTACAGTACCTACACGGACACCTATCTGCAGATGGTGGGCCTGGATACCAGCAAGCCTTTGAACGAGCAGAAGTATGCAACTGACGAGTTCGACACCTGGGCTGACTTCTTCATGGACTCTGCTGTTCAGCAGGCCAAGAAAGACTACGCTCTTTATAACAAGGCTGTCAGCGAGAACTTCGAGCTGCCCGAGGAGGACAAAGAATCCATTGATGCTTTGGCTTCCAACCTGGAGTACTACGCAACCGCATATGGCTACGCTAATGTGAATAAGTACCTGAGCGCTATTTACGGTTTTGGCTCTACCGTGGATTCCTATGTTGAATACGCAGAGCGTACTGCACTGGCATCCGCATTCTATGACGCACATAAGGATTCCCTTGTCTACGACGACGCTGCACTGCGTGAGTACGAAAAGGATAAGTACAATGACTTTAGTTCCTACGATTACAGCTCTTCCTACCTGACCTACAGCGAGTTCCTGCAGGGCGGCACCAAGGACGAGGAGACCGGCGAGACTGTCTACTCCGACGAGGAGAAGGCTGCAGCACGGGAGGCTATGGAAGCAGCAGCCAAGGAAGCTGCAACCGCAACCAGTTACGACGAGCTGAAGGAAAAGATCGAGGCCATCGAGGTCAATAAGGAAAGCCAGACTGCTCTGAACAGCGCCAACCGCGTTCTGCACACCGACATCAACGAGACTCTCTCTGCATGGCTGGCAGACGAGGAACGTGAGGAAGGCGATATCGCTGCTCTGCCCGTTATCACAACAACCAAGAATGAGGAGACCGGTGAGGAAATCTCCGAACTCAACGCTTACTATGTAGTTTACTTCACCAAGAAGTATGAAAACCTGGAGCCTATGGGTAACGTCCGTCATCTGCTGGTTGAGTTCGAGGGCGGCACCGAGGATGAGACCACAGGTGAGACCGTTTACTCCGACGAGGAGAAGGCTGCTGCCAAGGAAGCGGCTGATGGCTATCTGAAGACCTGGCTGGAGGGCGAGGCTACAGAGGAAAGCTTTATTGAGCTGGTCAAGGAGCACAGCGACGACAGTTCTGCTGATGAAGGCGGTCTGTTCGAGGACATCCATCCCAAGTCCGAGTATGTTGCCAACTTCCGCAACTGGGCAACTGACCCCGAGCGTCAGACCGGCGACACCGAAGTGATCGAAACCGAGTACGGCTTCCACGTAATGTACTACGTTGGCGATGACGAGCTGACCTACCGTGATTTCATGATCGAGAACACTCTGCGTGACAAAGATCAGGAAACCTGGTACAAGGCAATTATCGATCCCGTAACATTCGAAGTAAAGAACACCAGCAAGATCAATTTGGGTCTGACTTTGGCATCAAACTAATAACTGTATAAAAACACCCCTTGTGGAGAAAATTTCCACAGGGGGTGTTTTTTGTTGAAACGAAAATATTGGGGTCTGATCCTTGCCGGCATAGGCGCAGGTGCGGTAAACGGACTGTTTGGCGCAGGCGGCGGTATGGTACTTGTCCCCACGCTTACATGGCTGACTGACCTGGATGACAACGAGGTTTTTCCAGCATCTGTGTGCATTATACTGCCTATTTGCCTGATTTCTTTTTGGTTGAGTTACCAGTCAGGAACCATCCCTTGGGACATTACGCTCCCCTATCTCATCGGCAGCAGCGCCGGCGGTGTCCTTGCCGGAATCTTAGGCAGGAAGATACCAACCAAATGGCTGCACCGGTTACTGGGAATCCTGATTATTTGGGGGGGCGTGCGCTATTTATGTTAGATTCTCTTCCAATTATGCTATTGATCGGCTGCGCACTGGGTTTTCTCTCAGGGATTGGTGTCGGCGGCGGCAGCTTATTGATCCTATGGCTCAGTTTAGTCCTGTCCATGGATCACAGCGTTGCCAGAAGCATTAACCTGCTGTTCTTTATCCCGTCAGCCGTGATCGCATCGATTTTCCGCTGGAAGCAAGGATCATTGAATGTTAGAAAGATACTGCCAGCCATTATCGCAGGCTGTATTGCAGCAGCAATATTCTCGCTGGTGGGTAAACAGTTGGATACAATAATTATAAAGAAACTGTTTGGCGGTCTGTTGTTAATTACCGGTATTCGGGAAATATGTTACCGGGAACGGAAAGCCAGATAGCCCTCCAATATCAGCGATGCTGCAACCGCATCTACTGTGTTCTTGCGCTTTTTACCATGATAATTATGCTGGGAAAGAATGTTGTGCGCTTCTACCGTAGTCCGGCGCTCATCCCAAAGCTTCACCGGCAAGCCGGATGCTTCCTCCAGCCGCTGCGCCAGCTCACGGCAAAGCTCCGCACGGATTCCCTCCGTGCCGTCCATATTTTTCGGCAGACCCACTACGATTTCCCCCACCTCGCTCTGCCGAGCAATCTGCAAGATTTCCGCAATGGTTTTTTCTGTGTTTCGGCTATGGATAACCGTAGTCGTACCCACAATGCTGCAAAGCAAATCAGACACCGCAATACCGGTTCTGGCATCACCGTAATCCACTCCCATGATCCGCATAAGTCGATTCCCTCTTCCTTTGTTTTGATTTTGTTCCATTATAGACGAAAATACGAAAAAAATAAAGAAAAAAATTGTTGACGAAACTATTTTACTGTGATAGAATGGATTTTACCTGTGAAACGGGCTACTTTTCATGCCCTTTTCAGCTTCGGGGCGGTTATTTGTAGTTGACCGCTTACTAAATTTTACTATAGCCGGAGTGATACAGGGAGGCAAATTTTAAGGAGGTGCCGTTATGCGCGTAAAAGTCACTTTGAGATGCACCGAGTGCAAGCAGAGAAACTACAATTCCATGAAGAACAAGAAGAATGATCCCGACCGTCTCGAAATGAAGAAGTACTGCAGATTCTGCAGAAAACACACCGTTCACAACGAGACGAAGTAAGGAGGACGCACATGGCAGAAGCTAAGAAAGCAAACTGGTTCGCAAGAGCCTGGGGCGGCATCTGCAGATACTTCCGCGAGCTCCGCAGCGAGCTTAAGAAGGTCGTGTGGCCCACCCCCCAGCAGGTTCTGAAGAACACCCTGATCGTCGCAGCATGCGTTTTGGTCGTCGGCGTATTTATCTGGCTGTTCGACTTCGTGGCTCGTGTGGGTATCGATACCCTGATCGGCCTCTTTAACTAAGAGGAGATTCGCCATGGCAGAAGCTGCAAGATGGTATGTAGTCCATACCTACTCCGGTTATGAGAACACCGTCAAGGCTACCATCGAGAAGACTGTGCAAAGCCGTAATCTGCAGGAGCAGATCATCAACGTATCCATTCCTATGGAGACTGTTACAGAGATCACTGAGTCCGGCGTAAGCAAGACTTATGATCGCAAGTTGTATCCCGGCTATGTATTTGTCAAGATGGTTTATAGTGATAACACTTGGCACGCTATCCGTGGTGTGCGTGGTGTTTCCGGCTTTGTTGGCACATCCGGAGAAGACCCCATTCCCCTGACCGAAGATGAAGTGTATCAGATGGGTGTCGAGAAGCGTGAGATCGTTGTCAACTACAACGTTGGCGACTCCGTGCGGATCCTCGACGATCCTTTCAGCTCCTTCACCGGCACTGTGGAAGCAATTGAGGTCGACAAGAACAGCGTCAGCGTGGTGGTTACCATGTTTGGACGCGAGACTTCCGTCGAGTTTGAACTCGATCAGGTAGAAGTCACAACCCCGTAAACTTATCCGCCGGCTTATCGGCAGAAACGGTGGGAGGGGCATGAGCCCCGCAAGAAATGCGCAAAGCGCATATTACCACATTTTATTCAGGAGGTGCTTATTATGGCACAGAAAGTCACTGGTATTATCAAACTTCAGATTCAAGCCGCTAAGGCAACCGCATCCCCCCCTGTTGGTCCCGCTCTGGGTCAGCACGGTGTCAACATTGCTGCATTTATCAAGGAATTCAACGCCCGTACCCAGAACATGGAAGGCTACAAGATTCCTGTTGTTATCACTGTTTACGCAGACCGCAGCTTTACCTTTATTACTAAGACCCCTCCGACTCCCCTGCTGGTT
>JAZSQH010000091.1:0-49806 GCA_045537865.1 Faecousia sp. | reverse complement strand
GATCAGTTCGCTGTGTTCATTCAAGAAATCCGGGAGGACCGGGGACAGGCCGATGATCACATCCGCCACGATGTTCACCAGTACCAGATTGTAATCTTCCGCTGCCAGTTTTTCCATCAAAGGCTGATCTTCGGTCACATTGCCGGTAAGCGCCGTAAATTCCGGGGCCGCAAAGCCGTTGTAGGCGGCATTTTCCCGGGCGATATCCTCTGCCTTGGGGTCGATATCCACGCCAATGGCGCGCTCTGCACCCAGCCGCAGAGCGGCGATGGACAAAATACCACTGCCGCTGCCCAAGTCCAGACATGCAGTACCGGGGGTGACCCGCTCCTCCATGGCTTCCATCACCATTTGGGTGGAGGGATGTGCGCCGGTGCCAAAGGTCAGACCCGGGTCTAAAATCACCGGCAGTCTGCCGGAATCGTCGCTGTCTGCCAGCCAGTAGGGTAGAACGATCAGCTTTTCGCCCACCGGCTGGGGCGGATAATTTTCTTTCCAGCTCTCCTCCCAGTCGATCTGGGGCAAGGGAAGGGCGGTCATTTCCAAAGTGCCAAGCTGCCCGTCGGAATTTTTGGCTTTCAGTTCAGAAAGCAAAGCTTCCAGTCGGGTCAGAGCACCAGTGTCTGCACTGTCCAGATACAGCTTGATCCGGGACACACCCTGCAGCTGCTTTTGCAGTTTTTCGTCTATGTAATCCCAGTAGGCGCGGTTCTGTTCCAAAAATGTTTCCAGTTCCGCCTGATCCTCCAGCAGAAGGTCGTCAAACCCACCGGCAGTCAACGCTGCCGCTACCGATTCGATTCCCGTAGGGGCAGTGGCAACCGTGATCTCCAGCCAATCCATAATGTTCTCCTTGGGTCGTTTTCTCTATTTTACCCTAAAAACTGTGAAATGACAACCGGAAAATTGCGGTGTTAAAAAGCCGGGATATAGTGGCTTTGGGCAGCATCTGCCTCTTGGGTGAAGCCATGCAGATCGTTGAGGTACATCCAGCTCAGCGCCGCATCATATTCCTCGTCCGTAATGGGGCGGTCAAAGGGCGGCTGCATACCCGGCATGGGGGTGTACTGACGCATCAGGCTGACCAAAACCTGACCGGGGGCGAAGTTTTCCCCGATCCAGTCCAGAACTTTCAGAGAATTTTCCACCTGCCCCGGCAATATCAGATGGCGAATTACCGTGCCTTTTACCAGTCGGTCGCCCTTGAAAACCGGTGCGCCAGTGAGGGAGACCATGGATTGGATGGCTTTGGTCGCCACCGGGGAATAATCCTCTGCGCCGGATAGCGCCTTTGCCAGAGCACTATCCGCATATTTCAGATCCGGCAGAAAAATATCCACTTTTCCCGCCAGCTTTTCTATGGTTTCCTGCCGCTCGTAGCCGCCGCAGTTATACACCACCGGCACAGACAGCGGTTTTTCCAGCGCCGGCAAGATCGTGGGCAGATATTGGGTGGGGGTCACAAGGTCAATGTTTTCCGCCCCTTGGGCAATCAAGTTTTCCATGACCTGCCGCAGCTGGGCGCTGTCCATTTGCGTTCCCACCGGGGCGGTGCTGATGGCGCAGTTCTGACAATAGACGCAGCCCAAGGTGCAGCCGCCAAAAAAGATCGCGCCGCTGCCGCCGTTGCCGGCAAGTGCCGGTTCTTCCCACTTGTGTATCATGGTCTTTGCCACCACCGCTGTTGCCGGTGCTTTGCAAAAACCGGTCTGCCCCGCTGTCCGGTCAATACCGCACTGCCGTGGACAGAGCTTGCAGTTTACATAACACATATACGATCCCGTCCTTTTCTCTATCCTACCACCAAAACAGCCCGCCGTCAATTTGCAAACATTTTATTAGTCATTCCGAGCCGTAGGGGACGATGCCACATCGTCCCGCTCCTGTCATTGCGAGGAGCGAAGCTGGAATTGGATGGCGAATAATTGACAATGGACAAGTGATAAAAAGAGGGAGCGTTTGCTCCCTCTTTTTTATTCCAGCTCGAATGCGCCGGTATACAGTTGATAGTAAGTGCCTTTTTCAGCGATCAGGTCATCGTGAGTACCACGCTCGATGATCCGGCCGTGATCCAGCACCATAATGCAGTCGGCGTTCCGGACAGTGGACAGCCGGTGGGCGATGACAAAGGTGGTTCTGCCTTTCATCAGCGCATCCATGCCCTTTTGCACCAGCGCCTCGGTACGGGTGTCGATGGAGGAAGTAGCCTCGTCCAAAATCATTACCGGAGGATCGGCCACCGCTGCCCGGGCGATGGCGATCAGCTGCCGCTGACCTTGAGAAAGGCTTGCGCCGTTGCCGGTGAGTTCGGTCTGATAGCCGTCAGGCAAGCGGGTGATAAAGTCGTGGGCATTTGCCAGCTTTGCCGCGGCGATACATTCCTCGTCGGTGGCATCCAGCTTGCCGTAACGGATATTCTCCATTACCGTACCGGTAAACAGATTGGTATCCTGCAGCACCACGCCCAGGCTGCGGCGCAGATCCGGCTTCTTAATCTTATTGATGTTAATATCATCGTAGCGGATCTTGCCGTCGGCAATATCATAGAACCGGTTAATCAGGTTGGTAATGGTGGTCTTGCCTGCGCCGGTAGCGCCAACAAAGGCGATCTTCTGACCAGGGTGGGCATAGAGGGTCACATCATGCAGCACTGTGGTTTCCGGCACATAGCCAAAGTCCACGTTGAACATTGTGATGTCGCCCTTCAGCTCCGTATAGGTCAGTGTGCCGTCGCCGTGGGGATGCTTCCACGCCCACTTGCCGGTGCGGGCGGCAGACTCGGTAATGTTTCCGTTTTCGTCGATATTGGCATTGACCAGAGTCACATAGCCGCTGTCCTGTTCCTCTTCCTCATCCATCAACTCAAAAATCCGCTCCGCCCCTGCCAGCGCCATAACGATGGCGTTGATCTGGTTGGAAACCTGACCGATGGGCTGGTTAAAGGTACGGGAGAACAGCAGGAAAGACACCAGTGCGCCGGTGGTCAGCAGCGTCTCTCCGGAGGCGATGACCAGCAGACCGCCTACGATGGCAAGGATCGCATACTGGAAGTAGCTCAGATTGTTATTCACCGGGCCCATCATATTGGCAAAAGCACCGGCCTTGAAGGCGTTGACGCGCAGCTCATCGTTGAGGACATCAAACTCCTCTTTGCAGACTTGCTCGTGGGTGAACACTTTGACCACCCGCTGACCGCCAACCATTTCCTCCACATAGCCGTTGACCTTACCCAGTGCCTTCTGCTGACCAATGAAGAAGCCGGCAGACTTGCCTGCCACCACCTTGGTGATAAACAAGATGCCCACCAGGGTGATCACAACCACCACCGTCAGAATGGGAGAAGTCACCAGCATTGCGATGAACACCACGATAATGGTAATGGCGGAGTTGATGCACTGGGGAATGGCTTGGGAGATCATCTGGCGCAGGGTGTCGATGTCGCTGGTGTAGCGGCTCATCACATCGCCTACCGGGTGGGTATCAAAATACCGGATGGGCAGCCGTTGCATGTGGGTAAACATCTTGTCGCGGATGTTTTTCTGGATGCCCTGTCCCACCGGCACCATCAGCCATTGTTGGAAAAAGGATGCCAGCATACCTGCCAGATAAACGCAGGCCATGACAAACAAAAAGCGTACCAGCGGGCCGTAATCCGGAATCTCCTGGGAGAGCATGGGTTTGATATAATCGTCAATGATGACGCTCAACGAGTTGTTGCTCAGCACCGAGGCGACAGCGGCGAGGATGATGCACACCACCATGCCGATCAGTCTTGCCCGATAGGGCTTCATGTAGCCCAGCAGCCGTAAAAATGTCTTTTTGGGGTCTTTGGCCTTGCGACCGTCACCCCGCATTCTTATAGGAGGCATTATTCCTCACCTCCTTTGACTTGAGATTCATAGACCTCACGGTAGATCTGAGAGGTCTTAAGCAATGTTTCGTGGTCGCCCTGCGCCGCCACCTGACCGCCATCCATCACAAGAATCAGATCTGCATCCTGCACAGAGGCGATCCGCTGGGCGATGATCAGCTTGGTAGTGCCGGGGATCTCCTCGGCAAATGCCTTGCGGATCTGGGCATCGGTGTGGGTGTCCACCGCGGAGGTGGAATCGTCAAGGATCAATATTTTCGGTTTTTTCAGCAAGGCTCTGGCGATACAAAGCCGCTGCTTCTGTCCGCCGGAAACATTCTTACCGCCCTGCTCAATATAGGTATCGTAGCCGTCGGGGAAGCCGATGATGAAATCGTGGGCGCAAGCCAGTTTGCAGGCGTGTTCCATTTCTTCATCCGTGGCATCGGGATTGCCCCAACGCAGATTGTCTTTGATCGTGCCGGAGAACAGCACGTTTTTCTGCAGCACCATAGCCACCTGATCCCGCAGGGTCTTGATGTCATAGTCCCGCACATCTACGCCGCCTACCTTCACACTGCCCTCGGTCACATCATACAGACGGGGGATCAGCTGCACAAGGGTGGACTTGGACGAGCCTGTACCGCCCAGGATGCCTACGGTCTGTCCGGGCTTGATGTGGATCTCTACGCCTTGCAGGGCGTTTTTGTCCGCCTTTTCCGAGTAGCGGAAGGATACATTTTCAAAGTCAATGGCGCCGTTGGGAACTTCCGTCACCGGATTTTTCGGGTTATCCAGCGCCGGGACTTCCCGGAGAATCTCGCTGCATCGCTGCATAGGCGCCCGACTCATGGTCAGCATGATGAACACCATGGAGAGCATCATCAGACCCATCAGGATCTGAGTGGTGTAAGTAAACATGGAGGTCAAATTACCGGTGGTAAAGGTAGTGTCTCCGGACTGGACGATCATGGTGGCACCCAGGTAGGAGATGGCGATAACACAGGAATACACCGCCAGCTGCATCATAGGGCTGTTAAATGCCATGATCCGCTCCGCCCTGATAAAGCTGTCGTGGATATTTCCGGAAATGGAGGTAAACTTCTCGTCCTCCTTCTGCTCACGGACAAAGGACTTGACCACCCGCATGCCGTGAAGATTCTCCTGCACCACATTGTTGAGCTTGTCGTAGGTCTTGAACACCCGGTCGAAGATAGGGAATGTGAACTTGATCAGCAAGAACAGACCGATGCACAGCAACGGCAGGGCGATCAGATACACCAAGCACAGCTTGGGGCTGAGCCGATATACATTGATGCTGGCAAGGATCACCATCATGGGGCATCGCACCGCCATACGGATCATCATCTGGAAGCACATCTGGATGTTGGCAACATCCGAGGTCAGCCGGGTGACGATACTGGCGGTGGAGAGCTTGTCGATGTTATGGAAGTCAAAGCTCTGTACCCGGTAGTACATATCGTGGCGCAGATTCCGGGAGAAGCCGGTACCGGCATAAGACGCGAATACTGCCGAGGCCACGCCAAAGAGCAAAGAGCACAGGGCGCTGAGGATCAGCAGCAGTCCCTGTATGCAGACGACTTTCATATCGCCGAGCTTGATACCAAAGTCCACGATATTGGCGATAATGCCGGGAATGCGTACCTCCATAAATACCTCGCCGATCATACACAGGGGACTGAGTATGGTGGCTGGCAGATATTGGCGTACGCTTTTGGCAAGCGTTTTGATCATAGAATACCTCCTTTGCGGCCGGTCACGCCGCAGATTCCTTCTAACTCTTTTATTTTATATGTATCGGCGTATAATTGCAATACCGGAGAAAAAAGTTTACAAAATTATTCAAATGGTGTAGAATATAAAAAACTGCAAGGAGGTGACGGCATGGCATTTGATCCTGAGGAATTTAAGCAACGCAGAGCTGCCCGGGAGCAGCAGCGGCAGCAAAAACAGAAAAAGCAGCGTACCCTGTGGATTCGCCTTGCCGTTGCAGGCGCAGTTTTGGTGCTGTGTGGTATTTTGATCTTTGTTCTGGCACGACCCACCGGCAGTGCGCCGGCGGAGAATACTCATTCCACCGCCCAAAGCACCGAAATCACAGAAACCACCACACCTGCCAACCAGACGGTGATCCACCTGGCGGCGGCAGGCGATCTGAATGTTACCCAGAAGGTGGTGGATGCCGGCGGCACGAGCCTGGATTACACCCAGGCATTTTTGGATGTGGCGCACCTGCTGGCAGATGCGGATATATCCGTGGTGAATCTGGAGGGTACGCTCACCGGCGACCCCTATGGTTCAGACCACTCTGCACCCCAAAATCTGATGCTGGCGCTGGCCAATGCCGGTGTGGACTATATCCAGTATGCCAATTCCTACTCGATCTATAAGGGTATGGACGGTCTGAAAACCACGCTGGACGGCATCCGGCTTGCGGGCATGGAGCCATTGGGCGCTTATGCGACCGCATCGGAAGCCAAGGCAGCCAAGGGTTATACTATCCGCTATGTGCAAGGTGTGAAAGTTGCCCTTGTGGCATTTACCAAGGGCATGGACGGCATGGCGCTGCCGGCAGGCAACGAAGGCTGTGTCAATGTGCTGTATAAGGACTACGCAACGGACTACCAAGAGGTGGACACCGAGGGTATCTCCAAGGTTCTGGATGCTGTAGCCAAGGAAAAACCGGATGTTACCGTGGCATTTCTGCACTGGGGCAGTGAGTTCAACAACAATGTGAGCCAATCCCAGCAGGAAATTTGCCAGCTGATGCAGGAAAAAGGTGTGGATGCGGTGATCGGCACCCACTCCCACTATGTACAGAAACTGGAGTTCGACCCGGACAGCGGCACATTTGTGGCATATTCTCTGGGCAATTTCTTTGGCGATGCGGATCAGGCAGGCACGGAGTATTCCGTTTTGCTGGATCTGGAGATCACCAAGGATAACGAAACCGGAAAAACCAAGATCACAAACTACACCTATCACCCCATATTTACCATGGCGGAGGAGGGTGCGCCTATGCGGATCCTGCGGATCCGGGAGGCGATGAAAGCCTATGAGGACGGCTACCTGGATAAGGTCAGCCAGACAAGCTATGAGGCGATGGTTTACGCTATGCAGCGCATCGAAGCCAGAGTACAAGGCGAATAACAAAAACCGGAGCAAAACTGCTCCGGTTTTTTATTCACATAAGGAAGCGGAGAAATAAATGAACACACAATCAACCCAGCACCCGGGCGATCATCCATACTGCGATGATAAATGTAACAACAGACAAAAGGAAATAGGGGTCTTTGATAGATTTTTTGTCCTTGATTGTTTTGATCGCCATAATCGCAGAGGCAATCAAAGCCAGACAAGAGGAAACCAAAATGATCAATTTCATGGTAATGAACTCCTTTGTCAAATTCAAGTTTGTTTAACTGATTATATCATAAAGTGTATTGCTTTTTCAATGAAATCGCGCAACGCGCGATGAAATTAAATCCGTCCATCCGCCGACGAGGCGGATTTCGTCCCCACCGGGGATTTCATCATCAAAGATGATTTCACCCGCCCGCAAGGGTGGATTCAGTTAAAAAGAACGACTAAAAGGTGCGTAAAGCGGGGTAAGAACGACCAAAAGTAGTGTGGGTTTATTTAAAGGTTCTCTTTTTCTTGTTTAGTTGGTACAGATAGTCATTATATGTGTAATATTCATCGCTCCGGTAAACAAAATCATCGCAAAAATCAAGCGATGCAACAGAACGCTCTTCAAACGGATCTGTTTGATCAAACAAGTTGCACATGTCTTCTTTGCTGGTTATACGAATATCTTTCGTGCAAAACAGTTGGTTTTCAGTATTTCCATAAGGACACATATTTCCGTGACGGCAGGTCATACAACAAGCAATCTTAACATCTTTGGGAAGTTTCATTTGCAAATCAGCAATGGTATCAGTCCAGAGGTAATCTGCGCCATACCCCTTGTATTCAATTCCGTTATACAACAAGGTAATTTCTGTTTGAGGATTTGCGATACTTTCGCTATCATCGTAAGTAATCTCTATAGGAACTATTGTTTTACCGTTTGATGTCAGCAAAGGAACCTTACCTCGTATTACCTTTTTCATTTTGCATTCTCCTTTGCGGTTTTGCAAGATGCGATCAATAGTCTGCGGATGTTGCCACAAAGCTTCTCTGCGTGTTGATAAGTTGCATTATCTATCCTTTTGGTTTCAAACATCAGTTTTAACCAATAGCTTGTTTCATTGGATTCTTTGAGTGCAATCTCTAACTTTGCCACAAAGTCTCTCTTACTCTGTGCGTATTGTGCTTCGTGAATATTTGCCCCAACGGATGTACCGGCTCTTGCTAGTTGATCGCTCATATAAGAGCTTTTCGGTGCAGTTACACCGTCAACAAGATTTACGATAGCAACAGCAAATTCAAAAGATAAGTCAAGTAATTTGTTTTCGGACATGAATGCACCTTCTTTCATCAGTATTATATCAAAGAATGTTGTGTTTTTCAATGATATATCGCTAACGCGATATGATATACAGCGTTGCCGTATGATATATATGCTTTGCAAATATGATATAATATCCGTTCCTTCATATGCCGAAGGCATATATCATCGCACGACAGTGCGATATCATAACGAAGATATATCACCCGTTCCGTGAGGAACGGATATCATTGAAAAAAGTCACCTTTGTCAGTAGACAAAAGTGACTTTTTTTGTGGAGCAGGGTACGGGAGTCGAACCCGCCTTCACGGCTTGGGAAGCCGTTGTATTACCGATATACGAACCCTGCAGCGGTGGGGTTATTATAGCATTGCAAAAATGGGAAAGCAAGCTTTTTTTGGCGAAAGAAAGGGGCGCCGGTTGGCGCCCCTTTGATTATTTAGGAAACGGTAATGGTGGTTGCCCACTGGGGGAACAGAGCCTCATAATGGCTCCAGTTGTCAGCGGGGCAGTAGAATGCCACACGGTAGATGTAGGTCTCGCCCTCACGGATGGCGGTGTAGAAACGCTGGTTGTTGGTTTCGTTCAGGTAGGTGATGTAGTAGTTGCCCTCGTCGTCCTGCTTGGCTTCGTCGGCATTATTTGCCTTGGCCAGAGCTTCAGCAAAAGCGGCAACGGACTCATACTCAGCCTTAAGGTCCTTGTTTGCGATGATAGCGTAAGCGCCGTTATCGCCGGTGCCAAAGAAGTCGTTGAGCAAGCTCTCCTGCTCCACAAAACCGGCGGGCAGAGTGAGCTCGAAGCCGACATCAAAGGTGTAGTGGGGATCGGTGGGTTCAGTTGTGGTTTCTACAGGCTCGGTGGTATTAGGTGCAGCGCCGCAGGCGCACAGGCCGAAAGCCAGCACCAAAACCAGGGAAAAAGCAATGATTCTTTTCATAATGAGTACTCCTTTGTTGAAATAACACTCAAATTATAGCAATTTTCCGCGCCTGCGTCAACTCTATTTTTCGCCCAAAGCGTGATGTTGACATTTTTCTGCGGAGAAGGTAAAATTGTGACAGAGATTTGCTGGGAGGCGATCAGAAAATGAAACGCTTTTTTGCCTTTGCGTTGGCGGCGATGCTCTGTTTGGGTATGCTGTCCGGCTGTAAGGATAACGGGAACCCTGCGGCAGACGACAGCCGGGATCTGCATGTCTTGTTTGTAGGCAACCGGCAGTCTATGGATGCTGCCCAACTGCTGCCTGCAGTGTTTCAGGCAGAGCAGCCCAACTGCCATCTGGTGGTAGGTGTGCTTCAGGGCGAGGATTATCAGATCAATCAACATAAGAAGATGATTGCAGAAGACTCCATAGATTACGTGTTTTTTAAGAACACAGAGGGCCAGTGGGATATGACGATGGAAGTGACGATGGCCGATGCCTTGGCCAATGAGCCCTGGGATGTGGTGATCCTGCAGGAGATGAACACCTTGTCCGGCAAGACGTCTGCTTTTGCAAATGACGACATCGCCTATATCGTGGATTATATCAAAGCAAATACGGAGGTCGAGCCGGCGCTTTTGTGGAACTTTGTCTGGTCCAATCCGGTGATTCCGGAGGACGATCAGCCGGAGGAATCCTGGCTGTTTGAGGCGGGCACACCGGGCAATATCCGCAACTGGTGTGATTACTATACCAAGAATTTCCAAAATGATGACAAGGTCATGTTCAATGCCATGGCGGAGAACGTGCAGAAGTATATCGTGGACAAGGATCAGGGCTTTTCCGGTGTGATCTCCACGGCGGCAGCGATCCAGTATCTGAAGGATGTTGCCGAGCTGGACGATACGGTTTTGTACCGGGATTATGCCCACCTGAGCGATGCCGGACGATTGGCGGCTGCTTATGTGGCGTATGGCTATCTTGCCGGTATGGAGGAAGTGGTCAATGTGTCTGTGGATACCATTCCGGCAGAACTGCAGTATGCGATCCTTACCAGCGATGGCGACATGGAAGTTTCGGAAACCTACCGGGCGCAGATCAAAGAGGCAGCCAATTACGCACTGAAAAATCCCCTGACAGCGCCTGCGCAATAATCATTAACGCACCTTGGATCGTTTGGTCCAAGGTGCGTTTTTTATAATAGATTCCACCAGTTCAGCGTGTGTGCCTCACCCACCGCTTCCAGCAGCCGTGCCAATCTGGCGCAGAGGGCGGCAAAGTTTTCGTTGTTGTGCGTATCGGCGTAGTAAAGCGCTTGGGCAAACAGTGCATCGATCTCGTCCATGGGGGCATGGTCTGCCAAAAAGGCGGTCAGATGCCAGTTTTCCTGCCATTGGATATGCGCCTGTTTTGCCAGGGTAATGCCCTGCACCGCATCGCCGGACAAGACGGCTGCGGCAGCCTGCTCCAACGCCTGGCTGATCTGGGTGTGCATATTGTCCATCAGATAGCAAGACCACAGACCAAGAACCAGAAAGACCGCAAGAATGATAATACCGATCCAAAAGCGTCGCAATCTCACAGCTCCTTTCGGTAAAACAAAATGTGATCTGCACCGTCAACTGTTAAAAGCCAGGTGTCCCGGACAGATGCTTGTCGCTCCCTTAGGACACGCTGTACCCATTTGGGATCCTTGCCGGCTTTTTGCAGATTTTCCGGCATGAGAACGCCGTCAGAAATAATCGTCAGCGGCAAATATTGCTTTCGGGTGGTAATACCAGCGTCCTTGGCGCTGGCAGGTCGCTCCTTCGGGTAGGGGAAAACCGAGAGATTGCCGTTGGTTTCCAAAATCGCATATTGCACACTGCTCAGATCCAGCACATCCTTTTCCCGCAGATGGCCGGTCAGCTCGTCTAAAGTTACACGGGTCTTTTGCAGATTTCTTTGCAGGACGTTGCCATTTTCGATAAGGATCACCGGCTTGCCGCATAACAGTTTTCGCAGCCAGATACTTTTCAGGGACAAGTGAGATAAAACCAGTTCCACGCCCAACACGGTAACGATGGGGATGAAGCCGGAGAACAGAGGGATGCCGCTATCCTGCATGGGGATGGATGCCAGATTTGCCACCAGCATAGTGACCACAAATTCCGACGGTTCCATCTGCCCGATCTGCCGTTTGCCCATCAGCCGGATCACGGCAATCAGCACGGTGTATAAAATGATGGTACGCAAGTAAGATAAAATCAAAGATCTGCCACCTCTTTGGAATAGATTTCCCAAAAAGCGGCAGATCATGCATATATGGCAAAAACCGCAGGCAAGTCCTGCGGTTTTCACGAGAAAAAAGGAGAGGAAAAATGAAAATTTGACATTTACTCTTTTACACTATTAAATGTAAAGGAAAAATGTTAACAAGAAAAGCGGAAAAGTATTAAGAAAGTATTAAGTTCGGCGCTTGAACCAGTCCTCTCCCGGAAAGAATAGTCAAGCTTTACATTTTTTGCGAATGTGGTACAATAAACAAAAGGAGTTGTGTTCCATGCTTGAGAAGTTGGCGGCGGTGGCAGACCGGTACGAGGAGCTTTGCGCCCGGTCGGAGCAGCCGGATTTTTATAACGATCCCAAGAAGGCGGCAGCATTTTTGCGTGAGCAGAATGACCTTGCCCCTATTGTGGAGACATACCGTGATTATTTGGCGGCGCAGAAGGATATGGCGGATGCCCAGGAACTGATGAGCGACCCGGAAATGAAGGAGCTTTGTCAGGAGACCTTTCAGACCGCAAAGCAGCTGACCCAGGAGCTGTACGAAAAGCTGCAGATCCTGCTTCTGCCCAAAGACCCCAACGATGAAAAAAGCGTGATCGTGGAGATCCGGGGTGGTGTTGGCGGCGAGGAAAGCGCCTTGTTTGCCCACAGTTTGTTCCGTATGTACTCCATGTATGCCGCCCAAAAGGGTTGGAGCATTGAGCTGATGAACTATAACGATACCGAGCTGGGCGGTGTAAAGGAAGCGGATTTTATCGTCAACGGACGGGGCGCTTATTCCCGGCTGAAGTATGAATCCGGTGTCCACCGTGTTCAGCGTGTACCGGAGACCGAGTCCGGCGGCAGAGTCCACACCTCCACCGCCACCGTGGCGGTGCTTCCGGAGATGGAAGAGGTGGATGTGAAGATCGATCCTGCGGATATTGAGATGCAGGTCTATCGTGCGTCCGGCGCAGGTGGTCAGCATGTTAATAAGACCAGCTCTGCCGTGCGGCTGATCCACAAGCCAACGGGCATTGTGGTGGCATGTCAGGAGGAGCGAAGCCAGCTGCAGAACAGGGAGAAATGTATGCGGATGCTGGCAAGCAAGCTTTATGAGATCGAGCAGGAAAAGCTGGAATCCCAAGTCACCGGCATGCGCCGCAGTCAGGTGGGCACGGGTATGCGTAACGAGCGTATCCGCACCTACAATTTTCCCCAGGGCAGAGTTACCGATCACCGGATCGGCTTAACGCTTTATAAGATCGATCAGATCATGGACGGCGGTATCGACGAGATTATCGATGCCCTTGCCACGGCAGATCAGGCAGAGAAGCTGAAAAATGCGCAGTAATTCTGCGTACAAGGATTGGATTGTTTATGACTAACACATGTATTACAAAATCGCCACAGGAAACCGAAGCGCTGGGCGCAGCGTTGGCAGCAAAGCTGACCGCCGGAACGGTGTTGGCATTTCAAGGCGATCTGGGCGCAGGAAAAACCGCCTTTACCCGGGGCATCGCCCGGGGTTTAGGGATAAAAGACCCGGTGACCAGCCCTACCTATACGGTGGTTAATGAGTATCCCGATGGACGGCTGCCGCTGTTTCATTTTGACATGTATCGGCTGTCATCTGCCGACGATTTGTGGGATATTGGCTGGGAAGATTACTTGGAGCGTGGCGGCGTTTGCGCCGTGGAGTGGAGCGAAAATGTAGCCGATGCCATGGAAAATGCCGTGGTGATCCGAATCGAAAAGCTGGACGGCGACAACCGGCGTATTACCCTTGAGGGAGGGCAGAACGATGAAGATATTAGCCTTTGAAACATCTGCTAAGGCCGGCTCTGTGGCGCTTTTGGAAGATGACAAGCTGCTGGGAGAGCAGTATTGCAATACGGGACTGACTCATTCTCAAACGGTGATGCCCATGGCGGAGCAGCTGCTGAAGACCTGCGGCTGCACCCCGGCAGATGTGCAGGCGGTGGCAGTGGCGGCAGGCCCGGGCAGCTTTACCGGCATCCGTATCGGCGTTGCGGCGGCCAAGGGATACGCCTGGGGCGCACAAATTCCCTGCTACGGTGTATCCACCCTGGAAGCCATGGCGCTGCAGCTGGGTGTGAAAAACGGCTATGTGCTGCCGGTGATGGATGCCCGGCGTCAGCAGGTATATAATGCGCTGTTCCGGGTGAGAGATGGTGTGATGGAGCGCCTTTGCCCGGATCGTGCCATCAGCCTTGCGGATCTGGAAACCGAAATAAAAAATTTGTCAGAATCCGTATTTTTGGTTGGCGACGGCAGTATTTTGTGCTATAATACCCTTAAAGATGCAGTGCCGGGCCTGGTGCTGCCGGAGGAACATCGTATGCATCAGCGTGCCTGCGGTGTTGGTCTGGCTGCCTGGAAGGCGATCTACAACGGCGACAGCGGCGATGCCGCTGCTTTGCAGCCTAACTATTTAAGATTATCCCAGGCAGAGCGGGAACGGCTTGCCCGGGAGCAAAAATAAAGGAGATAGAGATATGAGCAAGGTACATGTGCTTGACCATCCGCTGATCCAGCATAAGCTGGCAATTCTGCGAAACAAGAACACCAGCGTAAAGGAATTTCGTGAGCTGATCAGTGAGATTTCCGGTCTGATGTGCTACGAGGCAACCCGCAATCTGCCCACCAAGGAAGTGGACGTGCAGACACCGCTGGCTGTGGCAAAGTGCCACCGTCTGGCTGGCAAGAAGCTGGCGATCATTCCCATCCTGCGTGCAGGCTTGGGTATGGTAGATGCGATGGTCGACCTGATCCCCTCTGCTAAGATCGGTCATATCGGTCTATACCGTGATCCGGACACCCATATGCCCGTGGAATATTACTGCAAGCTGCCGGAGGACATCGGCAACCGTCAGGTGTTTGTGGTAGACCCCATGCTGGCCACCGGCGGAAGCGCTGTGGCAGCCATTGATTTTTTGAAGCAGCGTGGCTGTCAGAATATCATTATGATGAACATCATCGGCGCACCCGAGGGTGTTAAGACCGTGCAGGATGCACATCCGGATGTGGATATTTATCTGGCGGCTCTGGACGAAAAGCTCAACGATCATGCCTACATCATTCCCGGCTTGGGCGATGCCGGCGACCGTATTTTCGGTACAAAGTAATTTTTATGCCCGGCAGGGTTGCCTGCCGGGCGCTTTTTTGCTACAATATCAAAAAAGAAACAAAAGGCGGTGAGCCTATGCACACCAAAAAAGAATATATTGCGGTATTTGATTCCGGTGTGGGCGGCATCAGTGTTTTGCGGGAGCTTGTAAAATTGATGCCCAATGAGCGCTATCTCTATTTCGGCGACTCTGCCAATGCGCCCTACGGCAAGCGCACCACAGAGGAAGTTCGGGCGCTGACCATGGCGGCGGCAGAAATGCTGATGAGCCGTGGCGTCAAGGCACTGGTGGTGGCTTGCAACACGGCTACGGCTGCTGCTATTAACGAATTGCGTGCAGCCTATCCGGATACGATTATCGTGGGTATTGAGCCGGCGCTGAAGATGGCGGCGGATCAGTTTCCCGGCGGTAAGATCGGCGTGATGGCGACCCCGGTGACGCTCCGGGAGGAGAAATTTTCCCAACAGCTGGAGCGGTTTCCCGGCGTGGAAGTCAGCCTGATCCCCGTGCCTGCGCTGGTGGAACTGGTGGAGGCAGGCAAGCAGGAAAGCCCCGAGGTGGAGCAGCTGCTGCAGCCGGTGCTGGCGCCCTACGCAGGCAAGCTGGATGCGGTGGTGCTGGGTTGTACCCACTACCCCTTTGCCTCCAAGGCCATCGGCAAATTGTTGGGAGAAAATACCGCTATTCTGGATGGCGGCGAGGGAACTGCCCGGGAGACCATGCGCCGGTTAAATCAAGCCGGTCTGCTGTCTGACGGCGCAGGTGAAGTGCAGCTGGAAAACAGTGCCGCTGATGCCCGGCTGATCACTTTATGCACAGAGCTTCTGGAGAAATAACATGCAATTTGAAAGTATCATTTTTGATGTAGACGGTACGCTGTGGGATTCCCGTGCCTTGCTGGCGCAGGCATATAATGCCCAGCTGACCCAAGAGGGACTTCCGGCAGGCGTGACGGCAGAGCAGCTGCGCCCGTTATTCGGTAAGACCATGACCCTGCTGGCGGACGGACTGTTTACGGATATTCCTGCGCCGGAGCGTTATGCGCTGATGGATCGATGCATTGTGAAAATGGATGCGTTTTTGGAAAAGTATGCCGGCACGGAAATGGGATACCCCCAGCTTCGGCAGACCATGGAGGCGCTGTCCAAAAACCATCGGCTTTTTATTGTCAGCAACGGACAGAAAGGTTATCCCCAGCTGGCGGCAAAGAAACTGGAACTGTCTGATCTGATCGACGGCTATCTTTCCTTTGGCGATACCGGCGCAAGCAAAGGTCAGACGATCCTGCAGCTGATGGCGCAGCATCAGATCGAAAGCGCTGTGTATGTGGGCGATACCCAAGGAGATCTGGAAGCTTGCCAAGAGGCAAATATCCCCTTTATTTGGACAAGTTTCGGCTTTGGACAGCCGGAAAGCTACGACGCAAAGGCAGACAAGTTCTCAGACTTGTGGCAGCTGTTGGGAGAATAACATGAGCATACCGATGAACAATACCTGCGTGAGCTGCTTTATGGGAAAGCGGCTGGCGCAGATCAGTCAATTAGGTACAGAGGTACAAGCCACCGAGCTGGGCAAAAAGATTTTGCAGATGTATGCCCAGTCCCCGGCGGATATGGATTCGGCGCTTCTGGGCGGTTTGGTAGATGCAGAAATATACAAGTATTTCGGCATCGACCCGGATCGGTTCAAAACAGAAAAAGAGCTGTCCAATCAATTTGTGTTGGAACGGCTGGAAAGTATTCGCAGTCGGGTACAAGTATCAGATGATCCCATTTATGCCGGACTGCAGTATGCGGTGCTGGGCAACTATCTGGACTTCTCCGCATTGGCGGGTCAGGTCAGTTTTGACGATTTGGATAAAATGCTGGATCAGGCAAAGCAGATCGATCTGGACAAAGAAGTTTATGGCGCTTTCTGCGCTGATTTGGAAAAAGGCGGAAAGTTTTTGTATATTACAGACAATGCCGGCGAGATCGGTTTTGACCGGGTGCTGGCAGAGGAGCTGGCAAAAGCCTACCCCCAGCTGCAGATTACCTTTATGGTCCGGGGCGGTGTGATTGCCAACGACGCTACCCGTGCAGATGCCAAGGCAGTGGGAATTACATTCCCGGTGATGGACAGCGGCGTTGCCATCGGCGGCACAGCCATTTCTTATTGCAGCCCGGCGGCGCAAGCGGCGATCCGGGAGGCGGATGTGATCCTGGCAAAGGGCATGGGTAACACCGAGTCCATGTACGGCTGCGGCTATAATGTGTATTATGCATTCTTAGTCAAATGTGACCGGTTTATTGAGTTTTTCAACAAGCCAAAAATGACCCCTATGTTTATTCGGGACAAATAAAACAACCCGCACATGCTGCTGCATGTGCGGGTTTTTGTCAACTCACTTGATTCTCATAGGTGGGCACATCGCCAACCTCGCCGACTTCGAAGTAAATATCCAGAATGTCCCGGGCGATCTCTGCCAGGGAGCTGCCGTGACCGGCTTTCTCGCCGTACACGGCAATAGCGATCTGGGGATCGTCTGCCGGCGCATAACAGATAAATGCGCCGTTATCGGAAGTGCCACGAATACCGGTTTCTGCCGTGCCGGTCTTTGCTGCTACGGCAATGGGGTAGTCCTTGAAAGTGGAGTAAGCCGTGCCTGTCCAGTCGCTGGTGCGGCTGGTAACCAGCTGCATACCGGTGGAGTAAGCAAGGTAGGCATCATCGGAGATGTCCAAGGTGCTCAGCACCGTTTTTTCACTCTGCGCCAACAGATCCCGATAGTCAGCGGACACCACTCGATTCAGGAAGGTAGCCTTATACCGTGTACCCCGGTTAGCCAAAGTGGCGGCATAGGAGCAAAGCTGCATGGGGGTAAAGCGGTTATCGCTTTGACCGATGGCGGCGGTGATCTGGTCAGCCTGATACCAGCCGGCTTTGTCGCCGGAGTACAGAAGTTTTTTGGTTTCTGCGTTGGCACGGTGACCGGTGTTTTCCGCCAATTCAATACCGGTAGACTCGCCCAGACCCAGCGCCTTGGCAGTATCGTCCATAGCGCTTAGACCGATCCGGTCGCCCAAGTCATAAAAGAAGTAGTTACAAGACACCTGCAGCGCTTCTGCGGCAGTCAGATTTTGGTGCAGCATGCCGTAGTTGGTCAGGTACAAACACTTGGGAGCAAAGCCGGAGGATTCATATTTGGTATAAGTGCCTCGGTCATAGATCTCTGTGGTGGAGCTGATGATTCCGGAATTGATACTGGCGATCACCATGCTCATTTTATAGGTAGAGCCCGGAGGATAAGTGCCAAGCAGCGCCCGGTTGTACAGCGGGTCGAAATCCGCCTCCAGAATTTCTGAGTAATTTTCAAAATAGGTAGCAGGGTCATAGGTAGGATAGCTGGCGCAGACCAGCACCTGACCGGTCTTTACATCCATAGCTACCACAGCGCCGCCCTCTGCATCCTTGCCGTCAGGCTCGTCGCCGTCCTCTTCCAAGGGTGCGTTTCGCAGTCCTTCCAACACCCGTTCCAGACCGTCCTCTGCGGCACGCTGGAGACTGATGTCGATGGCAACTTCCACGTTAGAGCCGGCTTTCGGTTCTTCCAGATAGTAGGAGCGAACCAAGGTGCCGTCGGTGGTAACTTCGTCCACACGCATACCGTCTACACCATGGAGATACTGCTCAAATGCTTGCTCGAAGCCGGCCTGACCGATTTCTGAGTCCATAGCGTAGTCCGGGTCGTCCTTGTAGGTTTCCCATTGCTCTGCGTTCATAGGGCCTACAAAGCCCAGAATGTGGGCGGCATATTTGGAACTGTATTCCCGGACGGTGGAGGCTTCCACCATCAGACCCGGAATGTTGAGTTCCACGATGGCAGACAGATCCTCGTCACTGACGTCGGCGAGGAAAATGTAGTTCGGCAGGCTGCCCACGCAGCCACGCAGATCCATTTCGTAACGCAGACCGATGACACATCGTGCCATTTCCTCAGACCATTCTGCCGGGATCTTATAATGCTCACGCAGCCGCTTCACCAACAGCGGAGCAGTGATATCCGAGTCCAGATCCAGACCGTTCAGATAGATCTGGAAATAATTTTGCCAGGAGGGATTGAAGTCTTTCAGGGTATAGACAAAGGGACGCTCCTGGGAAATGGGGAAATGCTCGGTGTAGGTAATACCTACTTCCTGACACCGCTCTACCAAGCGGTATAAGTAAGTGTTCGTGCCGTCGGCGGTTAACATAACATAGTGGTTCATAACCAAGTCGTAACTGGCACGGTTACGAACCAACACGTTACCGTTGGTGTCCAAAATATCGCCCCGGGCGGCTTTCACGCGGGTATAGGTGGTAAAGATCGTGGTGTTATCCGTACTGCCACCGGTCTGAATGATCTGCAGATCATACAGCTTAAATGCAAAGAACAGCAAGACCACAGCAAAGAAAATGACCATAAGCTGTGCCCGAAAACGAGTTATTCTTTCCATGCGTCACCTCCGATGACATGAATGGCATTGACGATCAGATACATCACTGGGGAAAGGATCAGGGTCATGATCGCAGTGAGAAAATGGGTGCCGATGCGACCAAAGGTGGTCTGTCCAAAGAACAGTCCAAAGAAGAAGGTCGCCAGCATATATACCGGCATGGCAACGCCAACGCACAGCATGGTTGCGTAGAAACCCTTTTGCAGGTAGCTCTGCCGGAACCAGGTCACACCGATGGACAGGGCAGTAATAAACACAATTACATAGTTGCCGGCGGCAGTACCGGAAAACAGATAGACACAAGATGCAATCAGGCAGAAAATACTGCCCTTTTCCAGTCCTTCTGCCAGACAGATCAGGAAAATACCGCAAGGGACGAGCTCTGTGGTAGCGCCGAATATCCGGAAGCGGCACAACAGCACATCCTGCAAAATACTCAGTACCACCAAAAAAAGAGCGTACAAACCCCACCGCAGCACACTGCGTTGCTGCAGCCGGGTCAGAATCAGTTTGTCCAACAGACCTGACCGGGGTTTATCCGGTTTGAATTCGTCTTTTTTTGCCATACTTATCCTACTTCATATTCGGTAATAATAAAAACTTGTTCCAGACTGCCTACGTTCACCGCAGGCTCCAAAAGCGCATACTTGGCAACACCGGTATCGTCAAAACCGGCATCTACCACGTGACCGATGATCAGATTCCGGGGATAGACAGTAGAGCCGGAGCTGACAACCTGGTCGTGGTTGCGGATAACGGCGGAGGAGGGCAGATAGTCCATACGGAGCAAGCCTTCCAAACCGGTTGCATAACCACCCTGCACCATGCCGTTATAACCGGAGGATGCGATGGTGGCACTGATTTCCAAAGAGGAGTCCAGAACGGTTTTCACAACGGCATAGTTAGCGCCTGCCTCGCTGACAAGACCAACCACCTCGCCGTTGGCGGTAATGGCGCACATGCCCTCGGCAATACCGGAGGATGTGCCTTTGTTGATGGTGAAGTTGCTGGACCATTCCTGGGAGCTTCTGGAGATAATATAGCCGTCTACCAGCTTAAAATCCTCCCGTGCCTCGGTCAGTTCCAACAGCGCACGCAGCCGATCGTTTTCACGGGCCACGGAGTCTGCCACACGGGCGTCCTCCTGCAGCTGGGAAAGCTGTTCCTTCAGGGCAGCGTTCTCCGCTTCCAGAGATTCGTAGCCGAACATATAATTGTAAAGCTGCTCTGCCTGGTCGGTGAGTTTGCTTGCGCCGGTGCGAATGGGGGTGAGAACACCCTTGACCACCATGTTGGGCAGGCTTAAATCGGTCAGGTTGCCCACCACCGTCAGGACTACCGCCAGCAGTACGGCGATCAGCAAAACGATCCGTACCCGGGGAGAGAAAAAGTGTTTCATAGTGTTTCCTCCATAAACTGTTTGAGGAGCTGGCTTAACCGGCAGACCGGCAAGCCGACAACGTTATAATAGTCGCCGCAGATAGATTGCACAAAGGGCGCTGCGCCGCCTTGTATGCCATAACTACCGGCTTTGTCGTTACATTCGCCGGTTTTCACATAATCATCGATCTCCCGGGTTGTCAGTTCCCGGAAAATTACATCGGTGATCTCAGTGTGGCTGATGCATTTTCCATTTCCCAACACCGTCAGTCCGGTCATGACCTGATGGGCTCTGCCGGAGAGGGTGCGGAGCATTTGTCTGGCATCTGCATCATCTTTGGGTTTCCCCAAGATCTTGCCGTCTATTACCACAATGGTATCGGCGGCAATCACCACATCGTCCGCCTGGCGGTCAATGGCCTCTGCCTTTCGGCGGCTCAACAGCGCTACTTGCTGCGCAACGTCGCCGCCGGCCTCCATGGTCTCGTCAATGTCCGCCACCCGGATGGAAAAGGGAATATTCAAAAGACCCAGCAATTCCTTCCGCCGGGGAGATTGGGAAGCAAGAATGAGATTCATAGCATACACCTTCTAGTGCGATCGATTATTCCAGACCACGCAGGTAAAGACCTCTGGTGGACGTACCGGGGTCAAAGGGGGTAGGGTTGCGGAAGTTGGCAAGAATCTGATCCACTTCCTTGGGGTTCTCGGTGGTGAAATATAACCGTGTCGCCCACAGACCCAGCCGAGACAAGTCGCCTTGCCGATCCAGCCAGTTCAGCTTTTTGCCGTTGAGCAGAACGCTGCGGCAGGTGTTTCCGTCTTTGATCACCGGGAAATCTGCGCCGGTTTTATCCGTCAGCTTGGTGTTGCCCAGATGGCAGGTACAGCTGCCGGTGCGACCGCTGATCAGACAGTTTTCTGTGACCATCAGAGGCAGTCTGCCGTAAATCAGCAATTCGCAAGGCACAGCCTTGCTCACGTCCCGGATCTGGGGCAGGGTCATTTCAAAACTCAATGTGGCAGACAGCATTTCCAGCTCCCGGGCGGCATTGACCGCAGCGGAGCTGTACAGATTCAGGGAGAAGTCGCCACGCACACCCATGTGACAATCGTTGGCCGGCAGCAGCAGACCCAGATTTCCAATGAGGACTTCCTCCACACCGGCGCTGCGGACAAGCATCATATCCTGCCGCAGTTTGGGCAGTTCCGGGTCATGTACGATCCGGGGCAGAACGGCGCACACATGGGCGCGTTTTGCCAGCTCCCGGCAGAAAGCGATATCCTCTGTCAGGATGTGGATGGGAACATACAGCACTGCCGGCTGCATTTTCAGCAGCTTTGCGGTGATCTGTTCCCGGGTAGTGACCTGAATGGTCAGTCCCGGATGATACCGGCTGCCGGAAAAATGTGCGATATTCCGGGGGCGACCCAAACGGGGCTGCTCAGTCCGCGCCCGCAGGGCGGTGAGCATATTCAGCGCATCTCGGCGCAGAGAGTTGATGGTGGCGGCGGACAAGGTTACACCGGAGGCGATGTCAGCGGTGACCTCTGTTACATAATAAGGTGTGCCGCCGGTCTTTTTCAGCCGCTGCTCCAATTCGTCATAGGAAAGCTCCATGACCCGTGCCTGCTCCGGGGCGGCGCCCTCCAAAGTGCAGGAAGTACCGTCGTTATCGGTAACGGTCAGCCGGGTGCGGGTGGGGGTGATCTTTACATCAAAACGCACGGGGACAAGTCCGTTTTCCACGCTCTCGTATGTCTGACGGAGCTGCTTGAACAGTTTGGTGTCCTCGTCGGTATCCACACGGATGCCGAACATATCCTGGCCGGTCTTGCCGGCATAATAACCGTCGGTAAAACCTTGCCGGTTAAAGGCGGCGTACAAAAGCTCCATCATCTCCCGTGTCACATGACCGGTATCCAGTGCCTGCCGATATACACCGGTGACAGCAGCCACATATTCCGCGCGCTTCATCCGACCTTCCAGCTTGATAGATGCAACACCCATGTCCTGAATTTCAGACAGACGATGGACAAGGCAGTTGTCCTTCAGGCTCAGGGGGTACTTGTCCTGCCAGCGGCCATGGCCGTAGCTTTGACGGCAAGGCTGAGCGCAGCGACCCCGGTTGCCGGAACGACCGCCAATGGCGGAGGACAGATAGCACTGACCGGAGTAACTCATGCACAGTGCGCCGTGGGCGAAAATTTCAATTTCAATAGGGGAGTTCTGACAAATATAGCGAATCTCCTCCCGGCTCAGTTCCCGGCTGAGCACCACCCGTTGCAGACCCCAACCGGCGCAAAGCTGCACACCGGGCAGGCTGTGGACGGTCATTTGCGTAGAGCCGTGGAGAGGAATGTGGGGCGCAATCTGCTTGCACAGCTGAATCACACCCAGATCCTGCACGATAAAGGCATCCACACCGCACTTTGCCGCATGGCGGATCAGTTCAATGACCTCCGGAGTCTCCCGGTCGGAAACCAGGGTGTTCAGTGTCAAATGGACATCTACGCCCCGGATATGGCAATATTTAACTGCTTCTGCAAGAGTCTGGGGGGTAAAGTTCTTTGCGCTCTGACGGGCATTGAATTGACCGCAGCCTAAATAGACAGCGTTTGCGCCGTTTTGCACCGCTGCCCGTAAGGCTTCCATAGATCCTGCCGGGGCTAAAAGTTCCAACATAATTCTACCTCTGTTTGTTGATAGCTATACTTATTTTACAGTATAGCACAAAACATCCCTCACTTCTACCCCGCAATCAAAAATTTACAAAAAAATTACCATGGCGCTCAATCCAGCGCCATGGCAAAATGTTGGGGCGTAAATTTGTCGCCGATAAAGCTGTGGTACATAGCAAAGGGTGCGTTTCCCGGCAGGGGAACGATGCCCTTTGCAGCGCCCAGTGACTTCACAATACCGGGCAAAAGGGAGGGATCGCCGAAAAACTCTTGGAAATACAGGGTTTCCTGCACCTTGGCAGCGCAAAAAGTGCATTGTTCATCGGCATAAAAATCCGCATAAGTAGCGGCAAAAGCCAAGGCTTTCTCCCGGTGACACACACTGTTTTCCGGCAGGCAGGCAGACCGCCGGCGCAGATAAACTTCTCCGGAAACAGATTCTACCGGGTGCGGGGAAATTCCGGCAAAAACCGTTACCTTTTTTCTGCCGGCAAAGGGTCGGTAGCCCAGCTTTTCGTACATGGGGAACAAGTCCTTTTCCGCCGGCACCAATACTGCGCCCGCATAGCCGAGATCGGCTAAATATGCGTGGGTGTTTTGCAGCAATTCCCGGAACAGACCTTGTCCCCGGAATTGCTTGTCTGTGGCGATGGCATACAGATAGGCGACGGGGTTTCCCTGCCACAGACAATCAAACCAATAAAGCACGGAAACCGGTTGATCGCCGGCATATACGCATCGGCAGCGGCGGGGCGCAAAACCGGTTTGAAAAAAGCCGTCGATAAAGGCATCGGTATCGCCAAATGCTTGCTTCCACAGCGATTTCAGCGGTTGCGTATCGTGGGGAAAATCAATAATCATAGCCGTCCTCCAGCAGGTGCGCCCAGTGTTTTTCCACCATGTGGTGGGGGTTATAGCTGAGCTTGGCTTTTCGCAGACCCTCGATTCCCAAATCATCCTCTCGGTTCAGATAGCTGATATGGGGATATTTTGTCCGCAGATAATTGGCAAAACCGTTGTTGATTGCTGCATAAGCGCCGTCAGCCATATCCAGCGCTTTTTCAAAATGCACGTCGAAGGTGTTACTGTTGAGCTGGGAGCCGATGGTCATAGCCACCACACCGTCCCGTGTACGCAGCAGCATACCCTCCATTCCCAGTGCTTCAAATTGCCGGAAAGCCTTGCCCAAGGCGGCTTTTTCCATGTGGTAGTCCGCAAGTGGGTCTTGGGTTTGCCGCAGCTGATACCACTGCTGCACCAGCGCTTCCGCTTCCGGCAGATTTTCCGCAGTGATGGGCTCCAGCGTGTGCTCCGGGTAGAGCGTACGGAATCGGTTCAGGTGGTTGCGCTTGCGCTGGAATTTTTTGCCCTTCAGGTCAGCCAGGTCATGGATGTCATACACATAATCAAAAGAATCCCGGTCAAAATGATAGTGCAGCCGTCCGGGATATAATGTTTCCAGCTGGGCGCAGTCATCGTGTGTAAGACCTACCAATCTGCAGGGAATGCCCCGCTGGGCAGCATCTTCTGCGATGGCATCCAGCGCCGGTTTTTTATCGCCCTGACCCACGGGAAACAAATAGACGCTTTTTCGGTTAAACTGGGAGAAAAATACCAGATGATCTGCTGCCATAGCGGCTTTTTGCCGTCCCCAGAGGTAAAGGTTGACAAAGCTGTATTCACAGCCGCGCTCTCCGCCGGTTTGCAGGTATTGAGAAAACAGATCTTTTTGCGAAAGGTTCAAGGGCTGGAAATCCAGCATGTCAGTCACATCCTTTACTGATATTTTACCACAAAAGGCTGGGTTTATCAATGAAACAGCCGTTGCTCCAGATGGCGGGCGGTAATGCCGTAAAACAGTGCGCTGCCTAAAGTCAGCAGAACGGCTGCTTCACCGATGGCCACATACAGAGCGTTGAGCCAAAAACCGCCGCCGATATAGACGGAAAGCTCCCAGCCTACCAAAATGGCATTAAACAGCGCCGGCATCAACATGGCAAGCAAGGGGTAATTACCGATCCGTACCCGGCGCAGCAGGTACATACAGCCAACGCTGAAAAAACTGGCGGCAGTGCCTACCAGAAAATCCAGCGGCAGAGCGGCGGAATAACTGATATTAAACAGCAAACAGCCGATGCTCAAACCGGGGATCGCCGCCGGGGTAAACAGCGCCAGCACGCACAATGCCTCCGATGCCCGGAATTGAATTGCCCAGGTGGCAGAGCCGGGGAGCAGAAAATTCTGCAGATAGGTCAGCGCCACATACAGCGCCGCCAGCAGAGCGGAATGGGTGATAAAACGAGTTTTCTTGTTCATAGCAAAATAAAAATGGGCATAAAATGCCCATCCCTTTCCCTAGTTTTGTTTATAGACAGGATGGTTACGAACTGTCTTATTTTATTGAGAGGATTATAACCGGATTTTCCGGAAATGTCAACATTGCAGCGCCGCCAGCGTTTCCCGGATCGCCGTCAATGCCTGTGCGGGGTCGGTAATGGCTTGGGTGGCATGCTCCATGGGACAAGGGCCGGTGTTGTCCCGGTTGCGGATGCCGGGGACTTGGCGATCGCAGGTAAATATGATGCCGTGATCCTTCAAAACGGCTGCGCCGCCGTCACTGATCACGCAGGCATGGACGGCTGAAACACCCAGCAGGCAGTACAAAAAAGCAGTGGCTCTGCCTACTACTTTGTCGGCAGCGGAGAAACCGGACAGATTGTTGCCGCTGTCCAACAAGTCCAGCAGCGGCTTCACACCCCGGTGGCGGCTGGAAAATAGGTCATCGCCCTTGCAAAGCACACAGGTGTAGTTTTCCTGCTTCAGCAGCGCTTTTGCAGTCTGCAGATCCTGATTCATGACCATCCCTCCTTATATAAATAAAGTATATCGGCTTTTTTCGGCAGTGTCAATGTATGGAAACGGAAAAAAGTACTTTCCATTTTGCCGGCAAGGGGTTATAATGGATAAAAATGCAGAAAAGAGGAAACCACCTTGAAAAAATGGATGATGATCGAGATCGTTGTGCTGGCAGTGGTGTTAGCGGCAGCGGTGGCGATCTGTTTTGGACCGGCAGCACCGGCGGCACCGGCAATGTCCGATCAAATAGAAACCACGACGCAGCCACCGACTACCGAAACAATCGTACATGAAACGGTTTCGGAAGCCACTATGCAGCCGCCGGTTATTGAAATTGTTTTTCCGGAAATCACCTGGATGACATTCCCGGAGGACAGAGAGCTGACTGCCCGGCAAGCGTTTGTTTATGATTGCCGAAAAGGAGAGTTTATCTATCTCTCCGGCGACGAAGACGAGAAAGTATATCCTGCCAGCGTTACCAAGCTGTTCACAGCGTATGTGGCACTGCAATATTTGCAGCCGGAAACAGTGTTGACAGCGGGAGATGCGCTTGATTTGGTGGGAGAGGGATCTTCCATAGCGGGAATCGCCAGAGGCGACCAGCTGACGGTGGAACAGCTTATCGAAGCCATGCTGCTGCCCAGCGGTAATGATGCGGCGCGGATCTTGGCGGTGGAGGTAGGACGGATCTTAGCGGAGGATGAGGACCTATATGCCTCCCGGGCGCTGCAAAAGTTTGTCAATGAAATGAATGCGCAAGCAAAGGAACAAGGCATGACCGGCACCCATTTCACCAATCCCGACGGCTATCACGATTCTGACCACTATACCACCAGCAAAGATCTGGTAACCATTGGAAAACTGGCGATGGAGAACCCAGCGGTAATGAAATATACGGCAGTTGCCAGTGAAACTGTGACGCTGGGCGGCGCAGAGAGATTGTGGGAGAACACAAATCAGCTGATCGTGCCGGAATCCAAGTATTATTGCCCCTATGCCACCGGATTGAAAACCGGTCAGACCTCCTCTGCAGGCAGCTGCTTGCTGTCATCTTTTGAATTTGACAGACAGAAATACATTATCGGTGTATTTGGCTGTCCCGAGCTTACAGATCGGTTTGCCGACACCCTGCAGCTTTTGAATGAAACCATAGCGCAATAAAAATTGCCCCGACCGAATTGGTCGGGGCGATTTTTTTTGCAAATTACTTACCGGCGTTGGCAATCTGTGCAGCAACTTCCTCAGCGAAGTTGTCTTCCTTCTTCTCAATGCCCTCACCCTTGATGTAGTGAATTGCATTGACGAACTTCACAGAGCCGCCCAGCTTCTTGGCAGCGTCAGCGATGTAGCCTTCCACGTCGCCCTTAAACAGGTCGCTGCGGACGAAGTCCTGCTGCAGCAGGCAACGCTCCTTGAAGAATGCGTTGATCTTACCGGCAGCGATCTTCTCCTTAACAGCAGCGGGCTTGCTTGCCATCTTGGGATCGTTGTCCATCATAGCAACCTGAACAGCCAGCTCCTTGTCCACGTCAGCCTGGGGAACCAGGGTCTTGTCCCAGTAAGCGGGGTTCATAGCAGCGATCTGCATAGCAACGTTCTTGCCGATCTCGGTAGCGTCAACGTCTGCTTCCATGTTCACCAGAACACCGTGGGTGCCGCCCATGTGAACGTATGCAACGGAAGTGCCGGTAGCGATACGGTCGAAACGGCGGATCTGCATGTTCTCACCGATGGACATGACCTTCTCCTGCATGATCTCGGTAACGGTCAGGTCGGAATTGGGGTACTTGCAAGCCTTCAGAGCCTCTACGTCAGCGGGAGCATCGGTAGCGACAACAGTAGCCAGGTTCTTGACCAGATCCATGAAAGCATCGGTCTTAGCGGCGAAGTCAGTCTCGGAGTTAACCTCGATCACAACGCCCACGCCGTCAACAACAGCAGCGTAAGCAACGCCTTCTGCAGCAACACGGTCAGCCTTCTTGGCAGCCTTTGCCAGACCCTTCTCACGCAGCCAGTCAACAGCCTTATCCATATCACCGTCGGTAGCAGCCAGAGCAGCCTTGCAGTCCATCATGCCGACGTTAGTCATTTCACGCAGCTTCTTAACATCCAGAGCAGTAAAAGCCATTTTGAATTCCTCCTATAATCATTTGTATATGGCACCCGCAGAGGGGTGCCACATTTGTTTTAATAATTACTCAGCAACGGGAGCTTCGGCCTCAGCCTCAGCGGGAGCCGCTACAGCGTCCTCGCCCTGACGGCCTTCGATGGCAGCGTTAGCCATGGTAGCTGCGATCAGGCGGATAGCGCGGATAGCGTCATCGTTGCCGGGGATCACGTAGTCGATCTCGTCGGGATCACAGTTGGTGTCCACGATTGCTACGATGGGAATGTTCAGCTTGCGAGCCTCAGCGATAGCGTTACGCTCCTTGCGGGGGTCAACGATGAACAGGCAGCCGGGCAGCTTCTTCATTTCCTTCACACCGCCCAGGTACTTCTCCAGCTTCTCGATCTCGCCCTGCAGCTGAATGACTTCCTTCTTGGGCAGCATTGCGAAGGTGCCGTCCTCTTCCATCTTGCGCAGCTGAGCCAGACGGTCGATACGGGTACGCATGGTGCGGAAGTTGGTCATCATACCGCCCAGCCAACGAGCGTTGACGTAGTAACCGCCGCAACGGGCAGCCTCTTCCTTGATTGCGTCCTGTGCCTGCTTCTTGGTGCCGACGAACAGAACGTTGCCGCCGTTAGCGGAAACCTCACGCACGAAGTTGTAAGCCTCTTCCAGCTTCTTAACGGTCTTCTGCAGGTCAATGATGTAGATACCGTTACGCTCCGTGTAGATGTAGGTTGCCATCTTGGGGTTCCAGCGGCGGGTCTGGTGACCGAAGTGAACACCGGCCTCCAGCAGTTGCTTCATAGATACGACAGACATTTGATTTTCTCCTTTTGTTTTGCCTCCACCCCGTTCATTCCTACCGCCGATTTTTGCAAACACGGCAGCGACAGGTCCCCGGGTGTGTGGTTTAGAATACTACGGGAAAAATCCCGTGCCGATTCATTATATAGGAACTAACTCCATAATGCAAGCATTTTTTTGCGAAAAATACAAAAAAATTCCACTTTTCAGAAGGGGAAAAGGGGCTTTGACCGGGGAACTCGGCATTCTTCCGGTTTTATGTCCACCAAAACGATGTCCGGGCCGATTCGCCGGATGCAGTGCCAGGGGATCACGTAGTCGTCCCGGCGCCCCCAAAAACCCAGTACACGGCAAGGACCCGGGACGATGATTGCTACGATATTTCCCTGGGGAAGCTCCACCCGGGCATCGGAAATAAAACCCAGCCGCCGCCCGTCGCAGACACAGATCACCTCTTTGCAGTGCAGGTCTGTAAATTTGCAGGCCATACCAAACCCTCCCCAAAACGTTTTGGTAAAGCCTATGCAGTCAATGAATAGATATGCTTTTTTTCATGGCGTTCAGCGCGCCTTTTTCCAGCCGGGACACCTGCGCCTGGGAGATACCCACCATGCCGGCTACCTCCATCTGGGTCTTGCCGCCCACAAACCGCAGACCCAAAATCTGCTTTTCCCGGTCACCCAGGGATTGAAAGGCCGACTGCAGCGCAATATGCTCCATCCAGTTAGCTTCTGTGTTTTTGGTGTCATGCACCTGATCCATAACGGTCAGGGGGTCGCCACCGTCGGCGTACACCGGATCGTGGAGACTGATGGGGGCGCAGATAGCGTCCATGGCTTCGCTGATATCCTCCAGGGGCAGGTCCAGTTCCTTTGCGATCTCCTCCAGCGTGGGTTCTCTGCCCAGTGTAGTGAGCAGAGTTTCCTTGCACTGCAGAACCCGGTATGCCACATCCCGGATAGACCGAGATACTCGGATGGCGGAATTATCCCGCAGATACCGCCGCACTTCCCCGGCGATCATGGGGACACCGTAGGTGGAAAACCGGACTTGCTTGGTGGGGTCGAAATTCTGGATTGCCTTAATAAGTCCGATACAGCCTACCTGAAATAAGTCGTCCGGGGACTCACCCCGTTTGTCAAATCGTTGTATTACGCTCAGCACCAGCCGCAGATTTCCCTCAATGAGTTTATCTCTTGCCCGCTCGTCGCCCTCCTTTGCCCGTCGCAGCAGCGTATCCATCTCCACTTGTGACAAAACTTTCAGCCGGGCGGTGTTCACACCGCAGATCTCTACTTTTCCCTGCACAGCGTTCCTCCTGACATCATATTTCTGATGTGTTCATTATTTCCGTTGCAGGAAAAATCATACCGCCGGGGAATTTGTGCAAAACCAACAAAAAATTCCCGGATCAGACCGGTTTCGACCGGGGCGAAAATACGGGGATTGGTAAAAATGTCAACTTTTTAGTGAAAAAACGGAAAGATTTTGAAATATGTAAGTATCAACATAACATGCATTATCGCAACCGATTTTCTTGGGTATGCATTGGGATATACAGTCGCAAAACAGTGGAAAAACATGTAAATTTCCCCGAAATAGCCGTTGAAAAGCAGGAGTTTTCCACATTGTCCACAGGGTTGTCCACAACCGGGCAAAATGGGATTTTCTTTCGGTGACTATGCATTTTGGTTAACATAACTGTTTTCGACTGCTTGTGATAAAATTCGCAAAAATTTTCATACAGCAATTTGCCGCATGAAAAAAACGGGTGCGAAAAAAAGGACTTGACAAGAAAAAACCGCCCGCAAAATCTGTCATAAGGAGCAAAAAATAAAAAAAGTAAAAAAAGGTATTGATTTTATGGACAAACCAAGCTATAATTGGTATCTGCGTGAAAAAGAAAGCAGAATAGGAGGTGTAACTATGCCCAATATCAAGTCCTCTAAGAAGGATGTCATTCGTTCCAAAGTTGCTTACGAGAAGAACAAGGCTGACAAGTCCGAGATGAAGACCGTCATCAAGAAGTACGAGGCTGCTCTGGCTGCTGGCGATAAGGCTGCTGCTGAGGTTGCTTACAAGGATGCGATCGTGATCGTTGACAAGGCTGTCACCAAGGGTATTCTGCACAAGAATACTGCTGCCCGCAAGAAGAGCAGCATGACCCTGCAGCTGAACAAGCTGGCCTAATTGAGTCATTCTCTGAAAATATCTCCCTCCCGACTTCTCTGTCGGCAGGGAGTTTTTTCATTTTAGTAGTAGAAAATTCTTGACAAGGCACATAAAGCACTATATAATACACTAGCCTGCGTATGCGGGTAATCCTTGCTCCCGGCGCGACCGGGGGCCAAAAGACCAAAAGGAGGTGCAATCAACATGGCTAAGATCACCGGTAAGTATGAGGTGCTCTACATCATCGACCCCGCACAGGGCGAGGAGGGCATCGCAGCACTTGTGGAAAAGTTCAAGGCAATGGTGGAGGCGGAGGGTACTCTGAGCAACATCGATGAGTGGGGCAAGCGTCGTCTGGCATACCCCATCAACGACCTGCACGAGGGCTACTATGTTCTGATGAACATGGAAACCAAGCCCGAGTTCCCTGCTGAGCTGGAGCGTGTGATGAAGATCACCGAAGGCATCCTGCGCTGCCTGACCACTGCAGTGGAAGAGTAAGGAGGAAACAACCTATGCTTAACCACATTATTGTTATGGGTCGTTTGACCCGTGATCCCGAGCTGCGCCGTACCGGCAGTGGCGTCGCCGTAGCCAGCTTCACTCTGGCTGTAGACCGTGACTTCGGTAAGAATGAGAACGGCGAACGGGAAACTGACTTCATCGACTGTGTTGCCTGGCGTCAGACTGGAGAATTCGTCTCCAAGTATTTCGCTAAGGGCCGTATGGCGGTGGTTTCGGGTCGTCTCCAGATCAGACCCTGGACCGACAAAGAGGGCAATAAGCGCCGCACTGCTGAGATCGTGGCAGACAATGTCTACTTCGGCGACAGCAAGCGTGAGGGCGACAGCGCCGGCTTCGGTGCTGCTCCTGCAGCTCCCGCATTCGGCGGCTACAGCGCGCCTGCATCTGCGCCGGCATCCGATTTTGCGATGCTGTCTGATGATGACGCTCAATTACCCTTCTGATTTGACTTTTCTACAATGCTTATAAGGAGGAAAAACCATGGCTAACGAACAGCGTGTTCGTCCCCGCAAGCGCAAGAAGGTATGTGCTTTCTGCGTTGAGAAGGTGACTGTTATTGACTACAAGGACACTGCCAAGATCCGCCGTTACCTGTCCGAGCGTGGCAAGATCCTGCCCCGCCGTACCACCGGCACTTGCGCAGCGCACCAGCGCCATCTGACCACTGCTATCAAGCGTGCTCGTCAGATCGCTCTGCTGCCCTACGTAGCTGAGTAATGAACAAAAGACCCGGAGTAAGAACTCCGGGTCTTTTTCATTTTGCCATAGTGACGGCTTTGAGCAGCTGCAGGAAAATTTGTCCAAAGGTCAGCCGGGGTACGGTTTCCTCTGCCACCAGTGGGATCTGCTCCAACACTTGCTCGCCGCAGCGCAGGGTCATGGTACCCAGCCGCTGCCCCTTGCTCACCGGGGCGGTCACCTGCTCCTCCAGGGTGATTTCCGTGGTTACGGAATCACGCTGGGATTTATCTACCAGCAGCGCGCCTTGCTTGCCGGGAACTGCCCGTACCCATTCCTGCGCACCCATTTTTACGGGAACGGCGGTTTCACTGGGTGCGTCCGGGGTGATCAGCGCAAAATTGGCAAAGCCGTAATCCAGCATGGATTTGCAGGCGGCAAACCGCTTTTGGGAGGTTTCACAGCCCATGACCACAGCCACCAGCTCCATACCCTCCCGTTGGGCGGAGGCGGACAAACAATAGCCTGCCTGCTGAGTGAAACCGGTCTTTAACCCGGTGGCGCCGTTATAGAATCGCACCATCTTATTGGTATTGGACAGACCGAATGTGCCATCTCTGACCGTGTCCATCCAAATGGTGGTGTATTTTTTGATATCCGGGTGGTTTTTCAGCAGTTCCCGGGACATCAGAGCGATGTCGTAGGCGGAGGTCTTGTGTTCTGCCGCCTCCGGACTGTCATCCAGACCGGTACAGTTGACGAAGTGAGTGTTTTCCATGCCCAGCTCCGCTGCCCGGTTGTTCATCAGTTCCACAAATGCGCTTTCGCTGCCGGCGATATGCTCTGCCATGGCGCAGGCGCAATCGTTGGCAGAGCTGACGGCGATAGATTTGACCATATCCGATACGGACATATTTTCGCCTACTTTCAGATAGATCTGACTGCCCCCTTTGGCAGCCGCCGCCTCGGAAGCGGTGACCATATCATCCCAGTGGATCTTGCCGCTGTCGATGGCTTCCATGATCAGCAGCATGGTCATGACCTTGGTAACACTGGCGGGGGCAAGGGGCTGGTGGGCGTTGGACTCATACAACACCTGCCCGGTGGATACGTCCATTAAAAGGGCGCTTTTTGCTTCTACATCCAGAGCAGCAGCGCTGACGGTGGCGGGCAGCATGGCAAGCAGCAGTGCCATGACCGCAACAAAACTCAAACATCGTTTCATGGTGATCCCTCCGTTTCTATAGCTACCTTATGAAGCCCGTCCCCGTGGTATGATGAAAAAATAAAAAACCGGCTTTCAAAAAGAAAACCGGTTATGATCTTGCCAGCAAAGTGTTCGTTGCCTGCCGAAATGCGCCGAACTCCTCGTCGCTGCAGGTGACAGAAACCTTTACCGGCTTTTTGTAGTCCAGACTGAACATGCCGATAAAGCTTTTTCCGTTGACTTGCTGTTTTTCGTTCCCTACCAGCACCTGAAAGGGTTGCACCATCGCCAGGGCAACAAAGTCTTTCACTTGCTGCGCAGAATAAATATGAATTTGAAATTGGCGCATGAAAACTCCTTCCACACTGTACAAACAGTGAATTTTGCGTTATAATGTACTGCAACAGAAAACTTGCAGTATGCCCATTATAGCAGAGATTTGGCAATATGCAATTAGAAAAACTGACGATATAACCAAAAATATACTATCTGATTTGGTGATTTTGACTATGAAGTTTGGATTTTACACCCTTGGGTGCAAGGTAAATCAATATGAGACCCAAGCTATGGAGCAGCTTCTGACCCGTATGGGACACGAAGTTTGTGGCTTTGATGCCGGCTGTGATGCATACATTATCAACACTTGCTCTGTCACGGCGGTGGCAGACAAGAAAAACCGGGCGATGATCCGCCGCTGCCGTCGGGAGAATCCCGGGGCGGTGATCGGTGTTTGCGGCTGCTACAGCCAGCATGCCCCGGAGGCGCTGGCAGCCTTAGGCGTGGATGTGATCGGCGGCAGCGCTCAGCGGGAGGAATTTTTGCAGCAAATGCTGACCTGCATGGCAGACCGGCAGCCGAAAACCGTACTGGATCAGGCGTTAAAGCGCCGGGAGTTTGAGATTTTGCCCCCCGGTGGCTTGGAGGGGCGCACCCGTGCCATGCTGAAAGTGCAGGACGGCTGCGTAAATTTCTGCAGCTATTGCATTATCCCCTACACCCGTGGCCCTGTCCGCTCTGCCCCATTGGAACTGGCGGTGGCGCAGGCAAAGGAATTGGCGGAAATGGGATATCGGGAGATTGTAGTCACCGGTATTGAGATCGCATCCTGGGGCGTGGACTTACCGGAAAAACCCGGGCTTGCCACGCTGATAACTGCGGTTTGTCAGGCTGTGCCGGACTTGCGTGTCCGTCTAGGCTCGTTAGAACCCAGGGTCATTACGGAGGATTTTTGCGATCAGCTGGTGAAACTGCCCAATCTGTGTCCCCAGTTCCATCTGTCTATGCAGTCCGGCTGCGATACGGTGCTTGCGCGGATGAAGCGCAAGTATGATACCGCCCGGTATCTGGAAAGTGTGGAACTTCTGAAGCGCACCTTTCCCGGCTGCGCCGTGACCACGGATATGATCGTGGCATTTCCCGGCGAAACAGATGAGGAATTCAACCAAAGCCTTGCCTTTATCCGCAAGTGCGGCTTTGCCGACATGCACATTTTCCCCTATTCCCGCCGTCCGGGAACACCGGCAGATAAAATGCCCGACCAGCATGATAATGCCACCAAAGAAGCCAGAAGCAAGGCGGCGATTGCAGTGGCGGCGGAAATGTCTTTGGCATATCGGCAGGCGCTGGTGGGACAGACACTGGAAGTGCTGTTTGAGGAGCCGGAGGGAGAATTCTTTACCGGTCACGCACCCAACTATGTAAAGGTGTATGCCCGGGGCGAGAATCTGCACAATACTTTGCGTCAGGTTACCGTTACCGGTATCCATACAGAGGGTGTAACCGGCATAATTTGTAATTGCGATTGAAAATTATCGACAAGCAAAGAAAAGTGTGCTATACTATAAGGTAATCGAAAAGAAACTTTCACATCAAGGAGGCGTTTCCTTTGAAATATTGGCGCGGATACTTGGTTGCGGTGATCATCGCTGCCATCTCCTGGGCGCTGATCCAATTTGCGCAGGCGCATACGGTCCTTGTGGATATGATCTATCCCTATGTGACCCGTCTGATCATTTCCTCTATGGCGGATTGGACCAGCGGATTTTCCTTCTGCTTATGGCAGGTGCTGGTGATGGGACTGGTGGCTTGCGGTATTGCAAGCGTGGTGCTCATGATCGTGCTGAAATGGAATCCCATCCAGTGGCTTGGCTGGATCATGGCTGTGATCAGCTGTCTTTCTCTGTGTAACACAGCGCTGTATGGCTTAAATAAATATGCCAGCCCCCTGGCAGACGATATGCGTATGGAGATCGTGGACTTTACGGTTTCCGAGCTTAACGAAGCCACTGCGTATTTCCGGGATCAGGCAAATGAGCTGGCACAGAAAGTGCAGCGCAACGAAAAAGGCGAGCCGGACTTCGGCAGCTTTGAGGAGCTGGCGGCTGTGGCCGGCGAGGGCTTTACTGACCTGACCTATGAGCAGGCGATCTCTGTGTTTGCCGGCTCGGTGGCGCCGGTGAAAAAGCTGTCCTTCAGCTGGATCTATTCCATGCAGGGCATCGGTGACGTCACAGTTCCCCTGACCGGTGAAGCGTCGGTCAACCCCAACGTTCCCAGCGCAGCGCTGCCCTTTACCATGTGTAAGGCGCTGGCGCACCGTATGAGTATCTACAGCGCCGACGATGCAGAATATGCGGCATTTATGGCTTGTATTTCCAATGAAAATATTGCGTTCCAATATAGCGCATATATGATCGCCTATCAGAAGTGCTATATTGCGCTGTCCTCTCTGCCCACCACTACGGCAAAGAACTGCGCTGCCCAGACCGATGCCGGTGTCAATGCGTTGCTGCGGCAGGATCTGAAGGCATATACCAAGTTCTTTGGCAATCAGACCGGCAAGGCGACTGTGCGTACCACTGCGGCGACCCTGCCCACAGAGGAAGACCCGGATGCGCCTGCGGAAGTGATCTTTTCTGAGTATGCCGGTGTGGCAGATTTGCTGGCAAGCTGGTATATGGAAAAGTTTGTGATCCCGCTGTATGTGGAGGAGGAAGAACCCTTCAATCCGCTGGATCCTGCTCAGGTTGGTCTTGCGCCTGCCGCCGGTTGATTTTATGGAAATGAAAAATGCCCTGCAAGCAGGGCTGCCCCTTTTGGGGTTGGAATTGACGGAACATACACAAGATACTCTGTGCGCCTTTGGTCACCATGTGATCGAGCAGAATAAGGTGATGAACCTGACTGCTATAACAGAGCCGGCGCAAGTGGCAAAGCTGCATTTGCTGGATAGTCTGACAGTTCTAAAAGTGGCAGACCTTGCCGGCAAAAAGGTGATCGATGTAGGCTGCGGCGCAGGTTTTCCCGGTGTACCGCTGAAAATTGCCTGCCCGGATATGGAGCTGACGCTGCTGGATTCTCTGGGTAAGCGTATGACTTGGCTGGAAACGGTGCTGCCCCAGCTGGGCATGGAGGCAACTTGCCTGACTGCCCGGGCAGAGGAAGCGGTGACCACCCGCCGGGAGCAATATGATTTTGCCACCAGCCGCGCGGTGGCGCGTCTGAACATCTTGCTGGAATTGACCGCTCCTTATGTAAAGGTGGGCGGCGCAGTGCTTGCTATGAAAGGTACATCTGCTCCTGAGGAGTTAGAGGAGGCAAAAAGCGCCATCTCCCGGTTGGGATTAAAGCTGGAAAAAGTGGAAAAATTCCCCATCGACGATACTGCCCATCAGGTGATCGTTTTGCGGAAGGTCAAGCCCACACCGCCCCAGTACCCCCGCCGCTACGCCAAGATCAAGCAATCTCCCCTATAAAAGAAATCGCCCACAGACAAAAGTCTGTGGGCGATATTGTTTTTGGATTACACCAGAGCAGCGGTGATGATTGCCATCTTGTAGACCTCGTCTGCGTTACAGCCACGGGACAGGTCGTTGATGGGAGCAGCCAGACCCTGCAGGATGGGGCCGTAAGCTTCGAAACCGCCCAGACGCTGAGCGATCTTGTAGCCGATGTTACCAGCCTCGATCAGGGGGAAGATGAAGGTGTTGGCATAGCCAGCCACGGGAGAGCCGGGGAACTTCAGCTGACCGACTTCGGGAGCAACAGCTGCGTCGAACTGCATCTCACCGTCGATGAGCAGTTCCGGATCCAGCTTTCTTGCCTCGATAACAGCATCGTGGCTCAGCTGAACGGTATTGCCCTTGCCGGAGCCGTTGGTGGAGAAGCTCAGCATAGCGACCTTGGGATCGATGCCGAATACCTTTGCGGTCTTTGCAGTCTCAACAGCAACCTCAGCCAGCTTCTGTGCGCCGGTCTGCACAACGTTGCCTTCCTTATCTACGGAATCCTCGTAGCTCAGGTTGATAGCGCAGTCGCCCATTGCCAGCTTCTCTTCGCCACGAACCATGATGAAGCAAGAGGAAACCAGGCTTGCGCCGGGCTTGGTCTTAACCAGCTGCAGTGCAGGACGAACAGTGTCAGCGGTGGAGTAAGTAGCGCCGCCCAGCAGGGAGTCAGCCAGACCCATCTTCACCAGCATAGTGCCGAAATAGTTGCCCTTGCTCAGAGCAGCACGGCAATCCTCGGGGGACATCTTGCCCTTGCGGATCTCAACCATCTTCTCGACCATAGCGTCCATACCTTCGTAGGTCAGAGGATCGATGATCTCCACACCCTCGATGTTGAAGCCGCCCTTAGCAGCGTTGGCCTTGACTTCCTCCACGTTGCCGATCAGAATGGGGGTCAGGAACTTGCCTTCGTTCAGGCGAGCAGTTGCCTCCAGAATACGAGCATCGTGACCCTCGGTAAAGACGATCTTCCGGGGGTTGGCTTTCAAAACTTCGATCATTGCATTAAACATGAGAAAACCTCCAATAATGGGCGAATAGCCCAAATTTTTACAAAAGGATTATACATCAAAAAATCTGTATTCGCAACTGTTTTTCACAAAATTTATTTTTCGTGGAATAGTTGACGGACATACTATTCATTTGGTATTATAAATATAAACCAGGAAAGGGGGATAACCTATGGTAAAAATCATTTGGCTGATTCTGATCGTCGCCTTTATATGGGTGGAGGCGGAAACTGTGTCCGTGGTGTCACTGTGGTTTGCGCTGGGCGCATTGGCTGCGCTGATTACTGCATGGGCAGGCGGCGGACTGGGTTTGCAGATCGGCATATTCGTAGTGGTGTCGGCGGCGCTTTTGCTGCTGTTAAGACCCGTGGCTAAGCGTTACTTTACACCGAAATTGGAAAAGACCAATATCGATGCGGTAATTGGCGCCACCGGCATGGTGATCAAAGCGGTGGATAATGACCTTTCCGAGGGCCAGGTCAAGCTGGGCGGTATGGAATGGTCTGCCAGAAGCACCACCGGTGAGCAGATCCCCGAGGGCACGAAAGTACAAGTGGACAAAATTGAGGGCGTAAAGGTGTATGTCACCCCCTGCCCCGTAGAAGTAGCAACCAAATAAGGAGGAATTTATTATGTTAGTGCTTATCCTGATCGCATTGGTATTTTGGCTGGTGATCTCCAACATTTTTGTGGTGCAGCAGTCCCGTGCATACGTGGTGGAGCGTGTGGGCGCATTCCATGCGGTGCAGGGTGTGGGTCTGCACATCAAGCTGCCGCTGATCGACCGGATCGCCCGTCGTGTTTCTGTGAAGGAGCAGGTGCTGGACTATCCGCCTCAGCCGGTTATCACTAAGGATAACGTCACCATGCAGATCGATACCGTTGTGTATTTCCAGATCACAGACCCCAAGCTGTACACCTACGGTGTGGAGCAGCCTATGGCAGCGATGGAAACCTTGACTGCAACCACTCTGCGAAATATCATCGGCGATCTGGAGTTGGATCAGACCCTGACCAGCCGTGATATTATCAATACCAAGATGCGTGCAATTTTGGACGAAGCTACCGATCCTTGGGGCATCAAGGTCAATCGTGTGGAGCTGAAAAACATTCTGCCGCCTCAGGACATTCAGAATTCCATGGAAAAGCAGATGAAGGCAGAGCGTGACCGCCGTCAGGCGATCCTGCAGGCAGAAGGACAGAAAAAGTCTGCAATTCTGATCGCAGAAGGTGAGCGTGAGTCCGCAATTTTGCGTGCAGATGCAGAAAAGCAGGCAGCGATCCTGAAGGCGGAGGCTGACAAAGAGGCAGCGATCCTGAAGGCAGACGGCGAGGCGCAGGCAATTCGCACCGTGCAGCAGGCGATGGCAGATTCCATGGCAATGCTCAATGAGAAAGCGCCTAACGATCAGGTGGTAAAGCTTAAGGCGATTCAGGCTATGGAGAAAATCGCTGACGGCAAGGCTACTAAGATCATCATTCCCTCTGAAATGCAGGGTTTGGTAGGCATGGCAAACGGTCTTGTAGAGGGCGTTAAGGAATAACCACAGAAGCACCCCATCATTCGATGGGGTGCTTTTCCGTTAACAATCCGTGAACAATGGGTGATAATGGTTGAAATCCTGCCTTTTTGCAATATAATAGAGGTAGATTAAAAAGGTAGGTATGCACGTATGCATGTAATCAGCGCATTTATCCGGCGGCTTATTATGAAACTGGTGGCTTCCACCCAGCGTTTTATGCAAGGTCGCTACGGTACGGATAAACTGAATACGGCGATTTTGGTCTGCGGTCTGGCGGCTTGTTTTTTGGCAATGCTGATGCCCTCTGCCATCTTACATCTGATTTTGACGGTGATTTCTTATGTGCTAATGGGTTGGGCGGTTTTTCGCATGCTCTCCCGGAACACTTATAAGCGCTATCAGGAAAACTGCAAATACCTGCGGTTTTTAGATCGCCTGAAAGATCGGCAGCACCGGTACTTTGATTGTCCCCGTTGCCGTCAGCAGGTGCGTGTTCCCCGTGGCAAGGGCAAGATCTCCATTACATGCCCCAAGTGCAAGGAAAAATTTATAAAGAAAACCTGAAACAAGCAGCTTGCATTCGGTGCAGGCTGCTTTTTCCATTGACGGATATGGGTAAACACGATAAAATATAGACAGCTTATCTTGACAGAAAGGACAAGCGACTATGAAACATAAGATTTTTCGGTATGATCCCTCCCTTTCCCGGTTTGAAAAGGACTTGGATCTGCGAATGGAAAATTATCGCCGGGCAAAGGAAAACCTGCTTGCCCCCGGACAAACGCTGGCGGATTTTGCCAACGGACACAAGTATTTTGGTTTCCATCAGGCTGATGGCGGTTGGTACTACCGGGAGTGGGCGCCGGCGGCAGATGCGGTGTATCTTACTGGCGATTTTAATGGCTGGGATCGTCGGGGTTGCCCCTTGCAAAAACTGGATAACGGTGTTTGGGAAGTATTTCTGCCCAGTGAGAATGGATTAGCAGAGGGCCAGCGGGTACTGACCCTGGTGATGAAAAACGGCTGGGAGTTGGAGCGTGTTCCGCTGTATGCCACCCGGGTGGAGCAAGACCCGGTGAGCTTTGCCTGGTTTGGTGTGGTTCATCAGCATGGCAGCCGGCAGTGGAACGATGGGAATTTTAAGCCCAAGAAAAACCTCTTTATCTACGAATGTCACATCGGCATGGCGCAGGAGGAGGGGAAAGTCGGCTCTTACCGTGAGTTTCGGGAAACGGTTTTGCCCCGTGTGCGAGATTTAGGCTACAATGCTATTCAAATTATGGCAATCATGGAGCATCCGTACTATGCCTCTTTCGGTTACCAAGTCACCAATTTCTTTGCCGCATCCTCCCGGTTCGGCACGCCGGAGGAGCTGAAAGAGCTGGTGGAGGCTGCCCATAAAATGGGCATCGCCGTGCTTTTGGATGTGGTGCATTCCCATGCCTGCCGTAATACCCGGGAGGGTATCAACGAGTTTGACGGCACGGTGTATCAGTTTTTCCATGACGGCGCCCGGGGTGACCATTCCGCATGGGGAACAAAATGCTTTGATTACAGCAAAACGGAGGTTTTGCACTTCTTGCTGTCCAACCTGAAGTTCTGGCTGGAAACATACCATTTTGACGGCTTCCGGTTTGACGGTGTTACCTCTATGCTCTATCAGGATCACGGACTTGGCACAAGCTTTGATTCCGGGGAGAAATACTTCTCTATGAATACGGATACCGATGCGGTGGCCTATTTGCAGCTTGCCACGGAGCTGGCGCAGCAAGTGTGTCCTCATGCCATTATGATTGCCGAGGATATGTCCGCCATGCCCGGTATGTGTATCCCCATCAAAGACGGCGGCATCGGTTTTGATTATCGCCTTGCCATGGGTGAGCCGGATATGTGGATCCGGCTGCTGAAGGATACCCGGGACGAGGATTGGGACTTAAATCAAATCTATTATGAGCTGGCAAACCGCCGCCCCAAGGAGAAGGTGGTAGGCTACTGCGAATCCCATGACCAGGCCCTGGTGGGCGATAAGACCATTATGTTCCGGCTGTGTGATCAGGAAATGTACTGGTCTATGGATGCCGGCAATCAGAATATGACCATTGACCGGGGCATGGCGCTGCATAAAATGCTGCGGCTGATTACTGCCTCTTTGGGCGGCGAGGGTTATCTGACCTTTATGGGTAACGAATTCGGTCACCCGGAGTGGATCGATTTCCCCCGGGAGGGCAACGGCTGGAGCTACCATTACTGCCGTCGCCAGTGGTCCTTGGCAGATGACCCCAACCTAAAATATCAGTACTTGCTCGCCTTTGAAAAATCCATGGTGAAGCTGCTGAAATCTGCCCGGGTGCTATCCGGTCACGATCGGCAGCTGCAGCTGGATAATCAGGCAAAGACCTTGGTGTACGAGAAGGGCAAGGCAGTGTTTGCCTTTAACTTCCATCCGGTGAATTCCTATGACGGCTGCTGGCTGGTAATGCCCGAGCCGGGGGAATATAGCGTTGTTATGTCAACCGACGATTACTGCTTCGGCGGTCACGGACGGGTCTGGCATCAGACATACTCCACAGAGCTGCACGACGGAAAACCCTGTATTCGTTTGTACTTGCCCAGCCGCACCGCCGTGGTGCTGCAGAAACAATAAAACCCGATTTATCGGCGAATTTCAAATCACCGCACACCTTGTCATTCCGAGCATAGTCGAGGAATCTACGCACAGAAAATCTGCTTAGCAGTAACGATGATGCGTAGATCCTTCGACTCGCAATGCTCGCTCAGGACGACCGGTCTTTGGAAAACTTGGCGGCGCGTCAAATCAGAATTTGACAGAGAAATACCCTCGCAACTGCACAGTTGCGAGGGCGTTTTTTATAGTTGTTCCTGCGCCAACCGGACATAAAGCTCCGCATCCTCATGGATATAGGCGATCTGCTCCGGTGTCAGCGCTTTTGCCACCACCGCTGGGTTGCCCAAAATCAAAGAGCCTGCCGGCGCATTCATCTTGCCGGTGACTACCGCGCCTGCGCCCACCAGACAGTGATCGCCGATCACTGCGCCGTTGAGAACGATAGCGCCCATGCCAATGACGCAGTCATCGCCCACGGTGCAGCCGTGGAGAATTGCGCCGTGACCAACGGAGCAGCCTTTACCCACGGTGACCGCTTCATGCAGGGTGCAGTTATCCTGAATGTTGGAGTTTTCTCCAATAAAGATCTGACCCCGGTCGCCACGCAGCACCGCATTGTGCCAAACGCTCACATTGTTGTGAAGTACCACATCGCCGGTGACTACCGCGCCGGAGGCAATATAAACTTTCTTTTCCATAAAGCAACACTCCTTTTGCCTTATTTTATAACAGTGTTGCATAAAAAACAAGGGGCGAAATGCCCCTTGTTATTACAGAACTAAGCTGGGTGCGGAGTAGACTCTTGCAGCACATTCCTGATCCAGCAGGTACAGACCCTTGGGATCCTGACCGAACAGCTTGTAGCGGTTGACCATAAAATCGGCGGAATCCTCTTCCTCCATCTGCTCGTCCACAAACCAGTCCAGGAACTTCATGGTGCGGTAGTCCTTTGCCTCGTGCGCCTCGTGGTAGATGTTGTTGATCAGTGCGGTAACATACCGTTCATGCTCTGCGGCGATCTCCATAGGTGCCAGCAGAGAATCAAATACCTTGTCCGGCTTGCCGATGGCTTCCAAGGTCACCTTCAGACCGTTATTCTGCATGTACTTCATGAACAGCAGAGCGTGGTCACGCTCCTCCTGGGCCTGCACCATGTAGTAGTTGGCGTAGCCGTCCAGATCCTGCTCGTCGTAGTAATTTGCCATGTCTAAGTACAGGTATGCGCTATAAAATTCCTTGTTGATCTGATCGTTGAGCAATGCGGCAATTTTCTCGTTCATAATAAACTCCTTTCAAGCAAAAGCCGCCGATCCCGGTCAGGGACCGGCGGTAGTGGTTTCGTCGGTTATTTGAAATATCTTTCCAGCAGACCCTTCAGGGCGACGCCGTGGCGAGCCTCATCGCGCGCCATCTCATGCACAGTGTCATGAATAGCGTCCAGGCCGTTTTTCTTAGCGCAGACAGCCAGGTCGAACTTGCCCTGAGTTGCGCCGAACTCGCAGTCCACACGCCATGCCAGGTTGTCCTTGGTGGCAGCCTTCATGTTGGGCTCCAGATCCTCGCCCAACAGCTCTGCGAACTTAGCAGCATGCTCAGCCTCCTCGTAAGCAGCCTTCTCCCAGTACAGACCGATCTCGGGATAACCCTCACGGTGTGCGATGCGAGCCATGCACAGATACATACCTACTTCGCTGCATTCGCCGTTGAAGTTTGCCATCAGCTGGTCAAAGATATACTTCTTGTCTTCCTCGCTGATGTCGGGGTTGTTCTTAACGGTCTGGGCGTAAACACCGTACTCATGAACAGCAGCCAGCTTCTGCTCGCCCTGCTGCTCTACAAACTTGGATGCGGGGACTTTGCAAACGGGGCAGATGAAATCCTCTGCCAGTTCCTCAGCGGTGTGAACGTAACCGCAAACGCTACAAACAAACTTCTTCATAATATTTCCTCCAAATTATTGTATTTATTTATATTTGATTATTCCTGTTCTTCGAACAGGTCAGGACCTACATTGCACAGGGGGCACTCGTAATCTTCGGGCAGCTCATCGCCCCCGTAAACGTAACCGCAAACGGTGCATACATACTTTTTCATACTGCTTGATTCCTTTCGTTTTTACAATTCCGGCAGAGGCCGGTGAAACTGAGCTGGCAGCCTTCTACAGTTCCGCCGCAACAGCTGGCAGCGGTTTTTGCCAAGGAAGCCGGGACTCGCATTTCGTCCAGATCGATGACGGCATCGCAGCCGGCACAGATAAAATGGACATGGGGATCTGTGTTTCCGTCGAATCGCTCCACACCGCGAACGGTGGCTACGCTGCTTGCCAGTCCCTGCTCCTTGAACAAGGTCAGGTTTCGGTAAACCGTTCCCATAGCCAGGTCCGGGATCTGGGGCTTCAGCTGGGCATAAAGCATTTCGGCGGAGGGGTGCGCCCTGGACCGCCGCAGGCAATCCAGAATGGCATCGCGCTTACGAAAATGTTTTTGGGTTTGCGCCATGTCATCACCTCGTTTATGAGAATCATTCTTGTTTACAATCACAATATAGCATATCTTTTTCTGCTTGTCAATAGGAATTATTCTTATTTAGAAAAAATTTTTCTTTTGTTGCGTGTTTGCCTTTGGCGGTGTATAATAACACTATATTATATAAGGAGATCGCTATGGGCATTGAGTTTGAACTGAAATTCCGAGCCACACCGGAGCAGATCACCGCAGTGGAAAATGCGCTGGCAGGTCAGGTCTGTTACTACAATATGCAGACTACCTACTACGATACCCCCTCCGGGGCGCTGTCTGATAGATTTTATACATTGCGGCGGCGGCTGGAAAACCAGCGCAGTGTCTGTACCTTGAAATATCCTGCTGACGAGATCGGCAGAGGCGAGGTCGAAGTGGAATGCAGCGATATTCAACAGGCGATTCCTATGTTATGTAAACTGTCTGGCTTACAGAAGCTGCCTGCTTTATTGGCGGAGGGCATCGTGCCGATTTGCGGCGCTAAGTTTCAACGTACTGCTATTACCGTGACCCAGCCGGATTGCACGGTGGAAGTGGCGCTGGATCAAGGCATCTTGTTTGGCGGCCACCGGGAGATCCCCTTGTATGAGATCGAAGTGGAACTAAAAACCGGCAGTCGGCTGGCGGTTATGGAATATGCAACGGCGCTTGCCCATATCTACGGTTTGGAGCTGGAGCGCAGCAGTAAATTCCGCCGGGCGCTGGACTTGGCGAAGGGAGTATAATATGGCAGCTTTTGAAAAACTGTTTTCTCAGTATGATCGGCTGTTTCTTTTTGATACGGAAACCACCGGTCTGTCTTACAGCCGGGATGAGATCATCGAATTTGCGGCAGTGGTGGTAGAGCAAAAGGACGGTCAGCCGGTGGTGGTGCAGGAGTATGACCAGCTGATCACTCTCAGTCCCGGTGTTACCGTGCCGCCGGAAATTGAAAAGCTTACCGGCATTTCCAACGAGGATATTTTAGCAAGGGGCATTTCCAAGCAGCAGGTCTGCGCCGATATTGCCCGAATGGTAGCCGGCAATACGTTGCTTTTGGCATACAATGCCCATTTTGATTTAAGTTTTCTCTTTTACCTGCTGCTCCGGGACGGCGACCCTGCCATCCTGAAAGGCAAGGATAAGCTGGATCTTTATACCGTATATAAGGATCGCAGACCATACCCCCATAAGCTTTGTCACGCAATCGAAGCTTACGGTTTGGGAGATCAGGTGATCAATTCCCACCGGGCGGTGGACGATGTGATCGCCACGGTGGCGGTTATGAAATGTATAGAAGCCGAGCGCAGCGACTTGGAGCGCTACATCAATCTGTTCGGCTATAATCCCAAGTACGGTGTGGAGGGCAAGCCTATCGGCTCGGTTACATACAAGCCTCAACCCTATAATTCCACAAAACCGCTTTACGAACTGTAATAGAAAAACAATCAGGAGTGATCATTATGGTAAATGAAAATGCATACGCCTTGGGCTCTAACCGATCTGCGATCCGGGACCTGTTTGAGTACGGCAGAGGCAGAGCCGCAGTGGTAGGCGACGAAAATATTTTTGACTATTCTCTGGGCAATCCCGGCATTCCTGCTCCGGAGCAGGTGCAGCAGACCATCGCCCAGCTTTTGCAGGATACCGATCCGCTGCAGCTGCACGGCTATACCTCGGCTGTGGGCGATCTGGCTGCCCGTCAGGCCATTGCAGATGATCTGAACAGCCGCTATGATGCAGCCGTGACCCCGGCAGAATTGTTTATCACCTGCGGCGCAGCGCCCGGTCTGTGCGCAGCGTTCCGGGCATTGGCATTTCCCAATGCGGAATTTTTGGCAGTTGCGCCTTTCTTTCCCGAGTATCGTCCTTTCGTAGAATCCGCCGGTGGCGTGTTTAAGGTCGTGCCTGCGGATCTGCCGAATTTCCAGATCCGGCTGGATGCGCTGGAATCCATGCTGACCCCCAACACGGCGGCGATCATTCTCAATTCCCCCAATAATCCTGCCGGTACGGTCTATTCCCGGGAAACTTTGGTGGCGCTGGCGGCGCTGCTGGAGAAAAAGGCGGCGCAGTTTGGCCATCCCATTTATATTGTGGCGGATGAGCCTTACCGTGAACTGGTTTACGGCGGCGTGGAAGTACCGTTTATTCCCACGATCTATAAGGATACCGTGGTGTGCTATTCCTACTCCAAGTCCTTGTCCCTGCCCGGTGAGCGTATCGGCTACATCTATGTGCCTGCCAATGCCACCGACGGACAGCAGGTCTATGCCGCTGTCTGCGGCGCATCCCGCGCCAACGGCCATGTTTGCGCGCCTTCCATGTGGCAGAAAGTCATCGCCCGCTGCGCCCATCTGCGCCCCGACCTGCAGGCTTATGACCGCAATCGTATGGCGCTGTACCAAGGTTTGGTGGATGCTGGTTATGAAGTGGCAAAGCCGGACGGCGCATTCTATCTGTTTGTGAAAGCTCCCGGCGGCGATGCCAACGCGTTCTCTCAGAAAGCAAAGGAAAAAGATGTGCTGGTGGTTCCCGGCGATAGCTTTGGCTGCCCCGGCTACTTCCGTGTGTGCTACTGCGTCAGCTATGACAAGATCGTCAGAAGTCTGCCGTTGTTCCGGGAGCTGAATACTTAATATGAAGAAGGTGGTGACACCGTGGCAAGATTATCCGATCCTATTACCATACTCAAGGGCGTAGGCCCTACCAAGGCGAAACAGTTTGCACAACTGAATATTTTTACCCTGGAGGATCTGATCTGCCACTTTCCCCGTGGTTACGAGGATCGAACACGGCTGACCACCATTGAAAAATTAGAGCCGGACAAGCCTGCTTGCTTCAAGGCCATGGTGATGAACACCCCCCGTACCGCCCATATTCGCAAGGGCCTGGATGTGACCAAGGTGCAGGTGGCAGACTATACCGGCAGATTGAACCTCACATTTTTCAATCAGAAATTTACCACCGACCGGCTGCAATACGGCAAGGAATATATTTTCTACGGCGCGGTTTCCGGGGATTTTATCGGTTACAGCATGACCTCCCCGGTGTTCGAGGAGCTGGACTCCCCGCCCATTACCACTCGGCGGGTGCTGCCCATTTACCCCCTGACGGCCGGCTTGTCCAATGCCTCTGTCCTCAAGGCAGTGCAGCAGGCGCTGGCGATCTGCGATGTACCGGCAGAGATATTGCCGGAATCGGTTCGGCGGCAGTACGGCATTTTGCCGGCAGAGCGGGCATATTATGCCATTCATCAGCCGTCCTCTATGGAGGAGGCAGAGCTTGCCAAGCAGCGGTTGATCTTTGAGGAATTTTTCGTATTTTCCGCCGGTCTTTCCCTGATGCGTGCTGCCCGGGCGGGCAAGCAGGTAAAGCCGTATGACCGGCTGGATCTGACGGCTTTTTATGGCGCACTTCCCTTTGCCCTTACCGGTGCGCAGCGGCGTACCATAGGGGAAATTGCCGCCGATCTGCAGACCGGCAAGCCGATGAATCGCTTGCTGCAAGGCGATGTAGGCAGTGGCAAGACTATGGTGGCGGCAGCGGCGGCATATCTGGCTGCCCAAAACGGCAAACAGACCGCTCTGATGGCGCCCACGGAGATTTTGGCGGAGCAGCATTACCGATCCCTCTCCCGGCTGTTAGAGCCGTTGGGTGTCCGTGTCAGCCTGCTCACCGGCGGTCTGACACTGAAAAACAAGAAACTTACCCGGGAAGCGGCCCAAATCGGACAGACCGATCTGATAATCGGCACCCATGCGTTGGTTTCAGACAGCACCCAGTTCCGTGATCTGGGTATGGTCATCGCCGATGAGCAGCACCGCTTTGGCGTTGCCCAGCGGTCAGCGTTGTCTGAGAAGGGCAGCGATCCCCATTTGCTGGTGATGTCGGCTACTCCCATTCCCCGGACGCTGTCGCTGATCATGTACGGTGATCTGGAGGTTTCCGTTCTGGACGAACTGCCTCCCGGCAGACAGCAGACGGAATCGTTCCTGGTAACGGAGAGCTATCGCTCCCGAATCAATGCCTTTATCCGCAAGCATGTTGCGGAGGGTCACCAGTGCTATGTGGTCTGCCCGGCGGTGGAGGAGAACGGCGAGCTGGATCTGAAAGCGGCTACGGTCTGGGCGGAAACATTGCAAAAGACCGTATTCCCGGATCTGCGTGTGGCGCTGCTCCACGGTCAGATGAAAGCCGCGGAAAAAGAGGCAGTAATGACAGCCTTTGCCCGGCATGAGGCAGATGTTTTGGTTGCTACCACAGTAATTGAAGTGGGTGTGGATGTGCCAAATGCCACGCTGATGGTGGTGGAGGATGCAGACCGGTTCGGTCTTTCCCAGCTCCATCAGCTCCGTGGTCGTGTAGGCAGAGGCGATGCCAAAAGCTACTGCATTTTGGTATCCAACAACAAAAACAGTGAGACCCTTGCCCGGTTAAAGGCATTGTGCGCTACCACCGACGGCTTCAAGATCGCAGAGGAAGACCTGAAAATGCGTGGGCCCGGTGACTTTTTCGGCGCCCGACAGTCTGGTATGCCGGTGTTCCGGGTTGCCAATTTAAGCTGCGATCTGCAGACTCTGAAGCAAGCCCAGCTGGCATCCAAGGAATGGATCGAAACCTCCGGCACGGAAGATACTGCCGAGGGACAAGCGATGCGCCGCCGGATCGGCGAGCTGTTCCGCCGCGCCCAAGGCACTATGAATTAAATCAGCGCCCCACCGATTTGCGGTGGGGCGTTGCCTTGGTAGGACCAAAGGCAACCCCCGGCTCTGCCGGGGATAAAGTCGGATCGTAGCCATGTCGTTCTGTGAGCCAAGGAGT
>JAZSQH010000038.1:0-7107 GCA_045537865.1 Faecousia sp. | reverse complement strand
TGGGGGTCAAAGTCACACAGCAGCACCCGCAGACCGGCATCGGTCAGCGCTGCGGTAAGGTTCACGGCGGTGGTGGTTTTGCCCACGCCGCCTTTTTGATTGACTACAGCAAGTATCTTTCCCATAAGGTGTTCCTTTCAGAATGTTTCACGTGAAACATTCAAGGCTTTAGCCGGATGTCGGCGGTATAGTTAGTGCCGATCTCACCGGCGGAGTTGTTACGCATATTGTGAACCAGCAGACCGGCGGCAAGGCACAAAAGCAGCGCCAGCACGGCGATCACGGCGCAAAGCCAGCGGATCAGCGTCCGCAGCTGCGCCAGCTGATCTGAAGCGCGGGGCGCAGGCCGCTTTTCGTGGGTTACAGCGGGTCTTTGCGGAATGTGCGCCACAGCGTCCGGCTTTACCGGGGATTGTGCCATTTTCTCAAGACAAGCCGGGCAAAAAACCTGCTTATCTGCAACCGCTTCTCCGCATCTTAAACAAGCCACAGATGGCCAACCCCTTTCTGCATATACTTATGCCCATTATACAATAGATTTTTCTGTTCGTAAAGCAGAAAATAAAGAAATTCTGCAAAAACAAATGGAAACAATAGAAAAGTTATGTAAACCAAGCAGAGAAGAAAGGATACAAAAATACCCACCGCCGCAGCGGTGGGTATTTGTATGAAATTACAGATACTTCTTAACTTCCTCGGATGCCAGAGCGGGATCGTCGGAAACGGTGACGGCGATATCCATATTGTTGGTCTCGGCAAACTTTGCGCACCACAGAATGAACTCCTCACCTGCAGCACGATCGGTGCCGATAGTCTTATACAGATTGTCGATGTACACATTGGTAATATCGTAATTGCCTGCGTGCAGACCGCTCAGCAGACCCTTAAGCATATCGGGATTCTGGATACCGTGCTCCTTGGAGTCAACCAGACGCACTTTGTGAGGCAGGTCGTAGGTCAGCTTCTGACCGAACTCAATGCAAACAACGTCGCCGTTAGCGTTTGCAACGGACTCCTTAATGGAGTCGACCAGCTTCTTGGTCTTGCCGGAACCCTTCAGGCCCATAATAACTTTGATCATAGGGAATTCCTCCTTTGCTCTTACAGCGTTTTATGCTGTTACTGTAATTTTATCAGTAAAACCGTCTTTTTGCAATAGCAATTTGCCAAATCGCACAGATTTTTTACAACTCGTAACCTGGCTTGCCCAAAAGCTGGAACATATTGCGCTTGTAGAACTCCACACCGGGCTGGTTGAAGGGGTTGACGTCCAGCATATAAGCGGAAACACCGCATGCCAGCCCAAAGAAATAGAACATTTCGCCCAGTTTCTCTGCGTTAAGCTCGCCCATATCCATGGTGATGACGGGAACACCGCCGTCCACATGGGCATTGAGCGTGCCAAGGTAGGCATTTTCGTCCACGAAATCCAGGGTTTTGCCTTCCAGATAGTTCAGACCGTCCAGATTCTTGTAGTCAGAGCCGATGGTCAGCTTGTTTTCCGGGGGGTCAAAGCGCACCATGGTCTCGAAAATGTTCCGCTCACCCTGCTGAATCATTTGGCCCAGTGAGTGCAGGTCGGGGGTGAACTCGGCGGTGACGGGGAAAATGCCCTTACCGTCCTTGCCCTCGGACTCGCCGAACAGCTGCTGCCACCAGCCGCCCATCATCTTAAAGCCCGGCTCAAAGGATTCCAGCAGCTCAATGCACTTGCCCTTGCGGTACAGCAGATTCCGGATGGCAGCGTACAGCCATACGGGGTTTTCAAAGGAACGCACATCGTATTCCTTCTTTGCCGCCGCAGCGCCACGCATCACATCCATAGGATCGATGCCGGCAACCGCCATAGGCAGCAGACCCACAGCGGTGAGCACGCTGTAACGGCCACCCACATCCGGGGGGATCGCAAAGGTCTCCCAGCCTTCCTCGTCGGCCATCTGACGCAGAGCGCCCTTTACCGGGTCGGTGATGGCATAGGTGCGCTTCTTAGCACCCTCTGTGCCGTATTTCCGCTCCAGCATCCAGCGCAGAGCGCGGGTAGCGATGGCAGGCTCGGTGGTAGTGCCGGACTTGGAGATAATGGCGATGGAGAAGTCCTTGCCCTCCAAAAGCCGCTGCAGTTCGTTCCAGTGCCGGGTGGAAAGGGTGTTGCCGGCATAGAAAATTTGGGGATTGCCCTTGCCTTTGCCGATGTTATGGTTGCAGCCCTGCAGCAATTCAATGGCTGCCCGGGGGCCCAGATAACTGCCGCCGATGCCAATGACCACGAAAACATCGCTGTCCTGACGGATCGTTTCTGCAGCTGCCCGGATGCGGCGGATCTCATCGTTTTCTTTCTCGATGGGCAGATCCAGCCAGCCTAAAAAATCGTTGCCGTCGCCGGTGCGCTCGGACAGTGTCATGTGTGCGTCAAACACTTCCTTTTCCGCAGCCAGCATTTCCGGCAGGGAGAGCTGACCCCAGACGTTGGAAATATCAACTTTTATCATAAAGGGATTCCATCCTTTCTTATATTCACCTACTATGTTACCCTAAAATCGAACCAAACGCAAGAGGAACGCAAAAAGTTTCCAAAATTCTCAAAATCTCGTGTAGATTTCCGAAAAATTTCTGTGTATAATATAGAAAACACTTGGGAGGTACGCACATGCAATTTGGCTTTGGTGTTGACCTGGGCGGAACAACCGTCAAGCTGGCGTATTTTAATAAAGATGGTCAGCTGCTTTCCAAGTGGGAGATTCCCACAGTAAAAGACAATAATGGCGAGCAGATATTGCCGGACATCGCCCGTTCAATTTGGGCATATATGAAAGAAAAAACCATCGACCCCAAAGTGGTTATGGGCGTGGGTATCGGTGTCCCCGGTCCGGTGCGTCCCGACGGCACGGTAAACGGCTGCGTGAACTTGGGCTGGGGTGAGAAAAATATTGAAAAAGAACTGTCTCAGCTGGTGGGGCTGCCGGTCAAAGCCGGCAATGATGCCACGGTAGCTGCCTTGGGCGAGTGCTGGAAAGGCGGCGGACAAGGCTGCCGGGATATGGTGATGGTTACCCTGGGAACCGGCGTAGGCGGCGGCATTATTCTGGACGGCGGACCGGTTCACGGTGTCCACGGCGCCGGCGGCGAGATCGGCCACATGGTACTGAACCGGGCGGAAACGGAAGCTTGCGGCTGCGGCAAGCGTGGCTGCGTGGAGCAGTACTGCTCCGCTACCGGCATTGTCCGTGTAGCAAAGCAGTTTCTTGAAAATACCGCCGCAGATTCTATCCTGCGGGGCAAACAGCCCCTGACGGCAAAGGATATTTTCGACGCTGCCAAGGAGGGAGACGCTCTGGCAAAGGAAGTTTTGGAGCAGGTTTTCGCCTATATGGGTGAATTTGTTGCAAATATCTGCTGCGTCACCGACCCGGAAAAGGTAATCTTTGGCGGCGGTGTCAGCAAGGCGGGCGAAGTGTTGCTGGAGGGCGTAAAGCGCCACTTCCAACAATATGCCTTCCCCGGCTGCAAGCAGACGGAATTTGCCCTTGCCACACTGGGCAACGATGCCGGCGCATACGGCGCATTCAAGTTGATTTTAGGTGAGGAATAAGTATGGACAACAATGCATTATTTAAGCTGAGCTATGGCTTGTTCGTAGTTACTGCCCGGCAGGACGGCAAAGACAACGGCTGTATTATCAACACCGCCATGCAGATCACGGACATCCCCAAGCAGGTGCAGATCTGTATCAACAAAGCCAATCTCACCCACGACATGGTGCTGGCGACGGGGCAGTTTAATTTGTCTGTGCTGACAGAAGAGGCGGTTTTTTGGATATTCCAGCATTACGGCTTCCAGTCCGGCAGAAATGTGGATAAATTTGCTGCGATCCCTGAGGCCCGGACAGAAAACGGCCTGCGGTATGTGGAGGGCTGCACCAATGCGGTGATCTCCGGCAAGGTGGTCAATACTGTGGATTGCGGCACCCATACTCTGTTTATCGCAGAGGTCACCGATGCCAAGGTGCTGTCGGAAGCACCCAGTGTGACTTATCAGTATTACTTCGACCACATCAAGCCCAAGCCCCAGCCGGCAAAAAAGACAACCTGGGTCTGCAAGATCTGCGGCTATGTTTATGAGGGCGAGCAGCTGCCCTCGGACTTTATCTGCCCCTGGTGCAAACACGGCCCGGAGGATTTTGAGAAACAATAAACAGAACGGACACCCTATGGCGCTCTGCCCAGGGTGTCCGCTTTTTATTTTGGAATGGTAATGGTCAGCACGATCTGACTTTCGGTTTCCCGGCGCTCGGAAACGGCGGCGATGCCGCTTTGCTGGATCCGGGCAAGGGTCTGATTCACGCTGCGCAGAAAATGCCCCACGCTGGGTTTGCTTTGTTTGTCCATCTCCCCGCACAGCAGAGAATCTATGTACTGCTCCGTTCGGGCAACACTCATGCCCATCCGGGCGATGGTGTCGATGGCGCAGAGCTTTTGGGTTTCGTCCGTTAATTTCAGCAGCGCCCGGGCGTGGCGTTCTGTCAAGCCGTTTTCCCGGAGTTTTTGCAGCACCGCAGATGAGTGCTGCAGCAGCCGCAGCTTGTTGGCAACGCTGCTCTGACTTTTGCCCAGTAATTTCGCCGCCTGCTCCTGACTCATAGACCACTGCTGCATCACATAGCTGATGCCCCGCGCCTGCTCGATATAATCCAAGTCCTGCCGCTGTAGATTTTCTACCAGCGCCGTCATACCGGACTCCCGGTCGTCCATATTCATCACAATGCAGGGAATTTCCGTCAGGCCGGCAAGGATACCGGCTCTTAACCGCCGCTCCCCGGCGATCAGTTCGTAGCTGACCCCCACCCGTCGCACAGACAGCGGCTGTAAAATGCCGTGCTGGCGGATACTTTCCGCCAATTCTGCGATGGCTTCCTCCCGGAATATTTTTCTCGGCTGCGCCGGGTTTGGACATATCGCCTTTGCCGGCAAAAAGATCACCCGTCCGGTCTCCATATAAGTTTTCAGCTTTTGGCACTGCATAAGCGCTCCTCCTTGGTAGGTCGTTCTCCCATTTTACTGCAACAAGCATAAGAAAAACCACGAAACAGGACAAAACCATCGACAAAACACGGCTATCGTGCTACAATATTGCAGAAAAGAGGTGTTTTCATGGAAACCCGGAAATTATATTATGAAGACTGTCTGTTGCGGGAATTTTCCGCCACGGTGACAGCTTGCAAAGAAACAGAAAAAGGCTGGGCGGTCTATCTGGATGCCACTGCTTTTTATCCCGAGGGCGGCGGTCAAGCCTGTGATACAGGCATGCTGGGCGATGCCAAGGTGCTGGATGTTCGGGAAGCAGAGGATGGCATTTGCCATCTGTGCGACAAACCACTGACCGTGGGTGAAACGGTAACCGGAAAAATCGACTGGAAGCGGCGGTTTGATCTGATGCAGCAGCATGCCGGAGAGCATATTGTGTCCGGTATCATTCATAAGATGTTTGGCTACCACAATGTAGGCTTCCATGTGGGCGCAGATGTGGTGACCATTGATTTTGACGGCATGATCCCGGAGGAGGGACTGGCAGAAGTAGAAAGACTGGCAAACCAGGCGGTGTATGCGGATATCCCGGTGCGCTGCTGGTATCCCACGGAGCAGGAGCTGCCCACCGTGACTTATCGTACCAAAAAGCAGCTTCCCTACCCGGTGCGGATCGTGCAGATCCCCGGTTATGACAGCTGCGCCTGCTGCGGTGTCCATGTGGCACGCACCGGACAGATCGGCATTATCAAGCTGCTCTCCTGCGTGAAATTCCACCAAGGTGTCCGGATCGAGATGGTTTGCGGCGGCAGAGCGCTGGAATTTCTCACCCGGGTCTATGAGCAAAACCGGCAGGTGTCCCAAGCGTTCTCTGCTAAGCTTTTGCAGACCGGCGAAGCCGCCCGACGAATGAACGAGCAGCTGGGAAAGGAAAAATACCGGGCAGATCTGCTGGAAAAACAGCTGTTCGACCGAGTTGCGGAAAGTTATGTAAACTGCGGTGACGTGCTGCACATCACCCAAGGCGTGTCACCTGCCGGTGTACGGGAGCTGGCAGACAGGATTGCCCTGCGCTGCGGCGGCAGAGCGGCGGTATTTTCCGGCACAGACCGGGAGGGTTACTGCGTTGCGCTGGTGAACAAGCAGGGAGAGGTTGCCGCTTTTGGCAAGGAAATGACAGCTGCCCTAAAGGGCAAAGGCGGCGGCCGTGACGGATTCTTCCAAGGCAGCGTCAATGCGTCAGAAGTGGAGATTCGTCGGTTTTTCGGCTGAATTTGTGGTAAATGACAATTTGATTAGTTAAAAGTTTACCGAATTTTACAATTCGTACACTTTACAATTTTTCCAAGCTTATATATAATAATATTGTATAGAAATATAGTTTCTTTACACTTTTTATCGATAATGCCGCAAAAGCGGCAACTGAAATATGGAGGAATGAATTATGTCTGTTAAAGTTGCGATCAATGGTTTTGGCCGTATCGGCCGTCTGGCTTTCCGTCAAATGTTCGGCGCTGAGGGTTACGAGGTTGTTGCTATCAACGATCTGACCACCCCCAAGATGCTGGCTCACCTGCTGAAGTACGACTCCACCCAGGGTAATTACGCTGCACAGGGTCATGTTGTTGAGGCTGGCGAGGATTCCATCACTGTAGACGGCAAGAAGATCACTATTTACGCAAAGGCAAACGCTGCCGAGCTGCCCTGGGGCGAGCTGGGTGTTGATGTTGTGCTGGAGTGCACCGGTTTCTACACCGCTAAGGACAAGGCACAGGCTCACATCGATGCCGGCGCAAAGAAGGTTGTTATTTCTGCTCCCGCAGGTAACGATCTGCCCACCATCGTTTACAATGTCAACCACGAGACCCTGACCAAGGAAGATACCATCATCTCTGCTGCTTCCTGCACCACCAACTGCCTGGCACCCATGGCAAAGGCTCTGAACGACCTGGCTTCCATCGAGTCCGGCATTATGTGCACCATCCACGCTTACACCGGCGACCAGATGATCCTGGACGGTCCTCAGAGAAAGGGCGACCTGCGCCGCTCCAGAGCCGGCGCTATCAACATCGTTCCCAACTCCACC
>JAZSQH010000030.1:0-8295 GCA_045537865.1 Faecousia sp. | reverse complement strand
CCAAAAAATCTTTGTCGTGTGTTTTTCAAGTATGATGTAAATTATCGATACTATTTTCCTTTGATTACTAGTGACAAGTTATTTCTTGGCGCGAATGAAGATGACTTTATTCTTGACGGATTTTCAATAAGGCGCTTTCGCGATGTTAAAAAGGCTGAAATTAAAAATGACAAATGTTTGGAGATTATAAAGGCAGAAGGCATTTTAGAAAAAATGCAAACTCCACAAATTGATATTACCGATTGGTATAGCGTGTTTTTATCACTTTCAAAGGTTAACTTTAATATAATTGTTGAAAGGGAAAGCTTAGTTGATGATGAATGTGAATTTGCAATTGGAAAAATTGAAAAGGTATTAAAATCAAAAGTGATTTTTAAACATTTTGATGCCGATGGAATTTGGCAGGATGAATGTTACGAAATTCCTTTTTCGCAGATCACTTCAGTCACGTTTGCATCTCGCTATGTTGATGTTTTTTCAAAATATGTATGATTAGCAAAGAAAATCAGGTTTTTAGACCGGTTCCATTTTGAGTGTCGGTCCCAAAAAACTCTCGTTCAAAAGAACGAGAGTTTTTTTATCCAAGCCGACAGGCTTGGTATATCATCACGCAATAGCGTGTATATCATCAAATGCGACAAGTCGCATTTGTATCTCATCACACCTTTAGGTGTGTATCAAAAAACTGTCGGCTTGATGATATACAAAACTAAAGTTTTGATGATATGCAATTCCTTGCGGAATTGATGATATACAATGATTCGCATTGATTTATCATTTTTTTGCTAAACAAGCCTTTCGATCCCTATTTTTATTTTGAAAAACGCTTGTTATATAAGACTGTGTGTGGTATAATCTATGTAAATTTTGTGAATGAGAGGTTATTATGTCAGAAAATAGAAGTAACTTTACGGGCAAAATCGGTTTTGTGCTCGCAGCCGCAGGATCTGCGGTGGGACTTGGTAACATTTGGAGATTTCCTTATCTTGCCGCAAAATACGGCGGCGGTATTTTTTTGCTTGTCTATCTGATTTTGTCGGTGACTTTCGGCTTTGCGCTTATGACGGCTGAAATCTCTATCGGCAGAAAAACAGGCATGAGTGCCATCAATGCATTCAAAAAGCTGGATGCAAGATTTGGCTTTGTGGGCTTGTTGGCGGCGCTGGTGCCGATCATCATTCTGCCGTACTATTCCGTAATTGGTGGCTGGGTCGTTAAGTACTTCGGCGTGTTCGTTACCGGCGGTGCTGCCAATGCCGCTATGGACGGCTTCTTTGAGTCCTTTATATCCCAGACATGGGAGCCCATTATCTGGTTCTTGGTTTTCATAGGCCTGACGGCTCTTGTGGTTTTACTGGGTGTTGAAAAGGGAATTGAGAAAGTAAGCAAGGTTATGATGCCTGTGCTGCTGGTGCTGACACTTTTTGTGGCAATCTACTCCATGTTCCTGCCCGGTGCGATGGAGGGTGTTGTTTACTATCTGATGCCCGATTTCTCCCGTTTCTCGGTGACCACAGTTTTGGCAGCTATGGGTCAGTTGTTCTATTCCATGTCTCTGGCTATGGGCATTATGATTACTTACGGCTCATACATGAAAAAGGATGTAAATTTGGAATCCTCTGTCAGCCAGATCGAGATATTCGATACCGGCATTGCATTTCTGGCCGGTCTGATGGTCATTCCTGCGGTGTTCTCTTTCTCCGGCGGCGACGAAACGGCGCTGGGTAAGGGCCCCGGATTGATGTTTGTAACGCTGCCCAAGGTTTTCGCCTCCATTCCCGGCGGCAATATCATCGGTGCGGTATTCTTTGTGCTGGTTTTCTTTGCGGCCATCACTTCCTCCATCTCCCTGATGGAAACCGTTGTTTCTATTGTCTGCGATAAGCTGGGTTGGAAGAGAAAGACGACCTGTTTTGTGGTGCTGATTGGTTCTATAGCATTAGGCCTTCTGTCTACATTGGGCTTTGGCCCGCTCAGCCATGTGACCTTTGGCGGTATGAGCTTCCTGGATATGTTTGACTTTGTCAGCAACAGTATCATCATGCCTGTTGTGGCGCTTCTGACCTGTATCTTTGTGGGTTACTTCCTGAAACCCCAGGCACTGATCGATGAGGTGGAGCTTTCTGCTAAGTTCAAAAAGAAAAATCTGTTTGTGGTCATCATCAAGTATGTGGCGCCGATCTGCATTGTGCTGATCCTGATCTCGTCTATTCTTGACGCATTGGGAATTATGAAAATCTAACATTAGAAAACAAAAAAGGACTTCGTATGAAGTCCTTTTTTTGCGCCTATTTTTTGTTGTATTCCTTGACGAAACGAATCAATCGATTCATGTTTTCGTTCAGATATTCGCCTTGCTTCCAAACCAGGCTGACTTGTGTGTGCATAGGAGGGTCTAACGGAATACCGACCAGATCCGGAGTGGATCTTAACAGAAAGCCGAAAAGAAATCCAACTACCAAACCGCTTGCGGTCAAATTCAAGACGGTGGAAACTTGTGTTGTGTGCAAGAGGACATTGGGTTCAATGCCCAACTGCTTAAAGCGTTCATTGATCCGTTGGGTCTGAAAGAAACTGTTTCGGAACAATACCAGCGGTTGCGTCTGAAGAGCGTCCAGCTGAATAGATTTGCATTTTGCCAGCGGATGATCTTTACGCATGCAGCAAACATTATCCAGGTCAACCAGCGGCTGCGCCTTGTAATTTTTATCAAAGGGAGCAACGTGGGGCAGGAAAGCCATGTTAATTTTACTCTCATCCAATAACCGCATCAGGCCGTTGCCGTCGCCCTCGACAATGTTGATTTTAAGATCAGGATATTGCTGCATTAGATCGCCGTACAGCGCTGGCAAAATATAGGAACCTAGCATAGGCGGAACACCCAGATTCAGTACCTTGCCATTACTCAAGGATTTCATAATGGTCTGCGCTTGCTCAGCGTTTTCCAGCAGGTTGTCTGCTAACCGAGAGAATTGCAGACCCTCTTCGGTCAGGATCAGGCGTTTGTTTTCTCTAAGGAATAGCAGTGTGCCAAATTCCTGCTCCAATTTTTTAATGGCGCAGGAAATAGAAGGCTGGGAAATACACATAAATTCTGCTGCCTGACTAATGCTGCCGTATTTGCACACCGCTTGAAAATAGCGCAATTGATCCAATGTCATACGGAAATCTCCTATAGAAATAAACTATAAAACATAAGAGAAAAGATATTTTACAAATATATTATATAATTCTATACTTATAATATCAAGTATTAAAAGGGGTCTTTTCTATGAAAACTTACAAGATTGCAGTCATTGCCGGCGACGGCATTGGTCCGGAGGTAATCGCCGAGGGCGTAAAGGTGTTAAAGAAAGTCGCACAGTTGGATGGTGGCTTTTCCTTTGACTTTACGGAGTTTCCCTGGGGTTGTGATTACTATCTGAAACATGGTCAGATGATGCCGGCTGACGGTATCGAGATCCTGTCGAAGTACGATGCCATTTTCCTGGGCGCTGTGGGAGCACCGGGTGTACCGGATCATATTTCTCTGTGGGATCTGTTGCTGACCATTCGAAAGAAATTCGATCAATACATCAATCTGCGCCCCGTAAAGCTGCTCAAGGGCGCACCGTGCCCGTTGAAGGATGTGACCGAGGCAGACGTAGACATGGTATTTGTCCGGGAAAACAGTGAAGGTGAGTATGCCGGTAGCGGCAACTGGCTGTTTAAGGGCAAACCCAACGAAGTGGTGATCCAGGACGGTGTTTTCTCCCGTGTGGGTTGTGAGCGTGTTATTCGTTATGCCTTTGAACTTGCCAAAAAGGAACATAAGTCCCTGACCAGCATCAGCAAGGGCAATGCGCTGAACTACTCCATGGTGTTCTGGGATAAGATCTTTGCGGAAATGAGCAAAGAGTACCCCGAGGTGGAAACCCATACTTACCTGGTGGATGCTGCAAGTATGTTTATGGTGAAAGATCCCAAGCGATTCGAGGTCGTAGTGACCTCCAACTTGTTTGGCGATATTTTGACAGATCTGGGCGCAGCTATCGCAGGCGGCATGGGTTTGGCTGCCGGTGCGAACATCAATCCGGAGAGAAAGTTCCCCTCTATGTTTGAACCGATACACGGCTCTGCACCGGATATTGCCGGCATGGGCAAGGCGAACCCGTTGGCAACTGTCTGGTCTGCAAGCCAAATGCTGGACTTCCTGGGATATCCCCAGTGGGGCAGTCTTTTGATCGATTGCATCGAGGAAGTGCTCTGTGAAGAAAAGGTACTGACTTCTGACCTAGGCGGTCATAATACCACCTCTGAAGTCGGTGATGAGATCCTGCGCAAGATCGAATCGAAGAGGATTTAATATGTTTGAACGGCGTCAGATTCAAAACCCGTGGGAGGGGCGGCTTACACCGTTTCGCATCATTGGGAATGTGTACTTTGTTGGAACATTTCAGGCATCCTGCCATTTAATAGATACCGGCGACGGCTTGATCGTCATCGACCCTGGCTATAGTGATACACTGTATCTTGTGCTCCATTCCATTTATTCGCTGGGATTTCAGTCGGCGGATATTCGCTATATTGTTAATACCCATTGGCACGATGACCATACCGGCGCTACAGCGGCGATGGTGGACCTGTCAGGTGCAAAGACGTTGATCGGCTATGCAGATGCAGAAAAAGTCCGGCACTATTTCACACCGGATATATTGATTCGGGATGGTGATACGCTTACTTTGGGGGATACGACCATAACCTTTAAGGAAACACCAGGTCATACAAAGGGAACGATCTCGTTTTTCTTTGAAGCAAAGGAAAAGGGGAGCGCCTACCGTGTGGGTATGTTTGGCGGTGCCGGTGTAAATACCTTGAAAAAGGGGTGTTTTGAATACCCCCAATGTAGAGAAGATTATCGCAGATCTCTGGATATACTGCGCAGGGAAACGGTTGATGTATTCATTGGCAACCATGTGTGGAACAATGATACTGCCGTTAAGGGAAAACTTTTGCTGGAAACCGGGCAGAATCAATTTATCGATTCACAGCTGTGGAAAAATTTTTTGGATTTTTGTGAAAAACGTCTGGATTCCGTGATTGCTGAGGAACAATGAAACAGAAAAACCGCCGGGTCACTTCACTTAATTGTATCCGGCGGTTTATTTTATATCATTTCGCTTGATGGATATGTTTTTGACGGTTATTTCTGTGAAAAAGGGTATGAGCATTACCAGCACATAGCCGCCGAGAACCATCAGCCGCTGACTGTTAAATATGTAGATGCCCAGTCCGTCCAGGACGATCATTGTGAGGATCAGCAGGGGGATGACCACCCAGCAAATGATGTAAATGTACCGTGGCTTCCTGCGTTTTCCTTTGTCTGCTGCCGAGCAGGTGGAGTCGCTGAAACGGGACAAGCGTATTATGACCGTTGCAATTTTTATTTTGGTATTTCTTCTCGTCGGTGTTTTGGTGGCAGATCTGCTGCTGGGGTTTGCCGGCTGGTTTTGTTATTAAAAGAAAAAGCACTGCAAGGAAACCCTTGCAGTGCTTTTGTGTTTTGTTTTATTTAATCCTGATCCCAGTTGTGCCACACGTTCTGAACATCGTCATCTTCTTCCATGATGTCGATGAGCTTTTCCATCAGCTTGATCTGCTCCTCGCTGTCCAGCTTTTGGTAGTTCTGCGGCACCATTTCGATCTGCGCAGAGGCGAAGTTGTAGTTCTTGGCAGCCATAGCGTCTGCAACGGCATTGAAATCATCGGGGTCAGTGTAGATGGTGAAGCAATCCTCCTCGGCCTCGAAATCGTCAGCGCCGCAGTCCATTGCGTCCATCATGACGGTATCCTCGTCATAATCGCCATCCTCGTTGTCGATAACCAGTACACCCTTCTTATCAAAGCTCCAGCTGACGCAGCCGGAAGCGCCCAGATTGCCGCCGAACTTGTCGAAGTGGTGGCGCATAGAGCCGGCAGTATGGTTGTGGTTGTCGGTCATGGTCTCAACGATCACAGCAACACCGCCGGGGCCGTAGCCTTCGTAAGTGATGGACTCATAGCTGTCACCGCCGCCTGCGCCTGCTGCCTTTTCCAGACAACGCTTGATGTTGTCGTTGGGCATGTTGGCAGCCTTTGCCTTGGTAATAACGGTAGCAAGACGGGAGTTATTGGCAGGGTCGGTAATGCCGCCGCCCTCCTTAACTGCCACGATCAGCTCTTTTGCGATTTTGGTAAAGGCGGCAGCGCGCTTAGCGTCCTGCGCACCCTTGGTTTTTTGAATGTTATGCCATTTGGAATGTCCGGACATAATAATCGTTCCTCTCTTGTTTACTGAAAATTCCAATATACTTTAGCACAAAAACAGACTAAAATCAATCGTTTACACAAAGAATTTTGCGCAATCGTTATGCTGTTCGGAGATTTTCACGGTAATTTCCGGGAATGCAGTCCGCAGCTGATCGGCGATGTACTGGCAGACCGGGTTTTCTGTGTGGAAATGACCGGCATCGATTAGGTTGAGTCCAAGATTTTTTGCATCCCAAAACTGGTTGTATTTTACATCTGCAGTCACAAAGGTGTCGCAGCCCGCAGCCGCAGCTTTTTCCATCTCCGAGGCGCGTGCGCCGCCGCCAACAGCCACTCTGCACACCGGTTTTCCGCCATCCACATAGCGAACGCCGCTGCAGCCCAGTTTGGTTTTGACTTGAGAAAGGAAGTCAAAAAGGGATTGGACCGGCACGATGCCATGGCGCAATAGACCATATTCGATGCCGTTTTCGTCTGTTCCCTTGGGGTCGATCACTGCTACATTTTCAAGACCCAGCTGACTTGCCAAAATATCATTGACACCGCCGGGAGCGCAGTCTAAATTGGTGTGGGCATTGATACAGGCGATGTTATTCTCGATGAGAAACAGGGTGCAGCGACCTTGCTCATCATTGTCCGTTACAAAGCCGGGCGTCCAGATCAGCGCATGGTGGGAAACGATCAGCTCTGCGCCCATTTCTTTGGCTTCCTCACATACATCCATAAATGGATCTAAAGCCACCAGAATCTTGGTTACATTCCGGTCGCCACGACCGCAGTTCAGACCCACATGATCCCAGTCCTCTTTCATATATTCCGGGGCAAAGCTATGGATGTGCGCCCAAATATCATTGACAGTTGCCATAGATTTTCTCCTCCGATTTCAGAAGTTCGTCATAAAGCGACTTATAATACTGGTATTTTTCACCGCCGGTGCGCTCCAGTCCACTGACAGTAGTCTGTATACCCTCTGTTACACGCTTGTAGAAGGCAGGCAGCAGCGCTGAGCCGCTTTCCAGCAGGGCAGGGGTGATGTGATACTGACTTTCCGACAGGGGCGCAGAGGGCCGGTAGACCACCTCAGTTATGGGATAGATAAACTTGCCGTCCTGCGCTAAGGTTTCAGACACGATGCAATAGCCCTGTTGATATAAGTATCTGCGCAGCTCGGGCCGCCGGGACTGGCATTGCAGGATCAGTCGATATCGGTCGCTTTTCAGCCACGGTGCATGCTCCAAAATGGAGATCATAGTGTCCGCACCCATACCGGCGCAGACCATGGTGTCAAAATCCCGGGGCACATTTTTCAGACCGTCAGACAGATAAAACTGCATTTTATCCGCCACATCAAATTTATGCGCATTGTGTAATGCGCTTTGAAGCGGCGCTTCGTTCACATCGGCGGCGATCACAGAATCGGCAATATGATTTAATAAAAGGTGGATGCCCAGATAACCGTGGTCACAGCCAATGTCGGCAACCCGGTCATCTTGGTTAACCAGTTGGCAGCAGGCGAGAAGTCTGCGGGAAAGGGGTGGTAGTTTCATAGGATACCTCAAAAAACTGCCATCCCGGCAAACGGGATGGCAGTACCGGTTTACTTGCTCTCTTTTGCAGCCTGGTCAGCCTCGTAAGCCTCCAGGAAGTGGTTCAGCTGCGCCAGGAAAGGCTCGCAGTCAACGCCGTGGACAGCGCAGGCTTCCTCAACAGTCTCACCTCTGGAGGAGGGGCAGCCGAGGCAGTGCATGCCGATGGCAAAGAACAGGGGAGCGGCCTGGGGAGCAATATCCAGAACATCGCCGATGATGGTTTCTTTTTCAATCTTGACAGCCATAAATATGACCTCCTCGTGTATTTCCTCGGGTATTATAACCCTACACTTTTGAAAAAACAAGAGGGAAGCGGAATTTTTCTGCGTTTTTACAGCAAATTCCTGGCTGAAACTGCCCGGGATACCCAAGCCGGCCGGAGAATCGATTGACTTAAGTCGGAGGCCAAGCGGTCTTA
>JAZSQH010000067.1:0-3168 GCA_045537865.1 Faecousia sp. | reverse complement strand
GTCACATTGAGGATGATCATGGGGATACCCAGAGAACGCCCGGTGCGGGTCTCAGGAATAGTCTTGGGACCCATGCCGGTGGGATCTTCCATGCCATGGTTGAGATTCCAATACATATCATAGGCGCGGCGGGCACGCTCGAGATGCTCACGCTCACCGGTCAGGCCGTAATACTCGGCATTGGCAATGCAGTAGAACGCCTCAGAGAAGCAGTAGCGGCGCTGACGCAGAGGCTTGCCATCCTCGGTGACAGTGAAATACAATCTGCCGCCGGCAGCATGGTTGACACAGTACTTCTCAAGGAAGTCGAGGCAGCTCTTGGAAGCAGCCAGCCACTCCTCCTTCACACCGTAAATATTGCACAGATAAGCATACGTCCAGCCACAGCGACCCTGCATCCACACACTCTTATCGGTGGAGAAGATCTTGCCGGTTCTGTCCAAACAGGTGTAAACGCCGCCATGGACAGGATCCATACCATTCTTCAGCCAAAAATCTGCGACATTGGTCAGCTGATCACGAATCCACTGACGCTCAGCAATAAACTTCTGACGATCCATAATGATTTCCTCTCTTAGTCAAAAATTTGTCTTAAGTAGTGATAATTAAAAAAAGTTTCCTTGAAACGATGACAAAAGGTATCCTCCTATGCTATACTGTTCCTCAGAACGGACGGAGGTGGAAAAATGTTCCGAAATCTCTTTGCTCCCGACAGCCATTTGATGGTCTTTATGGGAAAGCTGACAGACTGTATCTTTTTAAGTCTTTTCTTTGTGGTGTGCTGTTTCGGCGTGGTGACAACGGGCGCATCCATCGCTGCACTGTACGATGCCACCTTCCGCAGTTTTCGGCAGAAGGAGCGGCATTCCTGGAGCCGTTTTTCCGAGGTGTTCCGCACAAACTGGAAAGCAGGTATTATTCCCTCGATCCTGTTTTTGCTGTGCTTTGCAGCACTGCTCAAGGGTATGATCGCTTTGTGGAACGGTGCCGTGGCAGGTACTGTGTCCTGGCTGCTGTTCTCGGGTGCGGCATTTATCGCCGTGGTGATCGTTGGAATTCTGAGTGTCCTCTTCCCCATGCTCTCCCGCTTTGAAAACTCTCTGGGCGCACTGCTTAAGAACACGGTAATGCTCTCTCTTGCCAATCTTCCCCGCGCCATCGCGCTGGGTGTTATCAACTCGGTATCCTTGTTCCTGTGCGTACGGCTGGTAGTGCCTCTGTTTTTCCTGCCCAGCTTGGCCGCACTGATCAGCTCCCTCTTTATCGAGCCAATGTTCAAGCCCTATATGGGTGAGGAGGAATAACTGCACCAAAATGCCGCTGCACAAGCGGCATTTTTTATTTTATCAGCTTATCAGCGCGGGCACCAGTTCCGCCAAACGTTCTGCCAGCACAGCATGGTCGGCGCGGGTCAAATGCATATAGTCCACTTCGTTAAACGTGCAGCCGATACTCCCTGCATCGAGGAAGTGACAGCCAAGGAGGTCGCACTGCTCCTTATAGTAACGTGCCAGTTCGCGGGACTTTTTCACGCAGCCCTCGCCCATAGTTTCCGCTACATCGCTGAGGAGCATCCCCTCACCGATGGGAGGCGGCGCTACTACAAGGATGTTGGGCTGCTTTCCGCCCCAGCAGTCGGTAGCCTTCGCCTTGCTCACCAGGCGACCCATAGCGATGGCAATGCAGGCGGCGGAAGAGGCAAAACGATCCTTCGTATCGTTTGTGCCCAGCATGATGATCAGCAGTTCCACAAACTCGTGACTCTTCAAGCAGGGGGTAATATAGTCCAGCGCACTCATTCCCTCGTGGAGAGGGTCGGTAAAACAGGTGGTGCGGCCCGAGAGCCCCTCTTCCACCACCAGATATTCCTCACCAAGCTTTTTCTGCAAAAGTTGTGTCCAACGCTCGTCCTCATTAAAACGGATACCGCCGTCAGCACAATCAGCAGGATCAGCACAGTAACCGTGAGTGTTGGAATCGCCGAGGCAAACAATATGTTTCTTCACTGTCAAAACCTCCTTGCTTCGATATTAGCCCAAAGTAATAATAATGTATTTAGCATACCATTTTTTTCATTTCCGTCAAGAGAATTCCCCTACTTTCGTCAGAGTATACCAAAGATTTGGAGTTCTTTTGTCATAAACGGAAAAAATTTTCTTTTTTCTTCGTTTTTTGAAAATTGTTTTCAAAAACTGTTGACAAGGCATTCATAATCCTGTAATATTTTCAACAGAATGTAAGCTGCCCTATCAGGGGCTTACAAGAACAAAATTGATAAGGAGATTGTAAAGTTATGAAGAAGTTTTTTGCTCTTCTGCTGGCTCTGGTCATGGTTCTGTCCCTGGCTGCCTGCTCCGTTGAGAAGGCTCCCGAGGATGGCGACGATGCCGCTGCTACTACCGAACTGACTCTGTGGACCTACCCCATCGGTGGTTGGGGTGATCAGGCTACCGTCGATGCTCTGATGGCTGACTTCGAGGCCGCTACCGGCATCAAGGTTTCCGTTGAGTATCTGACCTACGCCGATGGCGACGATAAGGTCAACACTGCTCTCGAGGGCGGCGCTGCTCCCGACCTGATCATGGAAGGTCCCGAGCGTCTGGTCGCTAACTGGGGTGCCAAGGGCAAGATGGTCAACATTGCTGACCTGTTCGACGAGACCGATAAGGCCGAGCTGAACCCCGCTACCGTGGCTGCTTGCTTCGCTGACGATGCTACCGCTTACGAGTATCCCCTGGTCATGACCGCTCACTGCATGGCCATCAACAAGACCGTGTTCGAGGCTGCTGGCGCTATGCAGTACATCGACGAGGCTACCCACACCTGGAAGTCCGTCGCTGACTTCGAGGCCGCTATCGCTGCTGTTTACGCTCACACCGGCAAGACCGTTGGTGCTGTCTACTGCGCCGGTCAGGGCGGTGACCAGGGCACCCGCGCTCTGGTGAACAACCTCTGCGGTGGTACCTTCACCAACCCCGAGCACACTGCTTACACCTGGGGCAGCGAGGAGAACATCGCCGCTCTGAAGAAGCTGTATGACAACCCCGCTATCGCTTTCGACGCCTCCCTGGTTGGCGGCGATGAGATCGCTCAGTTCTACAACGGCACCTTCAACGTTGCTTTCTGCTGGAACATTGCTCAGCAGCTGAACCCCAACACCGCCAACAC
>JAZSQH010000076.1:0-9817 GCA_045537865.1 Faecousia sp. | reverse complement strand
ATCGGTGTGCCGGTGGGTGTGATCGCCGCCATCGTACCCAGCACCAACCCCACCTCCACCGTATGTTATAAAGCCCTCATCGCCCTGAAAGCCGGGTGCAGCATTGTGTTCTCCCCCCACCCCAAGGCGCTGGAATGTACCTTGCGGGCGGCGAAGGTGGTGGCGGCGGCAGCGGAAAAAGCCGGTGCGCCCAAGGGCAGCGTTGCCTGCCTGACCATTCCCAGTCTGGACGGTTGCCGGGAGCTGATGAGCGCACCGCAAACACGGCTGATTCTTGCCACCGGCGGTCCTGCCATGGTCAAATCTGCCTATTCCTCCGGCAAGCCTGCCATCGGTGTAGGCGCCGGCAACGGCCCGGCGTATATCCACCGGTCGGCAGATGTGGAACATGCACTTAGCTGCATTTTGCGCTCCAAAAGCTTTGACTACGGCACAGTCTGCGCCTCGGAGCAGAGCATTATCGTGGAAAAGGACATGGAACAGACCGTGAAGGCAACTGCCCGGGGTATGGGTTTTTATTTCATGGACACGGAGGAAGCCGGTCGTTTGGCAAAGCTTTTGTTCAAGCCAAACGGCACGCTGAATCCAGCCATTGTGGGCAAGCCAGCCACCCAGCTGGCGCAAATGGCTGGCTTTTCCGTCCCGGGGGACACCCGGGTGTTGGTTGCCCGGGAGCAGGAGGCAGGGCCTACCCGCCCCTATTCCATGGAAAAGCTGTGTCCGGTGCTGGCATTTTTTGTAATGGACAGCGAGGATGCCGTTCTGAACAAGGCGGTGGAGGTGCTGCGCCACGAGGGCAGCGGACACACTTTTGCTATCCACGCCAAGGACAACGCCGTGATACGCAAATTTGCTTTGCAGATTCCCGTATCCCGGTTCTTGGTGAATACCCCGGCGGCGCTGGGTGGCATCGGCGCAACCACGGCGCTGTTCCCTGCCCTGACCCTTGGCTGCGGTGCGGTAGGCGGCAGCAGCTCCAGCAATAACATTTCTCCGCTGGATCTGATCAACATCCGCCGGGTGGCGTTTGACAAGGCGGTGGAAACCCCGTCCGCCCCACCGGTGGACGACAAGCTGGTAGAAATCCTCACTGCCAAAATTTTGGAGCGACTGAAATAATGCACAATTATTTTCCGTTAGCCAAAACCTCTGTCATTCCGAGCGGGAGCGAAGCGAAGTCGAGGAATCTACGCATTGTCGTTACGCATAAGCAGCCATTCGGTGCGTAGATCCCTCGATGCGCCTGCGGCTTACTCGGGATGACAACATGTTTGTTATCAAAAATAATTCTCAATTCTCAATTCGTAAAAAGGAGCTTTATTATGGACACAAATTCTCTGGGTATGATCGAAACAAAGGGCCTGATCGGCGCTATCGAGGCGGCAGACGCTATGGTCAAGTCCGCCAATGTGCAGCTGGTAGGCAAGGAAGCGGTAGGCGGCGGTCTGGTGACTGTCATGGTGCGTGGTGATGTGGGCGCAGTGAAAGCTGCCACCGATGCCGGCGCAGCGGCGGCGGAAAAGGTGGGCGAATTGGTATCCGTCCATGTGATCGCCCGTCCCCACACAGAAGTGGATGCCATTCTGCCCAAGGGCAGACTGAGCCAGAATCCTCCCGCCGGTAAGTAATGCTGCTGGACATCAGGGCGGTGCGGGACAACATCCGCAACCGAGAGGGTAAACGGGTATTCTATCTGGGGTCAGGCGACCAGCTGTCCAGTGGGGCGAAAGACTGGCTCACCGCCCAACGGATCGAAATTTTACCTGCCTCCATGGCAAAACCGGAGCGTTACCGGCTGGAAAACGGTGGCTATCTGGAGGAAAAACCGGAGCACATGACCCACCTTTATGGGGATGTGCTAGTACCCAAAACACACCCCCGGATCGCATTCCGGGGGGCGGTGGATACACTGGAGGGGGAGCTACTGCTCTGCGGCAGCCAGTACCCCCATTTACAAAAGAATTTGCAGGAAATTCTGACCCTGACCCGGCATTTGATCGCCTGCGAGGTGCTGGGCGAACCCATGCCGGAGGAGCGATTGCTGGGACTGACCCAGCAGCAGCTCCGGGAGCAAAGCCACCGCCCACAGGACTTTCTCGGTCAGCCCCATTTTATGCCGGACTTTTCTGACAAGCCGGCGGTGCTTGCCCTGAATCGGGTACGGTGCGCCGCCCGGCAGACAGAGCTGGCGGCGGTACGGGCAGTACCGGAGCGGACGGATATCCTGCGTGCCATGAATCGGTTGAGCAGCGCAATTTATATCATGATGATAAAGGAAAAGGCAATGCATAATGCATAATTGTCAATCATTTCAGGAGATTGCCACGGGCAACATGTTGCCCTCGCAATGACCACATTAAGGGGAGAAATCTATGGAACTGGACAAGTTAGTACAAGCCGTGCTGGGCAATATTTTCATAGAGCTGGAAGCCTCGGGACGGCATGTCCATGTGACCCGGGAGCAGGCGCAGACCTTGTTCGGTCACAGTCTGACCCCCAAGCGCCCCTTGTCCCAGCCGGGGCAGTTCCTTGCCAATGAACGGGTCACCGTCATCGGACCAAAGGGACAGTTTCACAACGTGGCGGTGCTTGGCCCGGAGCGAAGTCAGGCGCAGGTGGAAATTTCCCTCACCGACGGCAAGACCCTGGGTATCACCCCTCCCATTCGCCAGTCCGGGGATGTAAAGAACTCCCCCGGGGCGACCCTGGTGGGCGAAAAGGGACAAATCACCCTGACCCAGGGGGTCATCGCCGCCCAGCGGCATATCCACATCACCCCAGCCGATGCGGAAAAGTTCGGGGTAAAAGACGGACAGACCGTGACCTTGCAGACCTACACCGCCCGTCCGGTGCAATTTCAGGACACGGTTGTGCGAGTCAGTGACAAATTCGCCACCTCCGTCCATCTGGACTACGACGAAGCCAACGCCTGCGGCTTCCAGCCGGGGGACTTGGGGAGGATCGTATGAAAGCCTATCTGATCGGCGAAAAACCGCCGCTAAACTATGATTTCGTCACAGCGCCGCCCTACGATGCGGTGGTCATCGGCTCGTTAGGTCTGAGCCAGCTTTTGCATTTTTCAGAGGAACATGCACTAAGCGCCTTAGCCGCCGGTATGCCGGTGATTCTGTATGCCCCGGGTCTGCCGGAAAGTCCCGGCAACCGGGCATTGAGCGCAACGCTGGCAACCCGCCGCCGGGAGCTGAAAAGCTGGGGTGTGGTGTTCACCGACGGCACACAGCGCCGGGTCATCACCGCCGAGCTTGCCCGGCAAATGACGCAAAAAGGCGAGCGACCTGCACCGGGAGCGGTGCTGACACCAATGGCAAAGGAGATTTTAGACAGCGTATGAAAATCGGTACAGTAACCGGCTCGGTATGGGCGACCCGAAAGGCACAGTGCCTTGCCGGACAGACATTTTTGGTGGTGGACACTCTGTCGGGTGTCATTGTTGCGGCAGACCATGTGGGCGCAGGCAAGGGGGACAAGGTGCTTCTTGTCACCGGCTCTGCGGCAACCAAATTCTCCATGGACGCGCCGGTAGACGCCTGCGTGGTCGCCATCATCGACCAGGAAAAGTAATTCTGAATAGATTTGAGGTGAAACTGTGTCCGCACATGAAATATTGATTTGGCTCATGGCGATTTTTGCGGTGCTGGGCGCCGTTGACCGCATTTTCGGCAATCGCATCGGCTTGGGCAAGCAGTTCGAGGAGGGCATCCTTGCCATGGGCGCACTGGCCATGGCTATGCTGGGTATCATCGCCCTTGCCCCGGTGCTGGCAAACCTTTTGCGTCCGGTGATCGTGCCGGTGTACACCTTCTTGGGCGCTGACCCGGCTATGTTCGCCGGTACGATTTTAGCCTGCGACATGGGCGGCGCATCCCTTGCCAAGGAGCTGACCGCCGACCCGGAGGCAGCGGCGCTGGGTGGTATTCTGGCAGGCAGCACGCTGGGCGCTACGGTGGTTTTTACTATTCCGGTAGCCATGGGTATTCTGAGCGAAAGCGACCGCCCTGCTCTTGCCAAAGGCGTGCTGTGCGGCATCGTCACCGTGCCGGTGGGTATCCTCGCCGGCGGTATTGTCGCCGGCTTTTCCCTGGGCAAAATTCTTGTAAATCTGATTCCCGTGGCGCTGATCGCCGGTCTCATCGCCTTGGGTCTTTGGAAGTTTGAAAAAGCCATGATCAAAGGCTTTGGCTGGTTCGGTAAGGGTGTGGTGGCGCTGATCACCATAGGGCTTGCCGCCGCTATTTTGCGCTCGCTCACCGGCTTTGCCCTGATACCCGGCATGGCGCCTATAGAGGACGGATTTTTGACCGTCGGCGCCATCGCCATCGTGCTGGCAGGCGCATTCCCCTTGGTGTGGGTGCTGACCCGGCTTTTGAAAAAGCCCTTGGGGGCAGTAGGCAGACGGCTGGGCATCAACGAAACCGCCACCGCCGGTCTCATCGCCACCCTTGCCAACTCCATCGCCACCTTTGGCATGGTCAAGGACATGGACAACCGGGGCAAGGTGGTGAATATCGCCTTTGCGGTGTCGGCGGCATTTGTATTCGGCGACCACATGGGCTTTACCGCGGGCTTTGAACCCCGGATGCTCCCCGCTATGATCGTGGGCAAGCTCGTTGGCGGTGTGTGCGCCGTGGCGGTGGCGCTGTGGCTGACGAAAAAGGACGGCAGTCATGAAAAATAACCGGAAAACCGCCGCCCGGCTGGAAAAACAGCGACTCCGGAAAGCGCCGGAATCATCCTATCTGACCCAAATGCATAACCCTGCCAATGCGGTGGAATTTGAAGACCTGCAGGCGTGGTTTTATACAGAAGCCGGCATCGTCCGCTCGGTGGACGGGGTGAGCTTTGACCTGCCCATGGGCAAAACCGTGGGGGTGGTAGGCGAATCCGGCTGCGGCAAGTCCGTCACCAGCCTGTCGCTGATGCAGCTTTTGCAGCGCCCTCAGGGGCAGATCACCGGGGGCAGTATTCGGCTGAATCTGGGGGACAAGGCATACGATATCGCCAAGACCCCGGAGTCGGTGATGCAGCAGCTTCGGGGCAGCGCTGTTTCCATGATCTTTCAGGAGCCTATGACCGCCCTGAATCCGGTGCTGCGTATCGGCGAGCAGATCGGCGAGGTGTTGGCATACCATGACCCCGGACAGAATCGGTCGCAGCGAATTGAGGAGCTTTTGACTTTGGTGGGAATCCCCGACGGCAACCGGGTGGCGCAGATGTACCCCCACCAGCTTTCCGGCGGCATGCGCCAACGGGTGATGATCGCCATGGCGCTATCCTGCAACCCCCGGGTGATCATCGCCGACGAGCCTACCACGGCGCTGGATGTGACCATTCAGGCGCAGATCCTGCAGCTGCTCAGGCAGCTGAAAGAAAAGCTGGGCAGCGCCATTATGCTCATTACCCACGATTTGGGTGTGGTGGCGGGCATGGCGGACTTTGTGGTGGTGATGTATGCCGGCAGAGTGGTGGAAAAAGGCACAGCCGAGGATATTTTCTACCACCCGGCGCACCCCTATACCATCGGGCTGATGGCATCCAAGCCGGTGGTGGGCAAAAAGACCCAGCGGCTGTATTCCATACCCGGCAGCGTGCCGAACCCCACGGTGCTGCCCGAAGGCTGTTACTTCCGCAGCCGGTGCGACCATGCCCACGAAGACTGCGGAGAATACCCCTGCGTGATACAGCTCAGTCCCACCCACAGCGTCAGCTGCTGGCGCAGTAAAACAACGCACAATGCATAATGCACATTTTAACTGTCATTGCGAGGAGCGCAGCGACGTGGCAATCCCCTGCCCTTAACCGTCATTGCGAGGAGCGCAGCGACGTGGCAATCCCCTACCCTTAACCGTCATTGCGAGGAGCGCAGCGACGTGGCAATCCCCTTCTTAAGATGGGGATTCCCACGCATTGCTCCGCAATGCTCGGAATGACACTGTAGGGGCGTGCATTGCACGTCCCTACAACTGTCAACTGTCAATTCTCAACTCCCGGAGGTGAAAGCATGTCCAACATCGTAACGGTGACAGACCTGAAAAAATATTACGGTGCCGTCAAAGCAGTGGACGGGGTCAGCTTTTCCATCCCCCGGGGACAGACCATGGGGCTTGTGGGGGAATCCGGCTGCGGCAAGTCCACCACCGGGCGGCTGCTTTTGCGCCTTGCCGGGGAAAAGACCGGCGGGCAGGTGCGCTTTGGCGGGCAGGACATTTATGCCCTTTCCAAGCGGGATTTGCGGAAACTGCGACCGAAAATGCAGATTATTTTCCAAGACCCCTTTTCCAGCCTGTCCCCCCGGCTGCCGGTAGGAGAGCTGCTGGCAGAGGGCGTGCGCGCCCACAAGCTGGTGAAGCCGGACAAGCTGACCGGTTACATCGACGGCATTATGGAAAGCTGCGGCCTGCAGCCCTATCACAAAAACCGCTATCCCCACGAATTTTCCGGGGGACAGCGGCAAAGAATTTGTATTGCAAGAGCGTTGGCATTACAGCCGGAATTTATGGTCTGCGACGAGCCGGTGTCGGCGCTGGACGTGTCGGTGCAGGCGCAGATCGTGAATCTGCTCAAAGACCTGCAGCAGCAGTACGGACTGACCTATCTGTTCATCTCCCACGATCTTTCCGTGGTGGAGCATATCTGCCACAGCGTGGGCGTCATGTACCTGGGGAGCATGGTAGAGCAGGCGGAAACCGGGGCGCTGTACGCCGCCCCCAAGCACCCCTATACCCGGGCGCTGTTTTCCGCCATTCCCATGCCCGACCCGGCGCTGAGTGGAAATTTAACAGTACTGACCGGCAGTCTGCCCTCCCCGGCAGACCCGCCCAGCGGGTGTAAATTCCATCCCCGGTGTCCGGAGCGTATGGACATCTGCGGCAAGGTCGTACCCCGGCTGGCAGAGGTTGCTCCCAACCATCTGTGCGCCTGCCACCTGTATCGGGAATGTACAATTGACAATTGACAATGGACAATGCAAAACACAGAATTATGTTGTCATTCTGAGCGAAGTGCCGCAGGCACGAAGTCGAGGAATCTACGCATTGTCGTTACGCATAAGCAGCCATTCGGTGCGTAGATCCCTCGATGCGCCTGCGGCTTACTCGGGATGGCAACATAGTATGTAGCGTTACCGGGCAACAAGTATAACGACTACAAATATGTAGGTGCGAGTTTGTCTGCGGGCACTCGCCCGCAATTAAAAAAGAGAGGCTTTCGCCTCTCTTTCTTATTTACATACAACTGCGCCGGATTCGTTCATCTGGGCGATCTGCTGTGCCGTATAACCCAGCTCAGCAAGCACCTTTGCGGTGTCCTGACCCACCTGCTTGGTGGTGTCCAGCTCCCGGATTTTCAGATGCTCCATCTCCAAAGGACTGGTGGGAACTTTGTGGGTGTAGCCGGTGGGGTAGGTGACCTCCCGGACAAAATCGTTTGCCCACGCCTGGGGATCGTTTGCCGCATCGGCAAAGTGCGCCAGCTTCACATTGGGTACATCGTAAGGCTTCAATTCCTCCAGCCACTGATCCCGGGTCTTGGTCAGGAAGCACTCCCGCATACTCTGCAGTAAGAATTCCCGATTGTTCGCCCAGTTGCCATTGATCAAACGGGGATCTTCGCACAGCTCCGTTCTGCCGGCGAGCCGGAAGATCAGCATAATATCGCCAGTATGGAATATCCACTGGCCGTCCGCGCACATATAGCCGCCGGCGCCGGGATTCACTTCCGCCCGGGTGTTGGGCACAACAGGGCTGCCCTCGTACTGGTGCTTAACGATCATGGTCGCCATGGCGAACATACCCACGTGGTACAGTGTGGCGCTGACCATCTGACCCTCGCCGGTCTGCTGCCGCTGAAGCATAGCCGCCAAAATCTGCATGGTCAAAACAGAGCCAGTATAGCTATCGCCCACGCTGGAGGGATAGTTTACAGGATCATACTGTCCGTCCGGCATCACGATCGCCTGATCCCGCAAGAAACCGGTACGCGCCCAGAAAGCGGTGGTATCAAAGGCTTTCATCTGGGCATCCGGGCCGTTCTCGCCATAGCCCAGCACGATACCGTAAATCAGACAGGGATATTTCTTGTGCAAGGTCTCATAATCCAAGCCCATACGACCCAGAGATGCCGGACGGTTATTGGTGATAAATACATCAGCCTTTTCAAGAAGCTGGTGCATCACCGCCATACCCGCCTCACTCTTGAGGTTCAGGGAAATCAGATCCTTGCCGTTATTGTACAGATCAAAAATGGGGTTCTCCGTCTGGGAGAATCGCTTTTTGCCCAAGCCAATGCCGGTATCTCGCCAGCCGTCACCCTTAGGGGGCTCGATTTTAATGACCCGGGCGCCAAGATCTGCCAGCAGACGACCTGCAGCAGGGGCAGCCACAAATGTGGTCAGGTCGATGACGACGCATCCTTCCAATGGTTTTTTCATGGACATTCTCCTAGTCAAAAGGTTTTTCTGTATCATACACGAAAATCCGCCGTATCGCAACCCTTTTTTGATTGTTAATTATTTAGGTGCGCCGGCAAGCGCCCGGAAAAATCCACATTTTCAGCTGAGCAAAACATTATCTCTTGCGCTTTGCCAGCTGCGCTTGATGGCGCAGGGCAGCACACACAGATCCCGGGGACACAGACAGCCGTCGCAGGGGTCTTTCTGTAAATACCCCTTGACCCGGTGAGGCTGGGAATAGTAATTGCCGCCGATACACACCCCGGCAGGCTCACGCTTGACCCGCTCCATATCACCCCGAACGGAAAAGCGCATATCGTTCCAGCGCTGTATGTACCATTTGCGCCACAGGGCGCAGTCTTTATTATCGCACTCGGCGGCATTTGCCACCTTTACACAACCCATACAAGGACTTTTATTCATATTGATTACCTCCTATCTGCTTGCCACCACTTGCGCAGTGTTTCGTATTGATCTTTGATGTGGGCATCGTTGTCCCGGATAAAGTCCTCCAACTTTTTCCGGTAGCGGCAGTATTCCTGCACCCCCATCAATTCCATCAGCTCATTGGCTTGCCAAAGCTCCAGCTTGATCACAGAATCTTTCTTTCTGTTTTTATCATCATCATAGGTCATCGCAGGCAACCCCGCCGCCGCAGCGGTATTACCTTCCCTTACCTTACCTTCACTTATCTTATCTTCTCTTATATTATCTTCTCTTACCTTACCTTCTCTTACCTTGGGATTCCGAATGGAATCCAGTTTTTCCTGACGGGTCTTTAGTAAATTTACTTTTCCCGGCAACGGCTCTGTCACATAATGTCTGTTATCCGTCACATACAGTTTTTCCGCAATATCCGGATACTGCAACGCTTTCATTCTGTCCGTTTTCAGACTGTTAGCCACCAACCAATGCTTTAGCACCACGATGCCGTCGAAGTTCAGCACAAAGCCTTTGTCAATGAGCAGCTGCAGCTCCTTTGCCGGTCTGCCCAGCTTCCGGGCGATCAGTTTGGGGCTGTTGATGAACCCGTCATCGTCGGCACTCATTCCTAAATGAAAGTACAGCGCCTGCGCGCCGATCGCCAAATCATAAAACGCATCGCTCTCTACCACCGCCGTGTGGAACATTCTCCTCTCTGCCATGTTTTCCTCCTTTTTATAATGCACAATGCATAATACAATTCTTTTCCATCAACGAAAAACCCCTTGTCATTCCGAGCGGGAGCGAAGCGAAGTCGAGGAATCTACGCATTGTCGTTACGCATAAGCAGCCATTCGGTGCGTAGATCCCTCGATGCGCCTGCGGCTTACTCGGGATGACAACATGTTTGTTATCGAAAATAATTCT
>JAZSQH010000024.1:0-12878 GCA_045537865.1 Faecousia sp. | reverse complement strand
TGGGGTAACCCCACGGGATTTATTTTATCGCAGGTTTTGGCGAAAATCAATCGCCAATTACTCCATGATGCCGTCGTTTGCCACGAAGCGCAGGAAGGTAGCCTTGTCGGTGAGGATGTAAGCACCCCTCTGCTCGGGCATGACCAGGCAAGCACCCATGCCGGTGTTGGCAGAGGTGTACCATTCGGTGTAAGCAGCAAAGGACTCAGCATCCTGGGCAATACCCAGATCGGCAGGCCACAGAGCCAGCTCCTTGGTGTGGGTGCCGGAACCATCGCCACGGGAGATGAAGATATACTTGCCTTCGGCGATAGCAGCGAAAGCATCCAGAACGGAAGCAGCAGAAGCAACCCCGGCGGGGTCAGCGGAAGGACCGCACAGAACAAAGTAATTGTAGATGAAGGAGATGCGCTCAGCTTCAAAGCCGTCAACGATACGACCGAAACCGTCGGCAACGAAAGTCTCTTCCTGGCTCTTGGAGTGGACCAGAATCAGGTCAGCGTTACCGGCCTTGGCAGCAGCGATGGCCTTGCCGGTACCGGCAGACTGGACTTCCACAGTGTAGCCGTAAGCGGCTTCAAATGCGGGCAGCAGGTAACCCAGCAGGCCGGAATCCTTAACGGAAGTGGTGGTGGACAGACGGATGGTCTTGGTTTCTTCGGTAGCGGCAGCAATCTCACCGGTGTAGACGGGAGCGTTGTCCTTGACATAGAACAGATACTCGCCGTACTCAGCAACACCGTACTCACCGGCCATATTCAGAGCCTCTTCGGTCAGCAGCCACTGGATCAGGGCATCTGCACCGGCGGTGTTCACATAGACATCAGCCACGGGATTGCCGTCAGCATCCACGAAGGGAGCTGCAGGGTTCACAGCGATGGCAGAGTAGGTGTTGAGCATACTGTCATCCTGCTCCATCAGGATCTTGGTGTCTACCACGATACCATTGTCGGCAGGCTCGTCAGCCACGGGCTCATCAGCGGGAACATCAGCTACGGGCTCATCAGCGGGAGCGTCAGCCACAGGGGTATCGGCAACGGGTGCATCGGTAGCGGGAGCCTTGGCACCGCAGGCAACCAGACCCAGCATCATAACCAGGACCAGCAGCAGGGAAGTGATTTTCTTCATGTTTTTTTCCTCCAAAAATAATAATGACGAGCCTTCCACCAGTCCAAAGGGTACACTGCTTCCAGTGTGCTTGGACTTTTCGGGAATAGGCTCGTCCACCGTTTCACGAAAATATGGGACATCTGAAGAAATACCCTCCAAAGGCTAGTTCAGGCTGTCTTTTCACAAGGATTATTATAACATGCAAAGGCGGGAAGTCAATACAAAAATATCGAAAAAACCACGAAATGAGTTTTTCCAAAGTTCGCACAAAAAAACCGTTTAAAAGACGAGAAAGCTAATCAAAACCCACAAGGTAGCAAGAGATGTATTTATCCAAGAGGGTTTTCTTTTGAGATGATTTGTGATAAAATATAGAAAACTATTTTCGGAGGAATAACCATGAGAAAAATGCCCCCTTCTATGGATGCTTGGCTAAAGGAAGCCAAAGCCCACGAATCCGCCCCAAAGATTGGTATGTACCTGACCCATAACGGTACTGTCCGCCAGACCGCAAAAGCAAAAGTCCGTTTCGGCGCAGAAGGCACCAAAGAAGTCACCGGCATGCTTTTTTCTTATGACGCAGAAAAGGTCGATTCCGTCATTGCCGATACCTATAAATTGGAAGGCATTTATTATATCAAGGTCTGGCTGAATGAAGGTCAGCTGCAGATGGGTGACGACATTATGTATGTGCTCATCGGCGGTGATATCCGTCCCAGAGTTGTGGAGGCTTTGCAGTATCTGGTAGGTCGGATAAAGAATGAATGTGTAGTGGAAACGGAGCTGAACTGAGCATGGATCTTTGGGATAAATGTGTAGAATTCCATGGACACCGTTGTGGCGGGCTGAGAATTGGCTATGCCGCAGCACAGTATGCCATGAAGTTGCTGGATATCTCCTTTTCTGACAACGAGCAGGTGGTCTGCATTTCTGAAAATGACGCTTGCGGTGTAGATGCGATTCAGGTAATGCTAGGTTGCAGCATTGGCAAGGGAAATCTGCTGTTTCATATGACCGGCAAACAAGCCTTTTCCTTTTACAACCGGGCAACAAGGCAATCGGTGAGGTTGGTGCTGAAACCTAAGCCCTTGGATATGACACCGGAAGCATCTCAGCGATATTACTTTGACCACAGTTGTGAGGAGTTATTTGATGTGATGCCTACCCGAATCCCGCTGCCCACATCTGCCCGAATCTTCGACAGCTACAACTGCGAATGCTGCGGTGAGAAAACCGGTTCTAACTGGATCCGGATTGCAGATGGCAAGAAACTTTGCCTGGATTGCTATCAAAGCTATAATCGGTTCGATGTATAAAGATACTCCCCTGCAAACCGGCAGGGGAGTTGTTTTATTTATTTGGCACAATCAGCGCTGCCTTCGGAGTAGAGCATATCCAGACCATGTGCCACCGGGTCAATCACCGCCAAAATGTTTTCCTGAGAGGCTTTTTTGCTGCCAGGAAGATTGATGATCAGGCTCCGATTCCGAATGCCGGCTGCAGACCGAGAGAGGCAGCCCTTAGGGGTGATCTTCATGGATTCGGCGCGCATAGCTTCGGGAATACCAGGGGTGGGTCGCTCAACCACTTCCATAGTGGCTTCCGGGGTGATATCCCGCGGAGAGAAGCCAGTGCCGCCAGTGGTCAACACCAGGGCGATACCCAGTTCATCGGAACACTTGCACAGCTCTGCTTTGATCATCTCACGGTCATCGGGGATGATACAGGTGTGGGTAACATCAAAACCTTTATCTTTCAGAATCTCTACCAGGTTGGGACCGCTGGTATCCACGCGTTCACCGCGGTAGCCTTTATCGCTGATGGTAATGACAGCTGCAGTATACATATCAGTTCTCCTCCCGAAAATAATCTCCATGGACACCGCCGGTTTTACTCAGCAGGCGGATATCAGTAATAACCATATCTTTTTGGACGGCCTTGCACATATCATACACTGTCAGAGCAGCGGTGGAAACTGCGGTCAGCGCTTCCATCTCCACGCCAGTTCGACCATCACAGGATACGGTGGCCTTGATTTCCACAGAAAACCTTGTTTCATCCAGGGAAAGCGTCAGATTGATACCGTCCATCAAAATGGGGTGGCACATAGGGATAATGTCCGGGGTGCGCTTTGCGCCCATGACACCGGCGATCTGGGCAACGGTTAATACATCGCCCTTCTTCATACCGCCAGATTGAATCAGGGAAAAGGTTTTTTCATTGACAAGTACACGGCCTGCTGCCACAGCAACACGTTGAGAAATAGGCTTTTCACCTACATCTACCATCTTGGCACGGCCCTGTTCGTTAAAGTGGGTGAAATCGGACATATTGTCATCCTCCGATCTGATTCATATTCCTGCCGGCCTTACTGCGGTGTATCGCATCCAAGTCGCCGTGCCAGGTGGGTTTATTCCAAATAACTTCTTTCATCACAGCCTGCATGCCGGCGAAATCCATTCCCTTCAGGGAATACTCTTCTGCTCGATGCAGACAAGGTTTTAGTTTCCCGTCAGCAGTAAGGCGAATGCGATTGCACTCACCACAGAAGTGGGCGTTGATGGGGCTGATAAGACCAATATTGCCTTTGGCCCCCGGCAGCCGGTAAAGCTTAGCCACACCGCCATCGGGTGATACCGGCACGGCATTTGGCAGTCGTTCCAATACTTTGGAATAAGGCATATAAGCAGACTGGCCAAATTCATCGCTGTCCAAGATGGGCATCAGTTCGATGAAGCGCATATCCAGAGGGTATTCCCTCGTGAGATTTGCCAGAGCTTCAATTTCATTGTCATTAAAACCACCGATCAGGACTGCATTGACCTTGATTTTTTCAAATCCTGCCTCGAAGGCAGCGTGCAAACCGTCCCGAAAAGATTCCAGCTTACCGATGCGGGTGATGTGTGTATACTTCGCAGGGTCCAAAGTATCCAGACTCAAATTAATACGCTTTACGCCTGCTTCCTTCAACGCTTTTCCCAGTTGGGGAAGCATAATGCCATTGGTCGTTAGGCAAACTTCTTCGATACCTTCCACGGCAGCGGCCCGTCGACAGATAGACACAATGTTCTTTTTTACCAACGGTTCTCCACCGGTAATACGGATCTTTGTGATACCCAGAGAAGCCGCTACTTCCACGGCCATGATGAGCTCATCCTCTGTCAGCATATCCTCGTGACTTTTTTTACATACACCCTCTTCCGGCATGCAGTATCGGCAACGCAGATTGCATTTGTCCGTGACGGAAATGCGAAGATAGGTAATATTACGGCCTAATCGATCGATCATATCTATACCTCTAAAATACTGGTGCGGGATTGGCACCTGTTTCCATCAAAATCATGGCAATTCGCCAGTCGCAGCGGCCTCCTTGGCAGGGTCCCATACCGGTACCGACCCGCCGTTTCACACCATCTACAGTGGTTGCTCCCCGGCGGATAGCCTCTAAAATTTCACCTCTGGAAATATGGCCGCACTGACAGATCACTTCATAGTAATCTGGGTCATTCTTTTTGGTAATGGAATTGCGGTAGGGATTAAAGTTTGAATTTATTTCTGCATGCAAAAACTCTGCAGCTTGCTTGGCAAGATACAAACCCAATTCGTTGGCACAGGTTAGTCCCGGGGTCTTGATGCCAATCAAACTGTAAAAACCGGGTGCCGGGTTTTCAATACAGAAGTCATGGAGATGTTCTCCGTTTTCCATATAGGGATTGGGACGAACTGCGCCAAAGGATCGGATCACCATAGATAGGTCTGTTTCCGGAAGCAGAGCCTTTGTGGCGTCATGAAGGTCCTGTAGTCCTGCTTGCGTGGTATCAAAGGGGATGTCTATGGGCTTGCGGACACCGCTGACCAGAAGATTCCCCTCTACGCAAGGAATAGCCGTGATACCTTTTCCGCAGCTTTCTGCCTGCAGGAATATGACCCGATCTGGCTTCTTTGCGATATTATCAAACACCAAATACTCTGCACCATCCAGTGCCAGACAGACAGAGGGCGCAAACACCATTTCCTGCACCTTGTCCGCAGACAATCCGGCGCAGTTGAAAATCATTTTGCAGGAAAACGTCTCTTCAAATGTTTCTACTATAAAGCCGTTGGTATCTTTGCGAATACACAAAACTTCCCCATTCAGTCGGGCGTGGGCACCATTCTGCAGGGCGTTTTCATAAGCAGCTATTCCCAGTTTCCATGGATTGACCGTGCCGGTAGAGGGAGCATATAACGCAGCCACCACACCTTTGGCAAGTTGTGGTTCCATCTCTTCTGCCTCTGCACCGGTCAGCAACCGCACACCGGGAACGCCACTTTGCATACCATTTTCTAGTTTCTTTTTCAGCTGAGGAAGAGATGATTCCTCATAAGTCACCAATAGGGAACTACAGCGGGAGAAGGGGACTTCCAGCTCATCGCACAAGGCATCCATATTGGCGTTACCCCGGACGGTTAGTTCAGCTTTCAAACTGCCGGGCTTATTATCATACCCTGCGTATACGATGGCAGAGTTAGCCCGGGTGATGCCTTTACAGACATCCTCCTCTTTTTCAAGGATCAGCGTGGAAATGTTCCACCGTCGCAGGTTTCTGGCTAACATGCAGCCTAAGATTCCGCCGCCGATGACCACAGCATCGTACTGCTTCATATCAGTCAATGGGGATGATCTGACCGGGATCTTCCAAGGTGTAGCCTCCCAGAGCGAGGATCCGCTCCCGGAATGCGTCACTCTTCATAGTGGCGATCAGCTGCTGCACTTGCGGAGTATCCCATACCTGATCAGCAACAATCAAGTCATATTCTTCAATGCAGATAGGAATAAAGTCCAGATCATAGAGCATCGCTGCGGAGTAGATACCCATGCCGGCATCGGCACTGCCACTGACAATCTGGGCAGCAACAGATGTGTGGGTCAGCTCTTCACGGTCATAGCCGTAAATAGCAGTAGTATCCAGGTTTTCCTGATTACACAGGAAGTCCGTGAGAATCCGGGTTCCGGAGCCTTTTTGACGATTGACATAGCGGACACCCGCTTTGGAAATATCAGAGAACTTCTGAATGTTCAGGGGATTGCCCTTTGCTACCATCATACCCTGCTGACGTCCCACGCAGCGGATGAGCTTTACGCCGCCTTTCGGGAAGTATTTCTTCATAAATGCAAGGTTGTATTCACCGGTTGCTGTATCAAGCAGATGACAACCTGCGGCATGAGCTTCGCCGCGACGGATAGCCATAATGCCACCCATGGAGCCCACATGGGAAGAACTCATATATACATCATTATCTGCCACATGGAGCATATCTCCCAGTTCGTCCAGCAGAGGATCGTGGCTGCCAATGACCACCACAGTGTTTTTCAGTTTTTCCTCGGCACACAGCAGTCGAATAGAAACTTCCTCACCTGCTTCAAAGCCTTCCAGTCCCTGAGGGACTTCCAGAATGCCGTCGGCCTTCATAAAGGAGGAAACCACGCCACTTCCGCGGCTCAAGGGGGAAGCCATCAGCTTGTTACCCACATAACCCATGCGGACACGGACAAATTCTTGATATTTCAGACCGCTTACCACGGGACGGGTCAGAACAGCCTTGACATATCGGTCTTGTGCAGCGGGCGCTTTCAGCCAGTGATCAACGAGAGGCTTTAAGAGTTGTTCGATGACAATAATACCGGAAACAGGATAGCCGGGTACACCGAGAATGGGTGTAGCTCCCTGACAACCCAAAATAGCAGGTTTGCCGGGTTTCATAGCAATACCGTGATATAGAACTTCACCCAGTTCCCGGATGACTTTGGCAGAGAAATCTTCCCGACCTGCAGAAGATCCGGCATTCAAAATCACTAAATCGCATTCAGAAGCCGCTTTGGCGACCGTTGCTTTAATCTGGTCGAAAATATCGGGGACGATAGGGTACACTTTTGCTTCGGCACCCCACTGACGTACCATGGCAGAGAAAATGGAACCGTTAAATTCCAGAATATCACCGGGCTTGGGATCGGTGCAGGGGGGGATGATCTCATCACCGGTGGGGATAATGCCCACCACAGGCTTGCGGATCACTTCCACTTCCAGCACACCGCCGGCGATCATGGCACCGATGGCAGCCGGAGAGATCTGCGTATGAGAAGGCAGGATCATTTCTCCAGCGCAGATATCCTCGCCAATCTGGCGGATATGCTGCCAAGGGGCAGCAGCATCGTGAATGGTAATAGAACCGTCTTCATTTTTGACGATATCTTCTACCATGATTACCGCATCACAGTTGTCGGGGATGGGGTCACCGGTATCCAGCACGGTGAACTGGCCGGGCTGCAGGGTGATGGGGGTTGTTTCCGTGGCACCGAAGGTATCTCTGGCGTTGACCGCCACGCCGTCCATAGCACTGGCTGCGTAGTGAGGAGCGCAGATATGTGCATAAACTGCACCGGCAGTGACCCGGCCACATGCATCCCACACGGGGAGTACTTCTGTTTTAGGGCCAAAGCCATGGTTCTTCAGTAGGTTTAAGTAATCTTCTCTTGCCTTTTCAAGAGGAATATTGGTCAAATATTCAAATCCCATATCTTTCAATCTCCTTGCGAAATTGTTACTTGAATTTCTGCGAATTTCGGCAGGCCTTCGCAATCTCTATCGATGCAGAAATAGCCGTCAGTACCGGCCAATGTGGTGATTAGGCCAGATTTTCCCCGAATGGGTGTGGCATAAAGTTCGCCGTTTTTTCTCTCCAATCGGCAACACTGGTATTGTGCACGACCATGGTTTGCACCGATGTTTTCCGTTATTTTTGCAGTAGTTGTGTAGGTTTCCTGTTTTCTGCCGGTCAGCTTGTCCAGCAAGGGCAGAACAAACAACTTTGTAATGAAATAGGCTGCTACGGGATGGCCGGGCAGACCAACCAGCGGCTTATTGCCTGCTTTGCCCAAAATGGTGGGCTTGCCGGGTTTGATTGCAATACCATGTAGCAGGAGGCTGCCCATAGATTCGATGATCCGGCACGCGGCATCCTTAACGCCTACGCTGCTGCCTCCGGAGAGCAGGACTACATCACATTCGTTTACAGCTGTCGTCACCTTTTCCCGGAGGAGATTTTCATTATCCACCACAATGCCGTAGTTGATAACAATCACGCCAAAAGAAGTGAGCATAGCCTCCAGCATAGGACTATTCACATCCCGCACTTGACCGGGTCTGGGAGTGACTTCCGGGGGAACCAGCTCATCACCGGTGGAGATAACACCCACAGTTAGTTTCCGTACAACCGGTACCTGTACCCGACCGATAGCAGCCAATGCACCGATATCCTGAGAGGACAAGACCCTGCCTTTATGAAGAATTGTCTTACCGGGATACACATCATCGCCCCGGAATATCATATTCTGACCGGGAGCGACAGATTTGGAAATGCCGATGGTGCCGTCACCATAGTCTTCCGTATATTCCACCATCACCACGCTGTCCGCACCTTCCGGCACTGCACCGCCTGTAGGAACTGCCACGCATGATTCCGGTTTTAGTGCAAATTCAGCACCTTCTCCCATGAACACTTCTCCCTGCAAGGGTAAAATGGCAGGAATTGCATCTGTACAGCCGAAGGTGTCCCTTGCCCGGACAGCATATCCGTCTACGGTAGAACGGTCAAAGTCCGGTACATATTCCGTTGCGGAGATATCCTCCGCAAGAATGCGACCCATGGCCGTATTCAAAGAAACAATCTCGGAAACCGAAACGGTTTCAAATTCTGTTTCAATTAAAGCCAGAACTTCTTCCGGCGTTTTCACATGTAACATCTTATACCTCTCCAATCACTTTGCCCAAATCCCGATAATCGTTGCCGGAGAAATGGGCGATCTCCTTCTGGAAGCTGGGGTTGGACAAAACCTTCATCAGCTTCTGAACCGCTTTTGTCTGCATCATTTCCTTTTTGATAACAAAATCGAACCGTTCCTCCAGCAGCGGAATGAAATCTAAGTTTTCAATCTGCCGAGAGATTCGCTCTGTGCCGATGGCCAGGTCCGCTTCTCCGGCGGCAATCGCAGCAGCCATGGTCAGATGGGATTTCATGATGCGGTCGTACCCCTTGACTTGGGAAACTGGGATACCCAGGCGCTTCAGCTGGGTGTCCATAAGGATCCGGGCACTGGAACCTACCCGGCGATTCAATACGGAAATATCATCCCGCCCCAGATCAGACCAACCGGTAATATTCTTTGGGTTACCTTTTTGAACATAGAATCCTTGCGTACGGTAACTGATATTAACCAGAACCGCTGGGACACCAGGCATTAAGCTGCGGACAAAAGAAGTGTTGTAATCAGAACCATCGAATAGGTGGCATGCTGCTACGTGGATATTATCTTGGTAAAGGGAAAGTAAGCCTTCAAAGCTGTTTAAGTACGTCCGGGCAGTGTTTACGCCCTCGTGTTGGAGGTAATTGGCCAAGATATCCAACACTACGTCCTGACCGGAAATGATCAACTCCGGTGTTTCATCTTTGTCTGGAGTCAGTAAGGTGGAATGCGTATCTATGTTTTTTACCGGTCGGGTAGAGTGCTCATGCCGGGAGCGGGCAATATAGGCATCCACATCGTCCTGGGTGAAACGCACCTTTCGTCCAATCTTGTAGGAGTGGATTTCTCCCCTGCGGATCAGGTCATAAATGGTGGATTTGCTCACATGGAGGATCTGTGCAACCTCCTGCGTGGAAAGAGATTTGTTCTGGGCCATATACGTCCCTCCTTTGGGCATGCCGTCATATTTCTTTTTATTATACTTGTTGGCGGGTATTTACACAAGCCTTTTTAGTAAATTTAGTCCAGTTCGTATGACTTCGTATCGTTTCGCACAGGAAACGTCCATGTCTCTTGTGGTTGCACGGAAAATGAATATAATATAAAGTGTAAGAAAGTAACAAATTGTTATATGGAGGTACATATATGGCAGGCGCATATTACGAAAAAATCGCCAGAGTCAACCTGACCACCGGCGAAATCAAGGTGGAAAAGTTGGACCTGGAACTGGCTCACAAGTTTATCGGTGGTCGTGGTCTGGGTACCAAGATCCTCTACGATGAGGGTGTTGCTACCGTGGATCCTCTGTCCCCTGAGAACAAGCTCATCTACATTACCGGCCCCATGACCGGTGCACCCGCTCCTTCCACTGGCCGCTACATGGTAGTCACTAAGTCTCCCCTGACCGGCATGATCGCTTCTTCCAACTCCGGTGGTATCTGGGGTCAGAAGCTGAAGTACGCAGGCTGGGATGCCATCATCGTTGAGGGTGCAGCTGAAGGCTGGAAGTACCTCAACATCGAAGACGATAAGATTGAACTGCTGGATGCTGAAGAATATGTTGGCATCATGAGTGAAGAGATCGATGACAAGCTGAAGGAAAAACACGGCGCTGACGTATCTGTCCTGAACATCGGTCCCGCCGGTGAGAAGAAGGTCCTGTTGGCTGCCATTATGAACGACAAGGACCGCGCTGCAGGTCGTTCCGGTGTCGGCGCTGTCATGGGCAGCAAGAAGCTGAAGGCCATTGTGGTCAAGGCAAGCCGTACCAAGCTGGACAACATTGCTGACCTGGATGCCTTGAAGGCAGCTACCAAGCGTTCCATGGACCTCATTAGGGAAAACGGTGTTACCGGTTCCGGTCTGCGCGCTCTGGGTACCGCTGTTCTGGTGAACATCGTCAACAACGTTGGTTCTCTGCCCACCAAGAACTGGCAGGAATCCTACTATGAGCAGGCTGAAGACATCTCCGGCGAAGCTCTGGCCGAGAAGTATCTGGTCAAGCCCAGCGCATGTGCCCGCTGCCCCATCGCTTGTGGCCGTGTGGTCAACATCAATGGCAAGATCGCTGGCGGGCCCGAGTATGGACCCCTGTGGGCATACGGTGCTGACTGCGGCAACAACGATTTGAATGCTATCGACGAAGCTAACATGCTCTGCAATGAGTACGGTCTGGATGCTATCGGTACTCCCTGTACCATCGCAGCTGCTATGGAGCTGTATCAGCGCGGCGCTATTAAGGAAGAAGATTGCGCAGGTGTTCCCCTGGAGTGGGGTTCTGCCAAGGCCATCATCGAGTGGACCAAGCGCATGGGCAACCCCGAAACCGAACTGGATTGGCTGATGAGCTCCGGTTCTGCACGTCTGTGCGAGCACTACGGTATGCCCGAAGTTTCCATGTCCGTTAAGAAGCAGGAGATGCCTGCTTACGATGCCCGTGGTATCCAGGGTATCGGCATTACTTACGCCACTTCCAACCGCGGTGGCTGCCATGTCCGTGGTTATATGATCTCCCCCGAAATTCTGGGTCTGCCTCAGCAGCTGGACCGTACCGTCATTGACGAGAAGGCATCCTGGGCAAAGACTTTCCAGGATCTGACTGCTGTTATCGACTCTATGGGTCACTGTCTGTTCACCTCCTTCGCAATGGGCGCTCCCGAGTACACCGACCTGCTGAACGCAGCCACCGGTACCAACTGGACTGTGGATCAGGTGCTGGAGATTGGCGACCGCATCTACAACATTGAGCGTATGTTCAACAAGGCTGCCGGTATGAAACCCGAGGATGACCGCCTGCCCAAGCGTCTGCTGCAGGAGCCCATTGTTAACGGTCCCTCCAAGGGTATGACCTCTCAGCTGTCCATCACCCTGCCTCAGTACTACGAAGCACGCGGCTGGGTCAACGCATTCCCCACCGACGAGACACTGAAAAAGCTGGGTCTCGACGAGTGTGTCGGCAAGTAAATCGACCATTACCAAACACTTCGGGCGTGCTGCAACTTAGCAGCACGCCCGTTTTGTTTTATGCTTCTTTTTTGTTGCTCCGAGGGATCAGAAACCGACGAATAGCAAATAAACCAGCGATGCAGACAATGCTGGCCAGGTTACTCCATGGATTCTCGTGAGACAAGATCACATGGCGGGTAATAGCTACACTCAACACCTCTAAAATGCTGGCAGGCGTGGTATCGATGAGCATTCTCACAAACTCCAGGCCCACCACAACCGTCAGCACACTATGAAGATAGTTGCTGATATCTGTGAGATATCCTTCTACGGTAATCATCTGGAAAATCTCCATCGCCAGCGCGACCGCAAGGACCACGATGGTGACTACAGCAATGGCCCGCTCGATAAAATGAAGAATTCTGTGGAAAACTCGCTCTACCTGGCGATCCCGTTCCTCCTGCCGTATCCGCTTAAGGTCGGCGTCGTTGTTCTGATGCACGCTCATAATATGCCTCCTTTTCTGTTTCTATGCCTATTGTATAAGAAAAAAGTAGAAAAGGGAAGTGTTATTTTTGCACGCTGCTCGACATTGTTTCTGTGGATAAGTCTTGACGTGATGTGGAATTTGCAAGTATAATAATAAAAAGGGGGTTCAAAATCCCTCCCATTTTTCTTAAACTAAGGAGAATGACTATGATTGAAGTGCGTCTGTTTGCCACCTTGCGAGAGAGCAGAGGTAAGATTGTTATGTTGGAGCCGGAAAGCTTTCCTGATGCAGGCTCCATTATCTCCCATTTGAATATTCCAAGCGAGGAAGTTGCTATCCTGCTGATCAACGGTTTTCATAAAAAGCCAAACGATGCAGTAAAAGACGGGGATGTTGTCGCTTTATTCCCACCGGTGGGAGGCGGCTAATATGCGCTATAGCAGAAATGTTCCCGCCCTGTCGGAATCGGAATCCGCTATGCTTCGAGACAAAACTGTCGCCGTGATTGGTTGTGGTGGATTGGGTGGTTACCTTATAGAATATTTGACT
>JAZSQH010000017.1:0-28627 GCA_045537865.1 Faecousia sp. | reverse complement strand
GAGCAGAACAAGGCTCTGCGTGCTGCTGCAAACGAAGTATTTGCAAAGCGTGACGACCGTCTGGCTTCCATGACCGACGAGTCCGTGCCTGTTTACTACACCTGTATCATGTGTCAGGCATTCTCCCCCAGCCACGTTTGTATCGTTACTCTCGAGCGTCTGGGTCTGTGTGGCGCTGTGTCCTGGCTGGATGCTAAGGCTACTAAGGAGCTGGATCCCGAGGGTCCCTGCCAGATCGTTCCCAAGGAGCGCTGCATCGACGAGGCTCTGGGTCGTTACGAGGACGTGGATGAGGCTGTTGAGAAGTACTCCCACGGTGCTCTGGAGCACATCACTCTGTATTCTCTGTTCCAGGATCCCATGACTTCCTGCGGTTGCTTCGAGTGTATCTGTGGTGTTGAGCCCTGCTCCATGGGTGTGGTTATCACCACCCGTGAGCATGCCGGCATGACGCCTCTGGGCATGAGCTTCTCCGACATGGCTTCCATGACCGGCGGCGGTGTTCAGACTCCCGGCTTCATGGGTCACGGCAAACAGTTCATCTTCTCCAAGAAGTTCATCAAGGCAGAAGGCGGCCCCGGCCGTATCGTCTGGATGCCCAAGGACCTGAAGGATCAGGTTCGTGAGAAGCTGGATGCTACCGCTCTGGAGATGTACGGTGTTGAGAACTTCACCGACATGGTGGCTGACGAAACCATCTGCACCGAGGATCCCGAGCAGCTGCTGGAGTTCCTGGGCGAGGTAGGCCACCCCGTTCTGAGCATGGAACCCTTCGACATGTAATTATCACTTAAAAGGAACCCTCTTTGGAGGGTTCCTTTTTGCGTTCCATTACAATCTCGGGTTCCATTAAGGTGAACAATGCCATAGGCATTGTTGGATGGCCCTGTTGGGGTGCCCGCCGTTCTCCTTGGCGGTGAAACGCCGGCGTCGCCCGTCGACCCCGGCCACTCGCTCAGGTCGCTTTTTCCGTCACCGGCGGCGCCCCCATCGCTCCCCCTTCGATATGTAAGCGCGGAGCCCGCGCTGGCAAACTCGTGACTGGCAGACTTTACTTATCCAACATTCCTGCCCGGTTCGAGACATATTGCTAAAACAAAGAGACCGTTCCCCGGAACGGTCTCTTTTCCTTGTCCTATCGGCAAGCGCCGACAAGCAAACTCGTGACTGGCAGACTTTACTTATCCAACATTCCTGCCCGGTTCGATGCTTGTTACAAATAATAAAGGAGCTGACTTCGGTCAGCTCCTTTTTTACGCGGAGCCGTGGACAAACGCCCCACTACATTGTCAATTAAAAATCCAGGATCCGAATTCCTCTTGCGAATATGCATTGTTTGTTGTATAATTGTTATGACAACCAACAGGAGGTGTTTTATGAAACGCTTTTTGAAAAGCTACGGCTTTATCATCTGTATGCTGGTGGGCATTGTCGCCGGCTGTATCACCGGCGCTTTGTTTCCGGTCGTCAAGGATGCCGAGGGCGTTGTGATCTCTCAGGGCGCAACGATTTTTGAGCCTTTGGGCACGGTGTTTATCAATCTCATGTTCTGTATCGTGGTGCCTATGGTGTTCTGCTCCATCTGCTCCGCCATCGCCAATATGGACAGTGCGAAAAAGGCAGGCAAGATCATGGGTGTTACCGTTGCCACCTTTTTGACCACTGCCGCCATCGCCGCCGCAATTACTTATGTCGTCTGCCGGATTTTCCCCTTGGTGCAGGGTCAGTACGCTGTGGTGGAGGGTGAAGTGGGTCAGACCCTGGGTGTGGCTGACCTGATCGTCAACTTCTTTACCAAGCCGGACTTTATGGAACTATTAAGCCGTCGGGCGATTTTGCCGCTGATCGTGTTTGCCATTCTGTGCGGTTTCGGCATTCAGCTGGCAGGCGGCAAGGAGACCATGACCGCCAAATTCCTGGCTGATATCACCAACTGCATTATGAAAGTGGTGGGTCTGATCACCTATTACGCACCCGTTGGCTTTTTCGGCTTTTTCGCCTATTTGGTAGCCACCTACGGCCCGGAGCTGATCGGCGACTACGGTCGCACGCTGGTTATCTACTACGTTTTGAGCTTTGCTTATATGTTCGTCTTTTTCCCCATTTATGCCCGGTTCGGCGGCGGCAAGGGCGGCGCAAGGCTGATGTTTAGCAAGCTTTTGAAGCCGGCGGCGGTGTCTTTCGGCACTTGCTCCAGCGTAGCCACCATTCCCACCAACATGGAGGCAGCGCAGGAGTCCGGTATTTCCAAGGATATTTCCGACATTGTGCTGCCCTTGGGCGCAACCATGCACATGGACGGCTCGTCTATGGGTGCGATCATTAAGGTGGCATTTCTGTTCGGTATTTTCGGCAAGGACTTCACCACCGGCGAGGCGATTTTGGCGATCATCGTGGCAGTGTTCTCCTCCGTTGCCATGTCCGGTATCCCCGGCGGCGGCGGTACCGGCGATCTGGTGCTTTGCACCATGTTTTTCCCCGACCAGCTTGCCATCGCCTACCCCATTTCCATCGCCTTGGCAAACCTGATCGACCCCCCGGCAACCATGATCAACGCTGCCGGCGACTATGTTGTCAGCTTTATCGTCGCCCGCTTTGTAGACGGCAAAAACTGGCTGCAGGAAAAGCTTTGCAAGGAAAAGGAATAACTGTCTGCGGCAGGAATTTTCCTGCCGCACATTTTTTTGCCTCCGGAATACCATGGAATGAGCGGTGAATCCGCTACAAATTCTTGGAGGTACTTGATATGTGCAATAATGGTTTTGGTGGTAACTGCTGCTGGTGGATCATCATTCTGCTGATCCTGTTCTGCGGCTGCGGCAACAACGGCATGATGACCACTAACAACGGCTGCGGCTGTGGCTGCGACAATAACTGCGGCTGCTGCTAAAAGGGCAACCCTACCCGGGGAAGTAAAGCCTGACTAGGGCGTGTATTCCAGCCGTATTGCGTCAAAAATGCTCGCAATCCACCAAGGATTCCTGCGCTTTTTTCCTTATCCGGCAGAAATCTCCGCCCTTTTCAGGTGCTACGCAGTTTTAATGCGGTAATATACGAATAATTGCATTGCCGGAATGTCAAACCATTCCGGCAAAATTTATTCTGAAATCGACATTGTGCCGTTAAAACCTTTGCTTCCCCGGGTAGCGTTGCCCCGGGGCAACCGTGAAATGACGCCCCCTTTTCATTGACGGACACCGGCTTTCGTGGTATGATAAGAAAAAACTTACGGAGGTCGGCTTATGGAGATCCGTTTTGCAAAAATCGAGGATATTCCGGGTATTTTGGCGCTTTTGCGGCAGGTGGGACTTGTTCATCATGTGGGCAGACCGGACATTTTCCGCAGCGATGCCCAAAAATACGGCGCATCCCAGGTCATCGACATGCTGGACAAGCCCGGCACACCGATTTTTATCGCCGCAGAGGGCGAAAACGTGCTCGGCTACTGCTTCTGCTTTGTGAAAGAACACGCAAAAGACCCGGTGATCGCCGACCATACGGAGCTGTACATTGACGATCTGTGTATCGACGAAAACTGCCGGGGCAAGCACATCGGCTCTAAGCTGTACGAAGCCGCCTGCCAATACGCCAAGCAGCGTGGCTGCTATAACGTGACCCTGAACGTGTGGAGCTGCAACGAAAGCGCCATGCAGTTCTATGAGGCCATGGGCATGAAGCCCCAAAAAGTGGGCATGGAGTATATTCTGGAGTAATTTATGCTGGAAAAGAACAAAATTTACGACGCCTTGATCTCCGACTACACCGCCGAGGGACAAGGTGTTGCCAAAATTGACGGCTGCGCCGTGTTTATCCCCAACGCCATCGTTGGGGAAACTTGCCGTGTCCGGATCGAAAAGGCGCAAAAGACTTGGGCAGCCGGCAAGCTGGTGGTGATTTTGGAAAAATCTCCCCACCGTGTCCAGCGGGAATGTCCCATTTCCAGCAGCTGCGGCGGCTGCGACTTTTGGCACATGGACTACGCCGAGGAGACCCGGCTGAAAGCCGACCGGGTGCGGCAAGCCTTAAACCGCATCGGCGGCGAAAATTTGGACTCCATCGATATCCTCTCCGCCCCCACCTGCTACGGCTACCGCAACAAGGCGCAATACCCGGTAGCCAGCCAGAAAAACCGTGTGTTTGCAGGCTTTTTCAAAGCCGGCACTCACAGCGTTGTGGAAAACCAACGCTGCCTGATCCTGCCGGAAACCACCGACCGGGTGAAACAGTTGGTAATAGATTATGTAAACCATTATCGCATCACCGCCTACGACGAGACCACCGGCAAAGGTCTTTTGCGGCACATCTACGTCCGGAAAGGTGAAGTTTCCGGGCAGCTTTTGGTATGCCTGGTGGTCAACGGCAGAAAGCTGCCCCATACGGAGGACTTGATCGCCCGGCTGCAGACCGTCCCCGGCTTCACCACCTTGGTGCTGAATGTAAACACCCGGCAGGGCAATACCATTTTGGGTCAGGAATCCATCCCCCTCTACGGACCGGGTTATATCGAGGACACGCTATGCGACCTGCAATTCCGGTTATCGCCCCACTCTTTCTATCAGATCAACCACCATCAGGCGCAGCGGCTGTACGAAGCCGCCATTTCCCAGGCGGAGATCACGAAAAACGACTTGGTGCTGGACCTTTACTGCGGCGTCGGCACCATCACTCTTGCCATGGCAAAAGCCGCCGGCAAGGTGATCGGTGTGGAAGTGGTGGAGCAGGCGGTTGCCGATGCCCGGGAAAATGCCAAGCGCAACGGCATTGAAAACGCAGAATTTTTCTGCGGCGATGCCGGCAAGGCCGCCTTAGAGCTGGAAAAATCCGGTATCCACCCGGATGTGGTGGTAGTCGACCCGCCCCGCAAGGGCTTAAATGCCGACGCCATTGAAGCCATGGTAAAAATGTCTCCCCGGCGGATCGTGTATGTCTCCTGCGACCCCGCCACCCTCGCCCGTGATGTGGCGCTGCTGAAAGCGCGGGGTTATGCATTACAAAACGCTCTGGCAGCTGACCTTTTCCCTCGCACCGCACATGTAGAATCTATTGTTTGCCTGGTCAAACAATAGCTTCTACAGGAACGCAAAAAAGGCAACGTCTTGCTAAATCAGCGTTTGCTCTGCGCTCTCGTCACCGACAAAGATATTCCAGTCAAAACCTCCGGCTAAGCCGGAGGTTTTGACTGGTAGGACCAAAGGCAACCCCCGGCTCTGCCGGGGGTTGCCTTTGGTCCTACCAATACAACAAAAATATCCGCATCATCAGATGCGGATATTTTTTATTTGATTCGGTTGCCGTCTTTGTCGAAATGCTTTTTCGCCTGCCGGCAAATGTGCGCCCAAGCGCCCAAAATCACCAAGCTTTCCACCAGCACGCAGATCATCGCCACGGTTGCCATGGTCATAGCATTCATAAACCGGAAGCAGTTACACAGCAGTGACATCACCACGGTCATCGCCGTACCCAGCACGCTATAGATCTGACCGGCCAGCTTTTGGGTGAACTGCCAAGCCTCCACGCTGCCCATGCCGTGATATGTACGGAAGCCAACCGCATGGTTTGCCTCCTTGGGCGGGGCAAGGTAGTACCACAAGCCCAAACCCAGCAGCACCAGCGGGCCTGCCATCACAGCGATCCGCATCAGCAGCTCCAAGTCTTTCACGAACTGATCCGGGGGCGGCAGTATTTTTGCCACATCAAAATCCTGCAGCAAAGAAAGGATCTCATCCATAGGAAACTCTCCTCTTATTTCTTATCCAGCAGCGTATTGATCTCGTGGATAAAGCCATTTACATCCTGGAAGCGGCGATATACCGATGCAAACCGGATATAGGCAACTTCATCCAAAGGCTTAATGCGCTCCATGACCATCTCGCCGATGCGGTCGGTGCTGACCTCACGCTCCAGAGAATTCTGGATCGCCTGCTCGATCTCGGTGGTGATGCGGTCCAGATCGCCGGTTTCCACCTGCCGCTTATCGAAGGCGCGCACCATGCTCTGCATGATCTTGTTCCGGTCAAAGCCCTGACGGGAGCCGTCACGCTTGACCACGATAATGGGCAGACTCTCCACCACCTCATAGGTGGTAAAACGGCGCTGGCACACCAGACACTCTCTACGGCGGCGAATGCTCTGACCGTCCTCAGAATGGCGGGAATCCACCACTTTGCTTTCTTGGTCGCCACAGAAGGGACATCTCATGGAAATCCACTCCCTTTCCATCATAATTTTATATATTATACCAAATTCCTGCTTTGCTGTCCAGCTTTTTTTCCTTGTGTTTCCTGCGCGGTTGGGTTACAATAGAAAAAACGGAGGTATTATCATGAAAAAACTCGTGTTATATATTGCCTGGATCGTGCTGTACGCATTCTGCGCCGGGCTTGGTTTTATTGACGATCCCCAAGGTCTGCAAAAGGCGGCGCAGGTGGCAATGGCTGTAATTTTCTTTATTCCCGGCGCATGGCTGTTGATAGACAGCTTGCGACAGAAGGACAAAAAGAGCCTTTCTCTGCTATGCTGGATCAGCGGTCTTTCCCTGGGTCTGACCACCGTTGTTTTTGTTGCCAACCTGTTCTCCGCCCTGGGATCTTCCGGACTGGGCGACACACTGTACAGTCTGCTGATCCTGGTTTCCGTGCCCATGGTCTGCAGCCGTTACTGGGCGCTGAGTCTTTTTGCGTGGGCGTGTCTGTTTTTTACCGGCCTGTTTGGCAGAAAAAAGTCCTGATTTGTCAAAACATCCCACTCTACTGCCGGTAGAGTGGGATTTCTACTGCAAAGAGCCTGCCTTTTGCCCATTCTCCGGGGAAAGGGTTTCCCCGGCGGCAAATTTATGTATAATAAGAGTTGTCAAATTCATGAAACGGGAGAAAATTTATGAACTATAAAATTGTTACCGACACCTGCTGTGACTTCCCCGCAGAAATGTACAAGGAACTGGATTTGGAAGTTGTAAATCTGTCCGTGCTGTACAAGGGTGTGAACTATACCGAATATACCGAGCAGTGGCTGAAGGATCTGTACGAAGGCATGCGTAACGGCGATACTGCCTCCACCTCCGCCATCAACCCCACCGGCTGGGCAGAAAAGATCGAGCCGGTGCTGCAGGCTGGCAAGGACGCTTTGGTTCTGTCCTTCTCCTCCGGACTCAGCACCACCTACCAGTCCGCCGTCATCGCCGCCGAGGAACTGAAAGAAAAGTACCCGGAGCGAAAGATCGTGGTTGTGGATACCCTCTGCGCATCTTTGGGTCAGGGTCTGCTGGTTTGGTACGCTTGCCAGAAGCGGGACGAAGGTCTGTCTTTGGAGGAGCTGACCGCTTGGGTCGAGGATAACAAGCTGAATCTGTGCCACTGGGTCGTCGCCGATGACCTGATGCACTTAAAGCGTGGCGGCCGGATCAGCGCAGCCACCGCCGTAGCCGGCACTCTGCTGAACATCAAGCCAATCATCCACATGAATGATGAGGGCAAGCTCATCAGCGTGGGCAAGGCAAGAGGCCGCAAAGCCGGTATCAAGACCTTGTGCGACAAGGTGGGCGAGCTGGGCATCGACGGCGCAAACGACACCATTTTCATCTGCCACGCAGATTGCCTGGAGGATGCCGAGGCTCTGGAAGCTATGCTGAAAGAAAAGTACGGCACCAAGAAAGTGTTTATCTACTATATCGGCGCAGTGATCGGCGCCCACACGGGCCCCGGCACCATGGCAGTCTTTTTCCTTGGTAATCATCGATAACAGAAAACCCGGCACAAGGGCAACGTTCCATGAGGAAGCATTGGTTTTGAACGTTCCCTTTTCCGCTTAACTGCATAAAAAATCACCGGAATACGCAAGTATTCCGGTGATTATATTATTTGTCCAAAGAAAGCGTTGCCCAATTTTTATTGATCTTCCTCTGCCACCATGTTCAGGGTGATTTCCTTTGTACCGGAAACCAACCGGGTGTACTTTACACCGGCGGCATCCAGCATCCGCTTGGAAGCCACATTGCCGGGTGTACCGGCATACTTATCAGACAGATATACGACTTCTTTCACGCCGCTCTGAATAATAGCCTTGGCGCACTCGTTGCAGGGGAACAGGGCAACATAGACCCGGCTGCCCCGGAGATCTCTGCCGTTGGCATTGAGAATGGCATTGAGCTCAGCATGCACAACATAGGCATACTTATTCTCCTCGCCGTCACGATTCCAGGGGAACTCGTCATCGGAGCAGCCCTTGGGCATGCCGTTGTAGCCGGTGGAAATAATAATGTCATCGGGGGAAACGATGCAAGCGCCCACCTGGGTGCTGGGGTCTTTGCTGCGGCAAGCTGCCAGCTTGGCAACACCCATAAAGTATTCATCCCAAGAGATATAATCTTTGCGTTTCATGGTTCTTGTCCTCCGTTATTTGTATTTGAAGCCATTATAATACAAAAATTCCCCTATGGCAAGGAAAAAAGCAGCCTGAATATAGGCTGCTTTTTGTTTAGTCGAAGAAATCCTTGACGGTTTCAAAGAACTTTTTGCGCTTGGGGCTGGATTTTCCCTCCAGAGAATCGTCCAGCTTTCTAAGCAGCTCTTTTTGCTCACGGGTAAGCTTGGTGGGTGTTTCCACCACCACAAAGAACCGCTGATTGCCCCGGCGCTTGGGGTTGCCCACCTGGGGAATACCCTTGCCGCTGAGGAAAAATTCCTTGCCGGTCTGGGTTCCCTCGGGAATGGTGAACGAAACCTTGCCGTCCAAAGTCGGCACTTCGATTTCTGCGCCCAGCGCTGCCTGGGTAAAGGTGATGGGTACTTCGCACAGAACATCCATGCCGTCACGCTCAAAAATGGGGTGACGCTTGATATAAATTTCCACCAGCACATCGCCGTTAGGGCCGCCGTTGCTGCCCACACAGCCTTCGCTGCGCAGACGGAAGCTCTGTCCGTGGTTGATGCCTGCCGGTACGCTTGCCCGGACTGTACGGTTTTTACGCACCTTGGTCTTGCCACGGCACTGGGAGCAGGGATTTTTGATAATTTTACCTCTGCCGGAGCAGGACGGGCAAGTAGATGTGGACTGGAATGCCATGCCCATCATATTCTGGGTCACCCGGATCTGACCGGAGCCACGGCACTGGGAGCAAGTTTCGATCACGCCATCGGCGCTGCCCGTGCCGTTACACTTCTCGCAATTTTCAATTCGCTGGAACGTGATCTCCTTTTCCACACCAAAGGCCGCCTCCTCAAAGGTGACCTCGATGCGTACACCGATATCCTCGCCTCTGCGGGGGGCATTTCGGGTGCGCCGGGAGCTGCCGCCGCCAAAAACTTCGCTGAAAATATCACCGAAGCCGCCAAAGCCGCCAAAGCCACCGAAGCCGTCAAAACCCGGGCCACCGGCGCCGCCGCCATAGCTGGGGTCTACACCGGCAAAACCGAACTGGTCGTATCTTGCCCGCTTATCGTCATCAGAAAGCACTTCGTACGCTTCGCCCAGCTCCTTAAACTTCTCCTCCGCCGCTTTGTCGCCGGGGTTTCTATCCGGGTGATACTTCATAGCGCTTTTGCGATAGGCTTTTTTTATGTCCTCGGCGCTGGCGCTTTTGTCAACACCCAGCACTTCATAATAATCGCGCTTATTTTCTGCCATTTTACTTTCCTCAAAAGACACCTAATAGGGGCGGTTGCCCGCCCCTATCCGGTTTTAATTAGTCAACAGTTTCGTAATCGGCATCTACCACGCCGTCATCACCGGGCTGCTGTGCGCCGGGCTGACCCTGGGGATTTGCCTGCTGATACATCTTTTCTGCTACGGGGTAGAATGCTTTCTGCAGCTCATCAACAGCAGCCTTGATTGCCTCTACATCACTACCCTTATTGACTTCCTTTACCTTCTCGATGGCAGCCAGAATGGGCGCTTTCTCGCTCTCAGTGACCTTGTCGCCCAGCTCGTTCAGAGTCTTTTCGGTCTGATAGACCAGATGCTCTGCGTTGTTGTGGGTGTCCACTTCTTCCTTGCGAGCCTTATCCTCGGCAGCGAACTGCTCTGCTTCCTTCACGGCCTTGTCGATATCCTCCTGGCTCAGGTTGGTGGAAGCGGTGATGGAGATCTGCTGCTCCTTGCCGGTACCCAGGTCCTTAGCGGAAACCTTTACGATGCCGTTGGCGTCAATGTCGAAGGTAACCTCAATCTGGGGAACACCGCGGGGTGCGGGGGCAATGCCGCCCAGCTGGAAGTTGCCCAAGGTCTTATTGTAGGCAGCCATCTCACGCTCGCCCTGCAGCACATGGACATCAACAGAGGTCTGGTTGTCAGCAGCGGTGGAGAAAATCTGGCTCTTACGGGTGGGGATGGTGGTATTACGGTCGATCAGACGGGTAAACACACCGCCCATGGTCTCGATGCCCAAAGACAGAGGTGTTACGTCCAGCAGTACCACGTCCTTCACGTCGCCGGTGAGCACACCGCCCTGAATCGCTGCGCCTACTGCTACGCACTCGTCGGGGTTGATGCCCTTGAAGCCCTCGTTGCCGGTAATGCCCTTAACTGCTTCCTGCACGGCGGGGATACGGGTAGAGCCGCCACCCAGCAGCACCTTGTTCAGGTCGCTTGCCTTCAGCCCGGCATCGCTCATAGCCTGACGGACAGGCTTCAAAGTGCGCTCTACCAAGTCGGCAGTCAGCTCGTCGAACTTTGCGCGGCTCAGAGAAACATCCAAGTGCTTAGGACCGGTTGCGTCAGCGGTGATATAGGGCAGGTTGATCGCGGTGTTGGTCATGCCGGACAGCTCGATCTTTGCCTTTTCAGCTGCTTCCTTCAGGCGCTGCATAGCCACCTTGTCGTTAGAAAGGTCGATGCCCTCTGCCTTCTTGAACTCGGCAACCAGGTAGTCCATCACTCTCTGGTCGAAGTCGTCGCCGCCCAGACGGGTGTCGCCGGCAGTTGCCAAAACTTCCACGATGCCGTCGCCAATTTCCAGAATGGAAACGTCGAACGTACCGCCGCCCAGGTCATAGACCATGATCTTCTGCTCGTTTTCCTTGTCAAGACCGTAAGCCAGCGCAGCCGCAGTGGGCTCGTTGATGATACGCTTGACATCCAAGCCGGCGATCTTGCCGGCATCCTTGGTAGCCTGACGCTGAGAGTCAGAGAAGTATGCAGGAACGGTGATGACTGCCTCAGTAACGGGCTGACCCAAATATGCCTCGGCATCCGCCTTCAGCTTCTGCAGCACCATAGCGCTGATCTCCTGGGGGGTGTAGTCCTTGCCGTCGATGGCAACCTTGTAGTTGTCGCCCATGTGACGCTTGATGGAAGCGATGGTGCGGTCGGCATTGGTCACTGCCTGACGCTTTGCCACCTGACCGACCATACGCTCGCCGGTCTTAGAAAATGCAACAACGGAAGGTGTGGTGCGTGCGCCTTCAGCGTTGGCGATGACAACCGGCTCGCCGCCTTCCAGCACTGCAACACAAGAGTTGGTTGTACCCAAGTCAATACCAATAATCTTACCCATAATATAAATCCTCCTATATAATTGAAAGTTGTTAACAAGTTAATTTGCGACTTGCACCATGGCAAATCTTACGATTTTCTCACCCATCTTAAAACCTTTTTGGAACACCTGGGTGATGGTGTTTTCCTCTACGCCTTCTTCTTCGGTGTGCATCACTGCGTTGTGCAGATTGGGATCAAACACGTCGCCCTTTTCGCCGTAGATCTCCACGCCCATGCCGTTGAAGATGCTCACCAGCTGGGTCATGGTCATCTCCACGCCCTTTTTGTACGCCTCATCCTCTGTAGGCTGATTCAGCGCGCGCTCCAGATTATCATACACCGGCAGCAGCTTTTCGATGGCATCTGCTTTGCCGTTACCGTAGGACGCTTCCTTTTCTTTTATGGTACGCTTGCGGAAGTTATCGTAATCCGCCGCCAAACGCAGGTAGCTGTCATGCTCGTCGTTATATTTCTGCTCCCAGGGGTTTACCTCTACGGTTTCCTCTACCGGAGTCTCCACGGTCTCCTCTGCGGGTGTTTCCTCTGTCTTTTTCTTCTTAGCCACGATCATTCCTCCTTTTGGGTATCAGCCGCCGGCAGCTGCATCTGGTCCGGTTTTGCGAACATCTTGGACAAGCTCTCTGCAAAATAGGAAAGTCTTGCCGTGACCTTGGCATAATCCATACGGGTCGGTCCTACCACACCGATCATGCCCTGCATGCCGTCGCCAATATCGAACTTTGTCATGACCACCGAGGTATCCTTCAGCTCCCGGGACACATTTTCCGGGCCTACCAGCACTTGTGTGCCGTTGGCATTCTGCATCACCGCCGGCAGATTTGCCAAGGTGTCCTCGTCCAAGGTGGTCAGCAGCCGTTGGGCTTTGTCCACATCCCGGTATTCCGGCTGTCCCAGCAGACGCATCTGTCCGGCAACCGCCATGTTGGTGCTGCCCTGCTTGCTGAGAACTTCCGTGGTAAACTCCATAATCACCGGCACAAGGCTTGATGCCGCGCCGGCGGAGTTCATCACACGCTCCAAAAGATCTGTGGAAAATTCCTCGCTTTGCAAGCCGGTCATGGTGGCATTGAGTACCGCCGCCAGAATTTTCAGGTCGCTGTCTGTCACATCCACCGGCAGCTTGATGAGCTTGTTTACCACTTCCTCGTTGGTTAACATAACTACAAGGATCACGCTGCCCGGACCTGCGCTTATCAGCTCAAATTGCTTGACCGTTGCGCCGGTATGACGGGCGGCAACGGAGATCGCCGGCAAGTCAGTGGCCTGGGATACCAGTTTTGCCACTTTCTCTACCATTTTATCCACACGCTGCATCTTTTCCTCGATAGCGATGTTGATGGACTTGGTCTCGTCCATGCTCAACCGGTAATCCATCATCAGCTCATCCACATACAACCGATAACCGGCTGCGGAGGGCACACGGCCTGCGCTGGTATGGGGCTGCTCCAGATAACCCATGGTTGTCAGGTCTGCCATTTCGTTGCGAATGGTGGCAGAGGAGTAAGCCATATCCGGTAATTCTGTGATCGCCTTGGAGCCTACCGGCTCTGCGGTGCGGATATACAGATCCACCACGCTGCGCAGCACTTTCTTTTTCCGTTCTGTCAGTTCCATGGAGCACCTCCTTTGGATTTTAGCACTCAGTCACTTTGAGTGCTAAGCACACTATACTATAGAGTGCTAAAAAAGTCAAGCACAACAATTATAAATAATTTTTGAACATGTTTTTTCTACATTATTCCCCCAGAAAACAAATTTTTAGATTTCTTTGATTGCATATTTTTGGTTTTTATGATATGCTACAGTAGTACTGATATAAAACACGGATTTTGAGAGGATTAGACAAATGGATTGTGCACAGCTACTCTGGGTGGCGCAAGGCCACAAGTTGCCGGGCGCCGGTGTAAAAAATCACCGTCACCCCTATTATCACATGCTTTATATCACCGCCGGTCAGGCGCAGTTTTTGGTACAGGGCGAGGAATACACCCTGCACCCGGGTCAGTGCCTGCTGATCCCCAAAAACGTCGACCACGCCTACTCCAACCCCAACGATACCCTGATGGAGTACATGGAAGTGAAGTTCTCCCTGCCCCAGGGTGTGTTGGAAACAGCCATCGCCAAATCCGGCACGATCATCTCGGATAACGCAATAATCGGCCCGCTGGTATCCCAGATTCTCCACGAGTTCTCTGACCTTGGCTCTTTGGCAGACGAGGCGGCTATCTCCTATCTGGTGACCATTCTGAACCTTTTGTGTCAGGACATCCGTTACGGCAAGAAGCCGAAATCCCGTTTTATCGACTCCACCGACTTCTCCTCTTTGTCCCAGCGGATCATTCAGTATCTGGAAAACCATTTCCACACCGATGTTTCCCTGGACGACCTGGCAGATTCCATCGATTATAACAAGAGTTATCTATGCGTAGCCTTCAAGCGGGATACGGGCACGACCATTCTGGACTGTCTGAACACCATTCGTATCCGCCGGGCGGCAGAGCTGATCGTGTACAGCGACCACAGCATTTCTCAGGTGGCGACCCAGTGCGGCTTTGCCTCTGTCAGCCACTTCAACCGGGTATTTTTGAAATACGTCGGCACCACCCCCGGTCAGTGCCGCCGGGCGCACCCGGGCGATATTATGTTTGAGGATCCGGAAAAGGCAAATCCCCTGGAAGCGATCCCTAACCGGTTTATCTACAGTGTGCTTGCCCACAAGCAGATCACCTTAGAAATGGCCACCAGCCTCGCCGATGACGACGAGGACGAATAATCTGTTGCTCTCCTTTGCGCCTGCGGAAACACCGTCTCTCATGTTCCGCAGGCGCAAGCCATACCATAATATAATAAGGCGGCGTACCGGTTGGTACGCCGCCTTTATTTGTATCTGTTATCGAATTGCGCCGGAATCCTTCATTTGCCGGATCTGCTCCGGGGAATAACCCAGCGACTGCATCACATTGTCAGTATCGTGACCGATGGCAGGTGCGATCTTGGTTTTTACCTCGCCGACGGAATCCATCTCCACCGGGCTGGTGGGCATCACATCTGTGCGGCCGTTGGGGAAGGTCACATGCTCTAAGTAATGGTTTGCCCAAGCCTGCTCGTCCTTGGCAACCTCACGATAGTGGACGATCTTGTTCAGCGCCATGTCCAGCTCCTCAGCAAGCTGCAGCCATTGGGCACTGGTCTTTTCCAGAAATGCCGCCCGGAAAATCTCGTAATATTCCTCCCGGCGCTCCCAGCGCTTCAGCTCCGTATCGTACCGGGGATCGTCGATAAGCTCGGGTCGGCCGATGGCTTTGCACAGCTTGGGTACGATCTCGGCAGAATATGCCGCCGCCACGAACACCCATTCGCCGTCCTTGCACTCATAATAACCGCCGGGCACACCGTTATCCACCCGTCGGGGGGGATAGATGTAGCCGAAAGGCTCTTGGGAAATGATCTGCATCGTACCGGTGGTGAAAATGCCATTGTGATACAAGCTGGTGCGGACATAATCACCCTTTCCGGTATTTTTCCGGTTATACAGCGCAGCGCAGATCTCGCCCATCAGGAACATACCGGTAATGGTATCGCCCATGCCGTAGGGCGGGATCACCGGGGTGTAATGCTCGCTCTTTTCCACCTGATCACGCAGGAAACCGGAACGGGACCAAAAAGCCACCGTATCGAATGCCGGCTTTGCCGCATCCGGGCCGTTTTCGCCGTAGCCGATGACCTTGGCATACACCAAAGACGGATACTTCTCCTTCAGCTCGGGATAGGTCAGATGCAGACGCTCCAGCGCCGCCTCCCGGGTGTTGGTGATAAATACATCCGCCTGCGCCAGAAGCTTATGGAATGCCTCCATGCCTGCCGGGGACTTCAGATCCATGGCAACATGCTTTTTGCCGCTATTATAAATATCGAATACCGGATTTTCTTCCTCGCTGAAACGGGAAAGAATATAGCTGATGCCGGTACGGCGCCAATCGTCGCCGGCCGGACGCTCCACCTTAATAACTTCCGCACCCATATCCGCCAGCAATCTGGCGCAAACCGGCGCTGCCACAAAGGTAGAAAGCTCCACAACTTTCACACCGGATAAAGGACCACCCATGTGATCGCCTCCTTTGTTTACTGCTCACAATTATAAATCCTTGGGAAAATAATGTCAATTGTAATTCCTTTGGCTTTTACTGGGGTTTTTCCGCATTTAAGGGGTCGACTACAATGCTTTCGTAAGGGTTGACGATCACCGTGCGATAAGTGTGATAGATCACCATGCCCGGCTTGCCGCCGGGGACTTTTTTTACCTGCTTTACCGCCGTCACGTCCACGGCAATATTTTTGCCGCCCTTGGTTTCGGCATAATACGCCGCCAGCTGGGCGGCCTGGGTCACCGTATCGTCCGGAGGCGTAGTACCGCCGCAGGAGATGATCACATGACAGCCGTGCACCTTTTGGGCATGAAGCCAAATATCGTCTTTTCTTGCCAGTCTGAAGGTGAGCTCGTCGTTCTGCCGATTGTTTCTGCCCACATAGATGGGATAACCGTCGGTGGACTCAAACCGCATAGGCGCAAGCCTCTGCTGCTTCATGCGCTTTTTACCGCTCTCCGCCCGGACATAGCCGCCCTCGGAAAGCTCCTGGCGAATCTCAGAAAGCTCCGCATCCGTCTGGGCTCTGTCCATCTCTTCCAAAACGCTTTGCAGATAGCTGAGCTCCGTCTGTCCCAGAGCGATCTGCTTTGTCAGCTCTTTTTCCGCATTTTTCATACGGGTGTAGTCTTTATAATACTTTGCCGCATTTTGCTGGGGCGACAAGGTTTCAGACAAGGGTATGTCTACCTTTTGCATTTCCTCGTGGTAGAAATCCTCTGCCTGCAAGATCTTTTGACCCTTGGTGATCCGGTGCAGATTGGCAGTGACGATGTCGCCCAACTGCCGCAGCCGCTCCCGGTCATAAGTGGCGGAAAGCTCCTTTTTCTGAATCGCCAGCTTGCGCTTCAGCCGCTGGCAGTGGTTGGAAACGGTCTTGCGCAGCGCCTGACTTTTCTGTTGCATAGCATCATTTCTGTCCCGGGTGGCATAAAAGCTGTCCATCAGCGCCGTAAAGCTATCCGCTTGCCGATATTCGCCGTACTGCCGAATGGGACAGAAAGCAAATTGCTTTGGCTCGCCGCCCTTTTCATAATAGTATGGCGCCGGGCGCTGTAAATGCTCCCGGAAAAACAGCTGCAGCTTTTCCGCCGTTTCCCCGGGGGATACTTGCCCCACCCGGGCATCCGGGTCGCCGGCGGCAAACAGCGCCGCTTCCCGGCACACCAAAGGCGACAGGCCGCCCAGGTTGTCCATCAGCCGCTGCGCCAAAACATCTGCTCCGGGTATCGTCAGTAGGTTTACATAATCTATTTCACCGGTAGGGTCTTGCTTTGCAACAGCACCCGGTTGCTGATAGTTTAGACCGGGCAGCGCCGGGCGATTGCTCTCATCCAGACCCACCCGGCGCAAGCAATCCAAAATCCGGTGGTTTCCGTCCAGCAGATACAGATTACATGTTCTGCCCATCAGCTCCACGATCAGATGCTTTTCCGTCTGATCGCCCATTTCGTCAATGCAGGAAAAAGTAAAGCGCAACTGCCGCTCCATAGGCTGCTGTGTCACAGACAACAGCCGCCCACCGGACAAATGCTTGCGCAGCAGCATACAGAACATAGGCGGCTGCTCCGGGTTTTCCGGATTGGTTGCGGTAAAATGCAGCCGGGGCGCAGCGGGGTTGGCGCATAGTAACAGCTTTTCCCGTCCGCCGTCACAGCGCAGCTGCAAAATCACCGTATCTCTGGACGGCTGGTGGATTTTCTCCATCCGGGCGCCAATGGCTTTCTCCCGAACTTCCTGCAGCACCGCCGCCATAAAAAATGCATCAAATGCCATAAATTGCTCCTTCATATTCCTGTCATTGCGAGGAGCGCAGCGACGTGGCAATCCCCATCTTAAGAACAACTACACCATCGAAGGGGATTGCCACGCCAGTGTGATCACTGGCTCGCAATGACCTTATTTATCTTGCATCATAATGCTAAACAGTTCATTTAGCCGGTCCGTTCTGCCCATGAGGTACAGCGCGCCAAACAGTGTTTCCAAACCGGTAGCTTTTGCATACTCCAGCCGGCTGGCGGCTTTGGGGGCAGCGTGGGTGTGGGCATTCTTACCCCGGCGGAAAAATGCCAGCTCCTCCTGCGTGAGAAGCGGCTTGATCTTATCGGCAAATTTTGCCTGGGCAGCGGCATTGACCATCTCCACCGATGCCAGGTGCAGATTCAGAACGGTTTTCAGACCCGTGCTGCACAAATATGTTCTGCACATCAGCTCAAAAACACCGTCGCCCACATGGGCAAGACCCAAATTTGATACCGCATTTACCTGCTCCGGCGTCATGTTCATCGTAAAGAAATTATCCATAATCTCCCGCCCTTTCTTTCCTATATGGTAACAGATATATAAAGCGCTGTCAAACCCGGTTTTTGCTTGCAAAAAACAGCCATTTTTTCACCCTGCCCAAGACGGGAAAAAATATTGAAAAATAAAGGCTTTTTTTATCCACAGATCTGTGGAAAAATGCTTGTATTTTTTCTCAAAATGTGGTAGAATTTACGGTGAAGAACTATGCTTATTTTTGGCACGAAAAATACAGTAAAGGAGCCTGAATTTTATGTACTCATCCGCCTATGTCTGGGCCAAAATTATCAGCTATCTGGAAGAACGGCTCAGCTCTCTGAATATTTCCACCACCTTCGACGATGCAGAGGTCGTGGAACTGAACGAGGAGCAGCTGATCATCTATTCTCCCAACGAATTTCGCCGGGAAAATATCCAGCGCCGTTACACCTCTTACATTCAGGATGCACTGAAAGAAATATTCAGTTCCGACGCAAAACTTCTGGTGTTTGGTGACGAGGAACTGGAAGCTTATCGCTCCCGTGGTCAGAACAAGACCGCTATGGACTTTAACCCCCAATTCTCTTTCGACACTTTTGTGGTCGGCCCTTCCAACCGTTTTGCCTACGGCGCAGCTACCGCTGTCAGCAACGCCCCGGGTCAGACCTATAATCCCTTGTTTCTCTACGGCCCTCCCGGTGTGGGTAAGACCCACCTGCTGTATGCCATCGCCAACGGCATCCGCAAGAACAATCCCAATGCCAACATCGTTTATATCAAAGGCGACCAATTTACCAACGAACTGATTTCCGCCATCCAGAGCGGTAAGAATATCGAATTTAGGAATAAGTACCGGGAAGCGGATCTGTTCCTCATTGATGACATTCAGTTTATTGCCGGTAAGGAATCTACCCAGGAGGAATTTTTCCATACCTTCAACAAGCTCTACGAGGAACATAAACAGATCGTCATGACCTCCGACCGGAAGCCCAGCGACATGCTGACTTTGGAGGAGCGGCTGCGCACTCGTTTTGAATGGGGTCTGATTGCAGATATCCAACCCCCGGACTACGAAACCAGAATGGCGATCATTAAGAATAAAGCCAATTCTCTGGCGCTGGAATTGTCTGACGAGGTCTGCAACTATATTGCCAACAACGTGACCAACAACGTCCGGCAGATCGAGGGTACGGTGAAAAAGCTCCGTGCCTATGTGGATCTGAACGCAATGGAGCTGACTTTGGAAAATGTGACCCGTTCCATTTCCGATATGTTCAAGAGTGAGGGCAACGCTTTGCCCACACCCAGCCTGATCATCAGCCAGGTCTGCAAATTCTACTCTATCGATAAGTCTGTGCTGTGCGGCACGCTGAAAAATAAGGGTACAGCCGAAGCCCGGCAGGTAGCTATCTATCTGATCCGGAAGCTGACCAACCTCAGCACTCCGGATATCGGCAAGGAATTCAACCGTGATCACTCCACGGTGCTGCACTCCATCGCCAAAGTGGAGAACGCTCTTCAAAACGGCGATGTGAACCTGCAGAACCATATCCGTGATATCAACGCAAACATCAATTCCTGCCTATAATTTATCCACAGAGGCTGTGGAATGTGGAAAAATAAAATGTGGATAACTTCCCCGAAAATTTTCATTTTTATCTCCTGTGGAAAAGTCTTATTTATCCACAATTTTTATGTGTACAAAAAATCCTTTATTTTCAACGGCAAATTCCACTTTTCCACATAAAAAAGCCCTACTGCTACCAATACTACCTAATTTTATAAAAAATATATATATTCTTTTATATTTACAGAAAAGGAGAAACCATTATGCGTTTTACTTGTGAAAAAAGCATGCTGGTGACCGGTTTGAACATCACCGGCAGAACCGTAGCGCAAAAAAGTGCGCTTTCTGCGATCGAAGGTATTTTGTGCTGCGCAGAGGAAGGTCTGACACTCACCGGTTTTAATATGGAAACTGCGATTATTTATCGTATCGATGCCGAGATCAGCGACCCGGGCAAGTGCATTTTGCCTGCCAAGCTGTTCGGTGACATTATCCGCCGTCTGCCGGAGGGTCCGGTGACTGTGGTGGTGGATGAAAACTATAAGGTTTCCATCCGGGCAGGATATGCATCCTTTACTATTTCTGCCGAGCCGGCAGAGGATTATCCGGAGCTGCCGGATGTTTCCAGCGGCAGAAGTGTCCGCATCCCCCAGATTGCGCTGAAGGATTTGGTTAGTGGCACGATTTTCTCCGTTTCTGAAAATCAGGGCAGACCCATCCATACCGGTGTTAAATTTGAAGTAGAGGATGACGGAATTTCTGCTGTGGCAGTGGACGGCTTCCGTCTGGCCCGTCGTACCTATCATACGGAGGAAGCTGCCGGCCGGCACATGGCTTTCGTTGTGCCTGCCCAGGCTTTGAAAGAAGTAGAAAAAATTCTCACCGACAGCGATGAGGAGACCATTTTTGTGCTGGGTACAAAGCACATTATGTTCCGTATTGGCGATGCTACCATTATCTGCCGTCTGCTGGAGGGCGATTTCCTGGATTGGCGCCGTGTTGTGCCTACCAACTGCCCGGTGAAGCTGGTTGCCAATGTTTCTGAGCTGGCTTCCGCCATTGAGCGTGTGGGTCTTATCGTTTCTGAAAAGTATAAGAGCCCCGTTCGCTGCGTGTTCTCTGATCAGGTATTGCTGCTGAAAACCAATACCACCATTGGCGCAGCAGAGGATCGCTGTTCCATCGCCGGCGACGGCAAGGAGCTGGAGATAGGCTTCAATGTCCGTTACCTGAGCGACGCTTTGCGTGCTGTTCCCAGCGAGGAAGTAGTTTTGGAGCTGACCAATGGTCTGAGTCCCATCGTCATGACCCCGGTAGACGAGAAGTATGACTTCTCTTACATGGTTTTGCCGGTGCGTATTGCAAACTAATGAATATGAAAACACTGAAAATAAGCACGGAATTTATTAAACTGGAAGCTGCACTGAAATTTGCCAATGCTGCCGAATCCGGCGGTATGGCAAAAGCGGTGATTCAGGACGGATTGGTGAAAGTAAACGGTGAAGTCTGCACCATGCGTGGTAAAAAGCTTTATAATGGCGACCAGTTCACCTTTGAAAATGTCACCTATTTAATCAGTAATGAGAATTGAACATATAAAAGCGCAGAATTTTCGTAACTACGAAAATCTGAATTTAGCGTTTGACCCCGGTGTGAATTTGATCGTGGGTCAAAATGCCCAGGGAAAAACCAATCTTTTAGAGGCTATCGTATATTTGGGCAGCGGAAAAAGCTTTCGTACCCAAAAGACCGGCGAACTGGTCCGGTTTGCAAGCGACTTTGCCGACTTAAACGGCGCAGTTTTCTCTCAGGAGAGAAAGCAGTCCTTGCGCTGGGTACTGTTTCCCACTGCAACACCCCGGCAGTTATACCTGAACGGTGTCAAGAAAAAAACCGCCGGTGAAATTTCCGGTGTGTTGCAAACTGTCTTGTTCTGTCCGGAAGATCTGATGGTACTCAAAGCCGGTGCATCAGCCCGGCGGCGGCTGGGCGACCAAGCGTTATGTCAACTGCGTCCCAATTATGAAGCCGCTCTGGGAGAATACAATCGTATTATCGAACAGAAAAACAGAATTCTGAAAGACCGATACGAAAATCCCAGACTTTTGGAAATTCTGCCGGAGTATAATACCCGGTTGTGTCAGGTAGGCGCACTGCTGATTTCCTACCGTGCAAGATTTTTCGAGGGACTTGGAAAAGCGGCAGCAAAATTTCACGGACTGTTTTCCGGCGGCGCAGAGGAATTTTCTTTGGAATACAAAACGGTTTCCACGGTAAAAGACCCCTTTGCCCCGGTGGATGTACTGGTGCAGGATCTGCAGTCGCATCTGGAAAGCCATTACCGGGCAGAGCTGGAAAGCGCCCAATGTCTGACCGGCCCCCATAAGGATGATTTTGATGTAACCCTCTCCGGTCTGCGGATCAAAGCCTTTGGCTCACAAGGGCAGACCCGCACCGCAGCCATCAGTCTGAAGCTTGCACAGCGGGAGCTGATGGCAAATCAGTCCGGAGAAATTCCCGTACTGCTTTTGGATGATGTACTGTCGGAACTTGACCCCAAACGGCAGGACTTTGTACTTAATCAAATAACCGACGGGCAGGTATTTATCACCTGCTGCGAGCCGGAAAAATTCACCCAATTAGGAAAGACCATAGAAATTAAAAGTGGCAACGTACTTTGAGGAGTAATGCATTATGTCTGAAGAAACGAAAGTAACACAAGAATACGGCGGTGAACAAATTCAGGTTTTGGAAGGCCTGGAAGCTGTCCGGAAAAGACCCGGTATGTATATCGGCTCTACTTCCTCCAGCGGTCTGCATCATCTGGTGTATGAAATCGTGGATAATTCCATCGACGAAGCACTGGCAGGCTACTGTAAAAATATCACCGTTACCATTAACAAAGGAAATTCCATCACCGTTACCGATGACGGCCGTGGCATCCCCGTAGATATCCAGCCCCAGACCGGAAAGCCGGCGCTGGAGGTTGTATTTACGGTGCTCCATGCCGGCGGTAAGTTCGGCGGTGGCGGTTATAAGGTCTCCGGCGGTCTGCACGGCGTTGGCGCATCCGTTGTTAATGCATTGTCTGAATGGCTGGAAGTACGTGTCCATAAAAACGGCAAGATCCATCAGATGAAGTTTGCCCGTGGTCATATCACCCAGGAAATGACCATTATCGGCAACACGGACAAAACCGGTACTGAGGTCACCTTCCAGCCCGACCCGGAAATGTTCGACGATGTGATCTACGATTACGAAACATTGCATACCCGTATGCGGGAAAAGGCATTCCTCACTGCCGGTCTTTCCATTTCCATCACCGACGACCGTGGTGACGAGCCGGTAGGCGAAACCATGTGTTACGAGGGCGGTATCCGGGAGTTTGTCACCTGGTGCAACCGTAACAAGACCCCTATTCACAACGATGTGATCTATATGAGCGGCACCAAGGACGAAGCATCTGCCGAGATCGCTGTGCAGTATAACGACGGCTTTAATGAGTTTATGCTGTCCTTTGCCAACGAGGTCAACACCCCGGAAGGCGGTATGCATGAAACCGGTTTCAAGACCGCTCTGACCCGTGTGCTGAACGCATACGGCACCAAAAACGGCATTATTAAGGGTGACGACAAGGTCTCCGGCGAAGATTGCCGTGAGGGTATCACTGCCATTATTTCCGTAAAACTGACCGATGCCCAGTTTGAAGGTCAGACCAAAGCAAAGCTGGGTAATGCCTACATCAGCACCTTGGTGCAGCAGGTAGTGGGCGACCAGCTGGCTACCTATTTTGAGGAGCATCCCCAGACTGCGAAAATCATTCTGGAAAAGGCAATGATGGCAAACCGGGCAAGAGAAGCCGCCCGGAAAGCAAGAGAAAATGCCCGCCGCAAGACCGGTCTGGAATCCGGCGGTATGCCCGATAAGCTGCAGGACTGCAACGAGAAAGACCCCAGCCTCTGCGAATTGTACATCGTCGAGGGTGACTCCGCTGCCGGCTCTGCCATTCAGGGCAGAGACTCCCGTTTCCAGGCAATTTTGGCCATGTGGGGTAAGATGCTCAACGTGGAAAAGGCCAGAATGGACAAGGTTTACAGCAATGAGAAACTCAGTCCTCTGATCACTGCCCTGGGCGGTGGTATCGGCGAGGACTTTGATGTGGAAAAGCTGCGCTACCATAAAATCGTTATCATGTCCGATGCGGACGTGGACGGCGCCCATATCAGAACACTTTTGCTGACTTTCTTCTTCCGCTATATGCGTCCGCTGATCGAAAACGGCTTTATCTACTCCGCCGTGCCACCCCTTTACAAGCTGAAGCGTGGCAAGACCGAGCGTGTGGCATATTCCGACGAGCAGAGAGATCTGGTTTCCGCCGAAATGCGTGGCGAAAGCAATGCAAAGATCGAAATTTCCCGGTTTAAGGGCCTTGGTGAGATGGACCCCCACGAGCTGTGGGAGACCACCATGGATCCCAAGACCCGTACCCTGCGCCGAATCACCTTGGAGGATGCACGCCGCGCTGACGAGATCTTTACCGTTCTCATGGGCGAGCAGGTCGAGCCTCGTAAGGAATGGATCGAGCGAAACGCTAAGTATGCAATCAATATTGACATATAAGGAGGTGACACAAAATGGCAAAGCATAATCGTGATTATAAGCCGGAGGATATTTTATTCCCGGATCAGATGATCACCACAAGCAATCTTGTGGATGAAATGGAGAAATCCTATATTGAATACGCCATGAGTGTCATCGTTGGCAGAGCGCTTCCCGCCGTCCGTGACGGTCTTAAGCCTGCCCCCCGCCGTATTTTGTACACCATGTGCGAAAGCGGTCTGACCTCTGATAAGCCTTTTAAGAAATCCGCCACCTGTGTCGGCGACGTGCTGGGTAAGTACCACCCCCATGGCGACAGCTCTGTCTATGACGCTATGGTGCGTCTGGCGCAGAATTTCTCCATGCGCTATGTGCTGGTGGACGGTCACGGTAACTTCGGTGATGTGGACGGCAACCCTGCCGCTGCTTACCGTTATACCGAAGCGAGAATGAGCAAGCTTTCCAACCAGATGCTCCGGGACATCGATAAGGATACCGTCAACTGGGATCCCAACTTTGACGAATCCCGGGAAGAGCCCCGGGTGCTGCCCAGCCGCTTCCCCAACTTGTTGGTAAACGGCTCTACCGGTATCGCCGTTGGTATGGCGACCAACATTCCGCCCCACAATCTGACGGAAGTCATCAATACCTGCGTGGCAGTGCTGGACGATCCGGAGATCACCATGGCAGACATGATGGAGCATATCTCCGGCCCGGACTTCCCCACCGGCGGTATCATTATGGGTCGCAGCGGCATCCGCGCCGCTTATGCCACCGGCCGTGGCAAGGTGGTCGTCCGTGCCCGTACCGACTTTGAAACATTTGCCAATGACCGCACCCGGATCATTGTTTCCGAGCTGCCCTATCAGGTCAACAAGCGTGAACTGATCAAGAAGATCGCAGAGCAGGTCAAGGATAAGAAAATCGAGGGCATTTCCGACCTGCGTGACGAAACCGACCGTAACGGTATGCGTATCGTCATTGAACTGAAGAAGGATTCCAACCCCCAGGTTGTGCTGAACAATCTGTTTAAGCAGACATCTTTGCAGACCAGCTTCGGCATTATTATGTTGGCGCTGGTGGACGATCAGAAGCAGCCTCGCATTCTGTCCCTGCGGCAGATCATCGACGAGTATCTTGCCTTCCAGATGGAAGTGCTGACCCGTCGCACCCAGTACGATCTGCGCAAGGCGCAGGAGCGCGCCCATCTGTTGGAGGGTCTGCTGATCGCACAGGATAATATCGACGAGGTTATCCGCATTATCCGCTCTGCCTACGACGATGCCAAGGAAAAGCTGATGGAGCGCTTTGGTTTGACCGATGTGCAGGCGCAGGCGATTTTGGACATGCGCCTGAAAGCGCTGCAAGGTCTGGATCGTGAAAAGCTGCAGGCAGAATTTGACGAACTGCAGGTCAAGATCGCATATTACAATGAACTGCTGGCTGACCCGGTGAAGTTGCAGGGCGTTCTGCGTGAGGAGCTCATCGAGATTCGGGACAAGTTCGGCGACGAGCGCAAGACCGAGATCCAGGAGATCGAGGACGAGATCGACATCGAGGACCTGATCGAGGAGGAGCAGTGTGTATTCACCATCTTCAATCATGGCTATGTTAAGCGCATGCCCGTGGATACCTACCGCACCCAGGCGCGTGGCGGCAGAGGTGTTAATGCCCAGAATCTGAAGGACGAGGACTACGTCAAGAGTCTGTATGTGGCATCCACCCATGATCATGTTTTGTTCTTTACCGACAAGGGCAAGGTACACCACCGCAAGGGCTATCAGATCCCCGAGGCAAGCCGTACCGCCCGTGGTACTGCTATGGTGAATATTCTGCCCTTGGAGCAGGATGAAAAGGTTACCGCAACAGTGATCACCCGTGAATTTGTGGAGGGTGAATACCTGGTAATGGTCACCCGCAAGGGTACTGTCAAGCGCCTGCCCTTCATTGCCCTGAATACCCGCCGCCGTACCGGCATCCGTGCCATTACCCTGGAGGAGGGCGACCAGCTGATCAATGTGATCCGTACCACCGGTGACGATAACATTATTTTGGCTTCCGCCCACGGCATGGCGATCTGCTTCAACGAGAACGATGTCCGTCCCATGGGTCGTGACGCTGCCGGCGTTCGTGGTATTATGTTAACCGGCAAGGACTATGTGATCGGCGCAGTTAAGGCAGAGGAGGGTACTACCCTGCTTACTGTCACGGAAAACGGCTTCGGCAAGCGTACAGAGCTGACCGAGTACCTGCGTACCGGCCCCAACGGCGAAAAAGTTGCCCAGAGCCGTGGCGGTAAGGGTCTGAAAAACTACAATATCACCGATAAGACCGGTATCGTAGCCGGCTGCTGCCTGGTCAGCGATAACGACGATGTAATGCTGATCGAGAACGGCGGTGTGATCATCCGTGTGCCTGCAAGCAGCATCAATGTGTATAAGCGTGATGTGCAGGGTGTTATTATCATGCGTATCGAGGAGGGCAACAAGCTGGTATCCGTAGAGCGTGTTGCCGCAGAGGAGCAGGAGGAAGCACAGGTTTGAAAACCGTAACGCTGTACACCGACGGCGCATGTTCCGGCAATCCGGGCCCCGGCGGATGGGGTGCGATCTTAGAGTACAAAGGATACGAAAAAGAGATGTCCGGCGGCGAGGAAAGCACAACCAATAACCGTATGGAGCTGACGGCGGTGATCGAGGGTCTGAAGGCGCTGAAAGAGCCCTGCCGGGTGGCGCTGTATTCCGATTCCAAGTATGTGATCGACGGTCTTTCCAAAGGCTGGGCATCAAGCTGGCAGAAAAACGGCTGGAAAAAGGCGGATAAAAAGCCGGCGCTGAACCCGGACTTGTGGGAAATCCTGCTGGAACTGACCCGGCAGCATGAAATGCAGTATTTCTGGGTGAAAGGCCACGCAGAGAACCCAAAAAACAACCGCTGTGACGAATTAGCTGTGGAGCAGACTAAAATGCAGAATGCAGAAAGCAGAATGCAGAATGGGGAGCAAACATGAAGGGCAATGTTGTTTTAGAAAAGAGTTTTCTTTTCTCTGTGCGTGTAGTTAATCTGTATAAATATATGACAGAGGTTAAAAAAGAATATATACTGTCAAAACAACTCCTTCGTTGTGGTACGAGCATTGGTGCGAATGCTACAGAGGCACAGAAAGGACAGAGCAAAGCGGACTTTGTTGCAAAAATGTGCATTGCCCTTAAAGAAGCGTATGAGGCGGAATATTGGATAAGGCTACTTTATCATACAGAATATATTGAGAAAAGTGCCTATGATAGTTTAGCAAAGGATATTGACGAATTAATAAGTCTTTTGTCCTCTATTTGCAAGACAGCAGAAAAGAATAAATAATTCTGCATTCTGCATTCAACATTCTGCATTCGCTGACATTAAAGGAGAGCGTGTATGTACCTACCTATCGGTAATGATTTTTCCGTGCGGGAATCGTCACTCATTGGCATTTTCGATATGGACAACACCACAACCTCCAAGCGCACCCGGGAATTTCTCGCTGCTGCGGAAAAGGACGGACAGGTAGTCCCCTGCGACGATCTGCCCAAAGCCTTTGTGCTAACGGGCGAATACGGCATGAATCGTGTGTACCTGACGGCGCTGTCCTCCGCAACGCTGGAAAAAAGAATCAAATAAACCTACTGAAAAGGACCCGTTAGTCGGGTCCTTTTCTTATATGTTTTGCATAATAAAAACGCTAATCTTGCAAAAAAGCGGACGAAAAGTGGTGAAAAACCGATTTTGCAAGAAAAAAATTACTGAAACCGGGTTGCAATTTGCATTTATTTCCTGTATTATATACTAGATTATCAATATGAAAGAGGTTAAAACTATGGCAAAACTGGATTTGACAAAGTATGGTATCACCGGTACTACCGAGATCATCCACAACCCCTCCTATGAGGCATTGTTCGAGGCGGAGATGGATCCTGCGCTGGATGGCTACGAAAAGGGTCGTGTCAGCGAGCTGGGCGCGGTCAATGTGATGACCGGTATTTACACCGGCCGTTCCCCCAAAGATAAGTTCATCGTTATGGACGAAAACTCCAAGGACACCGTTTGGTGGACTTCTCAGGAGTTCGCTAACGACAACCACCCCATGAGCGAGAGCACCTGGGCAGCTGTTAAGGAGCTGGCTATGAAGGAGCTGTCCGGTAAGAAGCTGTACGTAGTGGACGCTTTCTGCGGCGCAAACGCTGATACCCGTATGAACGTGCGTTTCATCGTGGAGGTGGCATGGCAGGCACACTTCATTAAGAACATGTTTATCGCTCCCTCTGAGGAAGAGCTGGCAAACTTCGAGCCTGACTTCGTGGTTTACAACGCATCCAAGGCAAAGGTGGAGAACTTCAAGGAGCTGGGTCTGAACTCCGAGACCTGTGTAGCCTTCAACATCACCTCCCGTGAGCAGGTCATTCTGAACACCTGGTACGGCGGCGAGATGAAGAAGGGTATGTTCTCCATGATGAACTACTACCTGCCCCTGAAGGGCATCGCTTCCATGCACTGCTCCGCCAACACCGAT
>JAZSQH010000016.1:0-20495 GCA_045537865.1 Faecousia sp. | reverse complement strand
CCTGGAGAAAGGCGACAAGGCCGGCAAGAAGCTGGTGAGTGCCGCCGGCAGAGGCGGTCTGTTCATCGCCCTGCTGCTGTTTGTGGGTATCCCCCTGCCCGGCACCGGTGCCTGGACCGGCACATTGGGCGCCAGCTTTTTGAATATGGGCTTTAAGTCCACGGTTTTATCTGTGTGCCTGGGTGTGATTTTGGCGGGTATTATTATGGCGGCATTAAGCACCGGTGTTTTCAGTATTATCGGATTATAAGGAGAAAATTTATGGACTGTATTTTCTGTAAGATCGCAGCAGGGGAGATCCCCGCAACAAAGGTGTACGAGGACGAAAGCGTACTGGCATTCCGGGATATCGCTCCCATGGCGCCCACTCATATTTTGGTAATTCCTAAGACCCATATTGGCTCTGTGGCGAAGATCACCGCCGAAAACAGCGCATTGGTGGCGCACATTTTTGAGGTGATCGCCAAGGTAGCGGCGGCAGAGGGTCTGGAGGGCGGCTATCGGGTGGTATCCAACTGCGGCGCAGATGCAGGTCAGACCGTGCATCATCTGCACTTCCACATTTTGGGCGGCAGACAGTTGACCTTGGAAATGGCTTGACACCGGGCAATTTCGTGCTATAATAGCCATAGATCGCAATACAAATACGTCTTCGGGGAGCCGACTGCAGTCGGCTGAGATTAGGCTCGGTAGCCTTGACCCGTGAACCTGATACGGTCAGTACCGTCGTAGGAAAAGATGCATATATGGGATACCTGGTATCGCATTGCACCTGGACGGGTTTGCAATGCGATACTTTATTTTTGGAGGTATCTCTATGAAACACACACGCAAATCCATTCGGGCGCTCACCGAGGGCGCGATCATGATCGCAGTGGCGGAGATCTTAAGCTTTTTGCCGCTGTACAAGCTCCCGTGGGGCGGCAGTATCGACTTCGCTATGCTGCCTATCATTTTGTTCTGTGTCCGGTGGGGGTTTGCCCCGGCGGCGCTGGTGTGCTTTGCTCACGGCACACTGCAAATGCTCTTTGAGGGCGGCATCGCCATCGGCTGGCAGAGTATTTTGGGCGATTACCTTGTGGCGTACACGGCGCTTTGTGTAGCCGGTCTGTTCCGGGGTAAGTTCTGCCCGGCGGCAGTGGTGGCATGCGCCGCCCGCTTTTTGGTGCATTATGTGGTAGGCGCTACGGTTTGGGCTGCCTATATGCCGGAAACTTTTTTGGGCATGGCTATGGCTACCCCGTGGGTCTATTCAGCACTGTATAACGGCGCCTATATGCTGCCGGATCTGGCGATCCTGCTGGTGGTTTTCGTACTGCTGCGGAAAACACCCCTGGGCAAGTATTTCAAAGGTGAGGATATACGGTAAATCCATCGGTTTTTATTGCAGAAAGCTATGATGTAATAAGAAGTTTTTTCTTGACATATCTGTTCGGCACGATTATACTGATAGTGTAACAATAACAGCTGCTGTTGAGAAAGGAAAGACTATGAAAAAAGCGATTGTTTTAGTTTTGTGTTTTGTGCTGCTCCTTGGCATGTTTGCCGGCTGCGGCGGCGAGAAGAAGGATGATCTGGCAGGTAAGTTCTCCGTAGGTTTTGCCAAGATCAACGTGACTCCCAAAAGCAGCATGGCAATGGGCGGTTATACCGCTGCCGGTGAGGAAAGCCGTATGGCACAGGGCACATTTAACGACCTGTTTGTCACTTGCATCGCCATGACTGACGAGACCGGCAATACCACACTGCTGATGACCTGTGATGCTCTGCAGATCAAGGATCAGTTTGCAGATGAGCTGCGAAAGAAGGCCAGCGAGGCTACCGGTGTTGCCGTTGAGAATATCGTGATCGCTGCCACCCACAGCCACTCCACCCCCGGCGTGGACTCCAACTATGTGGAGTTTTATGACGGTGTCGTGAAGGCGGTTACCGATGCCATGGCTGACCGTGCGCCGGCAACTATGGAATATGCCGCTGGCGAAGTTCCTGGCTTCAGCTATGTTCGTCACTACATGACCCATACCGGTGTTGTTACCGGCAGTAACTTCAAGCCCGCCGGCACCGGTATCATTACCGGTCATACCACCGAGTCCGACAAGGAAATTCGGCTGGTGCGTTATACCCGTGAGGGCAAAGATCCGGTGCTGATGGTGAACTGGCAGGCACACCCCTGCCTGGCAAGTGGTTCCGGCATCGCAACCCACTATATGTATTCTTCTGACTATATCGGCTTCTTCCGTGACTATGTGGAGGCAAACAGCGATTGCCTGGTGGCATTTTTCCAGGGTGCTGCCGGCAACCTGAACACCGGCAGTAAGCTTACCACGGAAACCAGCTATGAGGACACCAAGGAGTACGGCGATGAGCTGGGCAAAGCAGCGCTGGCACTGATGGAGAATATGACTGCCGGCGATACCGGCGCAGTGCAGGTGCGTGCTACCGATATCCCCAACTCCATGGGCGGCACAACCCAAATCAGCGCAGTCAGCGCCGGCGGTCTGGGTGTGATCGTAGCGCCGTTCGAGATGTTCGATACCACCGCTATGGCGGTGCGTGCCGACTCTCCCTATCAGGCAACCTTCACCATGGCGCTGGCTAACGGCTACAGAACTTATGTTCCCACCGCCGAATGTTACGGTTATACGGATTGCTATGAAGCCCGTATTTCCATGCACCCCAAGGGTACTGCGGAGAACATCGTAACCGACTACCTGAACATGCTCAACGATATGCATGGCACAACTGCCGAATAATACACAAACAAAAACCGCACCAGATAACCGGTGCGGTTTTTTGCGTTTTTTGTCATTTCGACCGAGCCGTTAGGCGAGTGGAGAAATCCGTTCTCTCCTTTTGGGTTACGGATTCCACGACTTCGTTTCACGCCCCTCGGAATGACAATGGTGGTCATTGCGAGCCGGTGCGCACACTGGCGTGGCAAGCTGCTGTAGATTCCCACGCATTGCTTCGCAATGCTCACAATGACAAAAATGATCTGTATTCTGCCGGTGATTAACCTGGACTTTATGCTGGCATAAAGTATTTTTTGCTTGACAGTATACTTCGGTACGATTATACTGATAGTGTAGGAATAACAACCACTGTTGAGAAAGGGAAAATGATGAAAAAAGCGATTGTTTTAGTTTTGTGTTTTGTGCTGCTCCTTGGCATATTTGCCGGCTGCGGCGCAGAGAAAGATCCTCTGGCAGGTAAGTTCTCCGTAGGCTTTGCCAAGATCGATGTGACCCCGGAGATCAGCATGCCCATGGGTGGATATGCATCATCTGCTGCCTTGAATCAGCCCTCTCGTATATCCGAGGGAGTTTACAGCAGAGTGTATGTGACCTGCGTGGCTCTGACCGACGAGGTGGGCACAACCATGCTGCTGATGACCTGCGACTCTCTGCAAATTATGAATGCGGTTGCCAATGAGCTGCGCAACAATGTCAGCGAGGCCACCGGTGTTCCCTTTGAAAATATCGTGCTTTCCGCTACCCACTCCCACTCCACACCTACGGTAGGCGGCAGCTATGTGGAATACTATAATGGTGTGGTACAGGCCGCCAAGGATGCCTTGGCAGACCGTGCGCCGGCCACCATGGAATATACCTCCACGATTGTGGAGAATATGACTTTCGTCCGCCACTATGTGACCCACACCGGTGTGGTCATGGGCAGCAACTTCAAGCCTGCCGGCGCCGGTGTTCCGGTGAGCCATACCACCGAGGCGGATAAGGAAATGCGGCTGATTCGTTATACCCGTGAGGGCAAAGATCCGGTGCTGATGATCAACTGGCAGGGTCACGCAACCAAGGCAAGTGGCTCCGGTGTGCCTACCCACTATCAGATCTCTGCGGATTATGTCGGCTTCTTCCGTGACTATGTGACGGAGAACAGCGATTGCTTGGTAGCGGTGTACATTGGTGCCTCCGGCAACCTGAACACCGCCAGCAGGCTGGAGGATGAAAAAGATTTTGAGGATGTGGAGGAATACGGCGCAGAGCTGGGTAAGCATGCCGTGGCAGCTCTGGAGAATATGATCCCCGGTGACACCGGCGCACTGCAGCGGCAGACTGCGGCTGTGGACAGACTGGACGGTACTACCACAGAAATTGCGGCCATCGGCGGCGGTAGTTTGGGCGTTGTGGCTGTGCCCTTTGAGATGTTCGATACCACCTCTATGGCAATTCGCAAAGGCTCTCCCTATGATACCACCCTTGTGCTGGGCTGCGCCAATGGCTATAACCAGTACATGCCGACAGAAGTTTGCTATACCTACGTCGGCTGCTACGAAGTAGGCATTAGCCCGTTCCCCATGGGCACAGCAGAGAAAGTGGCAACCTATTACCTGGATATGTTTAACAGCATGCACGGCACAACTGCCGAATAATCCACAAACAAAAACCGCACCGGTTGGGCAGTGCGCCATAGTGATAAATTGCCTAAAAAGGCGCGGATTCCCCTAATATTGCGTCAAAAATCCTTGCAATCCACAAAGGATTCCTGCGGTTTTTGTCTTATCTCAAGAAAATCCACACCCTTTTTAGGTGCGGTGCAGTTTTGAAGTAGTAACTTTTTTGATTAACAAATAACAAAATTCCCGGAATGCTGACGCATTTCGGGAATTTTTTATGCAGTTAAGCGGAAAAGGGACAGTTCAAAACCATTTTCTCACTATGGTGCGCTGCCCTTATCCGGTGCGGCTTTTTTTGTTATTTCTGCATACGGATCACAGCCATGCCGGGAGCATTTTCCGCCAGCTGGGAAACCTGATACAAAAGCTCTGCAACTGCACCACGGCTCAGTTCCTGCTGGGCGTCAAGGGATACGCCGTTATCCGCCATGGCGGTCAGAGAACTGGCTGCCCATACGGGAACATCGCTCTGGCTGTCGTCAGCGCCGGTCTGCACGGCTTCCAACATTTCCTGAGAAACTGTCAGATCCAGCACATTTTGCAGCATCACTGCTGCCTCCGCGCCGGTGATGGGCGCATCCGCCTGGAAACTGCCGTCAAGGCTCTGGGGCAGGTCGGCAGTCAGACCGCTGCGCATCGCTGCCGCCAGATAAGGCTGCAGCCACTGGGGTGTGTCGGTGGGGATACCGGCGGTGGACACATCGACTGTGGGGATCTCCAGCAGCTGCACCACCATAGTCAGGAATTCACCACGGCTGACAGCCTTTTCCGGATAGAAGCAGGACTCGCTGCCCACAGACTCGCCCACAAACAGGCCGGTATTGCGCATCCACTCGGCGGCAAACCGGCAGGACTGACCTGCGGTGTCTTTATATTGCTTGCTGTCGGTGGGTTTCAGGATCTGAATGGTGACGGTTGCCTCCCGGGAAACGTTGCCGGCAGGGTCGGCGGCGGTGTAGGTGAAAGAATCCACACCCACTTTGTTTTTCTTGGGGGTATAGGTGAAGCTGCCGTCCTCGTTAACGGTCACTTCGCCCCGCTTGGGTTGCCGCACAACGGTGTAGGTCAGTTTTTCGCCCTCGGGGTCATTGGCTTTCAGCTGCGCCTGATTGGGCAGATTCTTGTAGGTCTCCAAGGCGAAATCCTCGGCTACCGGCGCATTGTCCTGCTTGCCCCGGATGGCGATGGTCATGGTGGCGGAAGTTTCCACCCGGTCAGCGTAAATGGGCAGATAGGTGACCACTGCGTCCTGGTCCTGCTGGGTGCGCAGGGGGGCGAAGGTCATTTGCGCCAGCTGGTCGGCAGTGAGAATGTCGCCGGAACGAATGACCCGGTTGCCCAGCATCACAGTGCCGGTGTTTGCTTCAGGCAACTTGGTGATGCACACACCACGCAGCGCCTCGCTTTCGGAAAAGTCGGTGGCTGTGAAGCAATAAGTGCTGTCGCAATCCACCTCTGCGGCATAAGCCATGGTGCAGACGGACAGAACGCAGCACAACGCCAGCGCCACGGCAATGAAACGGTTTTTATACATATCTTTTTACCTCCTGTTTTTGAGCTCGCAGGTATTGTTTGCCACCGGGGTAAAAAATATGCAACCCAAAAAATAATCTAAATAAGAAGCGCAGCGTGATCCATTGTACAATAAGCAAAAGACGATAAATGTTGACAGCAGAATGTATTTTTGATACGATTGTACTGATAAATAAAGGAGGTATGCGATATGAAACGCGTATTATGTTTCGTATTGGTAATGATCGTGGTGCTGGGTCTGCTGGCTTGCGGCAAGGCGGGTAAAAAAACCTTTTCCGTTGGCTTCGGCCGTGCGGATGTGACCCCCACCGAGAGTGTCAATATGCCCGGTTACTCCTCTGCAGGTGAGCCGGAGCGCATGTCGCAAGGTGTCCTGACAAAGCAGTATGTAACTTGTATTGCTATGACCGACGAAGCCGGTCAGACAATGCTGATGCTTAGCTGCGATGCTATGCAGATCAAGGATCAGCCGGCAAGAAAGCTGCTGAAAATGGTCAGTGAGGCCACCGGTGTTCCCTATGAGAATATCGTGATCTCCGCTACCCACTGCCACTCCACGCCTGCTATTGACGATCTGAATGTCAAGTTCCAGGAGGGTATTGTGCAGGCAGCCAAGGACGCAATGGCAGACCGTGCGCCTGCAACTATGGAATACGGCAGCACCACTTTGGACGGCATGACCTTTGTCCGCCACTACAATACCGATACCGGTGTTGTTGTGGGTGACAACTTCAACCCCGCCGGCGCTGGCCGCCGTGTCAGCCATACCACCGAGGCAGATAACGAACTGCGCCTTGTGCGCTATACCCGTGAGGGCAAGCAGTCTATCGTTATGCTCAACTGGCTGGGTCACGCATCTATGGCAAGTACCGCTACTACCGACTACGGCAAGCAGTACCGCTATATGCTGTCGTCTGACTATGTTGGTTTCTGTGTTGACCAAATTGAAAAGAACAGTGATTACCTGGTAGCGCTGTTTATCGGCGCATCCGGCAACATCAACCCCACCAGCCGTATAGCAGGCGAGACTCGTTTCGACAGCGCCGTGGACTACGGTCAGGAGCTGGGCAAGCAGGCATTGGCAGCGCTGGAAAATATGACAGCCGGCACTACCGGCGCAGTCAAGAGCACAACTTCCAAGTTTGACCTGGCAGCCGGCGGTCAGATCGACATCAGCGCTATGGGTACCGGCAGTCTGGGTGTCATCGTTGCGCCTTTCGAGATGTTCGATACCACTTCTATGACGGTGCGCGAGAAATCTCCCTACGATACCACTTTTGTGCTGTGCCTGGCAAATGGCTACAACAGCTATATGCCCACCCAGGAGTGCTGGGATTACCCGGAATGCTACGAAGTGCGTATCACCAAGTTCTCCCGTGGCAGCGCAGAGAAGATTGCAGAAGATTACGTGAATATGCTGGGCAGCATGCAGACAGAAACTGCCAAATAACACATAATAAAAGCCGCACCGGAATAACCGGTGCGGCTTTCTTGTTTGCGTATTTAAATCATTTGTGCCAGCTGGTCAAAGGAATCGATGTAGTGATCTGCAGCAGCTTGCAGCTGCGCTTTGAAGTCGGCGCCGGAGGGGTCATAGACACCAATGGTGCGCATACCGGCTTGGGCGGCGGTTTTTACTGCGCCAATATTATCGTCTACAAATACTGCGTTCTGCACAGTAACACCCAACTTGGCTGCTGCCTGCACATAAATGTCCGGATCAGACTTGGTAGTGCCGAAATCCTCACAGCTCCAGATGTAGTCAAACAGCTCCCACACGCCGTTGCGCTGCAGGCAGGGGTCTAATGTTTTATGCGGGCTGGCAGTCAGCACATTCAGACTGTAGCCGGCAGCTTTCATTTTTTGCAGACATTCAAAAACACCGGGCTTTAACGGGATCACATCCCGATACTTGGGCAGGGTCAGTGCCTCCATCATTTCGGTGATTTCCGGCAGTGTCAGCGGTATTCCCATCTCAGTCTGGAAGTACTTGGCGGCGCCCAGATTGCCCAAAGGTGTGAGGATTTTAATGATGTCCTCCGGGTAGGAAACCTTGTAGGTATCCAGGATATTCAGTACCATGGCTGACCAGTGGGGCATAGAGTCCACCAGCGTGCCGTCAAAATCGAATATAAAAATCTTTTGCTCCATAGCCGCTCCTTACCGATCATATCTCTGGTTGCATTATACACTCCCTACCACCGAAAAGCAAGCAATTAAGCCCCCCTTTGCACAAGGGGACCTTTGTTGCATTATTTCGCTCTGTGTGCTATAATACCCAAAGAAAACAGCATGTCATTGCGAGCGCCGCAGGTGCGTGGCAATCCGCGACCCAAAAGAACGGATTCCCACGGTCGCTGCGCTCCCTCGGAATGACGGAACAAGCGAGGAATTTGTATGCATAAAGTGCTTTTTGTCTGCCATGGCAAGATTTGACCCAGCAGCGGCACACCAAGCTATGCAATGCTATACCACCCTTTGCAACGGGTTGACCCCATTTGTACTACTCGCATATTACTTTAGAAAACAACCACATTTTGCCCCAACATGACGAAAATAGCAGCCGCCTCCATCACAGAGGCGGCTGCTTTTTCTATTCAACAAATTAGCCCTTTATTTATTGCTCTTTTACACTTGAACAGTTCCAACATTTATTAGATGCGGATACATTTCTTCTTTTACATATTGGGCATACCCATGTGGTTCCGTTTGACGATACAGAAATCTCTTCTGGTTTTATTTTAATACTAGTCACAGGTTTAGAATATTCTATACACTCTTTCCTTGCGTAATCTGTAGTATTAGTTACGGGTATCCCTTTCTTCTTTTGGTGTTTTCTTAATTTTTCCAAATGCGCTGCTTTTGCATCTGCAACAATGGTATCTTTCATTCCTTCAGTTATAAAAATTGTATAGTGCATAAATCCGTCATCACGATGAGTCATATGTGAGATATACTCAAACCCATCACTAAAAACAACCGTTGTGCGGTATTTCCTTGTCGTTTTTAATCCGACTTCTTTTGTATCAACACTAATTACTCGTGCATCTTCGCGAAGCCGTTCAGCATCGCACCTTATATGCGTTTGTGAATTGTATATCTCATACAGAACTATAGGTACAACTATGAGTAGAAGTAGAAAAAGCATATTCAAATCACCTCACTAATCAAGTTAGCCTAACTGTTTACCTAATTAAATTATAAGCTAATGGCCTTGAAAAATCAAGCAGTTCTCATCACTATCCCCGCTACTCGTCCATATCTGCAAAAGCAGCTATGATGATGGTAGCGGGATTTTTTATATTCACCCCGCCGAGAAAAAGCGGTTTTTTTGGCTTCTATGTTAATGGCGTAACTCTTGCCGACGAAATACCGCCTTTGTGCAGCGAGTAGAAAAGTCTTCTCATTGAGGAGAAGGTGGCACGGCACAAGCTGTGACGGATGTGGTGCTATCGCAGTCGAAATGTCCCCACATCAGTCACCTTCGGTGACAGCTTCTCCCCAGGGAGAAGCCTTTATTGCAATATATTGCAATGCGTGCTATAATACCTCCAATGAAAGCGAGGAATTTGTATGCACAAGGTTTTGTTTGTATGCCATGGCACCACTCTAATCAGCTGAGATATGCCTAGGGAAACCACGATAAATTGCCTTTTGCCCTAAATTTACTACCAAATTACTACTTTTTGAGAGCCGATATGATATTAGACACAAAAACACAAGACCCGAGAAAGGTGCAAAAATGCCTTCCCCGGGTCTTGTTTTTGTTTGTCTGCCATTTCGTCCAAAACGTGTTTTTGCGGCAGACGAACACAAATTCTATGCAAAACTATCCGCTTCAAAATACAGAATACAGAAAATTTGTATTGACGCACAGGTAATCTGGGCATATAATAGGTATATACAAAAATATCCGCTCGAAAAATTAAATGAGGCTGTTTTGAAAGGATATGGAGCTATGTACGATGTCCAGTACTACAAGGAAATATTTGACCGCTATGGCGGCATTATGCGCACAACGCAGTTGGCAAGAGAAAAAGTATTCTACGATCAGCGGCAGCAGCTGATCGAGGACGGCTATATAGAGAAGATCCGCACGGGTTATTATCAATGGGTAGATCCGGATGATTTCAGCGAAGCCGGTCTGATCACAAGACTGTTTCCCGATGCGATCCTCTGTATGGACACTGCTCTGCGTTACTACGGTTACAGCGACCGCACACCTGCGGAATGGCATCTAGCGGTCAGCAAAGATTCCAGCAAGTCTCGTTTTAATATCGACTATCCCTTTGTTAGACCCTACTATGTAGAACCGGCGGTTCTGGAACTGGGACTGACCAGAGGAAATATAGACGGGTATGAAGTCGATATCTATGACAAAGAGCGGCTGATCTGCGATTGCCTGCGGTATCGCAACAAAATGGACAAAGAGATCTTTAATAAGGCGATACGGCGTTACATTATGGACCCAGAGAAAAGCATTCCCAGGCTGATGTATTATGCCGAGCCGCTGCGGGTGAAAAGACAGGTAAAAGATTTGATAGGAGTGTGGCTGTGATGGCAGATATTGCTGCTTCTGTTCTTGCGAAACTGAAAAATAAGGCTAAGGCGACCGGGATCAGCTATCAGCAGTGCCTGCAACTGTTCTTTCAGGAAGAATTTCTGCGGCGGTTGGCAGGTTCTAAGTATGCCGAAAACTTTGTGCTGAAGGGCGGCTTGTTCATCTATACCTTGACCAACTTTGAAAGCCGTGCTACCGTGGATGTGGACTTCCTGATGCGTGGTCTCAACAATGACCTTGCCAGGATGGACGAGATCATTGCGGAGATTTTGGCGGTGGATACCGGTAATGACTTTGTGACCTTCAAGGCTGGCAAGACCGAGCCTATCGCCGTACAGCGAAAATATCACGGAGTCAGCACCCAGATCACCGGCTACATCAAGAATGTCCGTGTGCCGTTCAATGTGGATATCGGCGTGGGCGATGTAATCGTCCCCAGCGCCCAACGACGGAACATTCAGACCCAACTGGACGGTTATGAAAAACCGGAGATCCTTACATACTCTCTGGAAAGCACAATTGCAGAGAAGTTTGACGCCATCCTGCAACGTTTTGAACTGACCGGACGCATGAAGGATTTTTACGATATTCACTATCTGTCCCGCACCTTTGATTTTGACGGACTGAAACTGCAAACGGCCATTCAGGAGACACTCCAAAACCGCGGTACTGCTTACGAAAAGGATAGCTTTGACCGTGTCTTGGCTCTGGCAGATGATCCGGATATGCAGACCAAATGGCGTTACTTCCTAAAAACATTGGGCAACCCCGAAATGCCCTTTGCAGAAGTGATCGGCGGCATTCAGCAATTCCTTGCCCCTATCTGGGATGCAATTACCTCAGAAAACGAACTCACCGCAAACTGGATCGCTTCTCAAACGACATGGAGTTAAGAGTAAAAAATACTCAACTGAAAAAAGCTTAGCTAAACATAAATACAGCTAAAAAGTCAATTTGAGATAGTGCGGTACATGCACAATTACGAAAGGAAAATAAGAATGAAAAAAAGTAATGCTTTGATGATATCCTATATTTCTTTTCTTGTGATTGCTCTTGTTTCTTATTTTGCATTCAAATGGGATGGGATTCTCCGTGTCTCATTGGCAGCAACCATCGCCGGATGCCTATTCGCTTTTGCGGATCTTACAAATTGGTATATTTCATATAGGCAACCTTTGGTAGAAGCAATGTATGAAGATATTTCTGTTTTTGAGCAATACATAGTAACTTCAAAAGACTCTAACCAGGCTAATATAGAACTGGCAAAGAAAGTAATAGAGAAACTCGAGAATGATAATACGAAACAAAATCAATTTGGGCAGGATATCATTGCCTGTAAAACTGCCCTGGAAACAATGTATGAACAGGAGTCAAATCTAAATGATGTACAAGAAGATGCAGCGGATATTAAAGATGATCTGGCAGAAGATCGTGTAAAAGTCAAGTTGCTAAAGATTCTTGAAATCATACTTGCGGTATTGGGGTTTACTGTGTTTTTTGTGATTATTTCATTCGAGACAATTGTGGATTCTTTATCTCCTTATGGCTCGGTAGTTACAATAATAGCATTCGCCGTAATTATGCTTAACTATCTTCTAAGGGATATCTTGGAGGAGAAAGGGAAACGGAATGTTGACGAGCTAAAAACGCATATGGCGGAAAAAAGAGAAGAAATCGCTGAAATCGAAAAAGAAACGGAAAGAATAAATCAGCATGGTTATGCCAGAAAGATGGCGGACCTTATTAAAGAATCCCGGATAAAGGAGACTTGTTCAAATGGATAAATTGAAGATGCACTCGGTGAATAAGGTGGACGAAAATGTTGCCAAGATTGGCAAGTTGTTCCCTAACTGTCTAACCGAGCGGAAGAATGAGAATGGTGAAGTGGAGTATGCCATTGATTTTGATATACTGAAGCAGGAACTGTCCTCTGTGGTTGTGGAGGGAAATGAGGAACGTTATCAGTTTACCTGGCCGGATAAGAAAAAATCCATCCTGCTTGCCAACGCGCCTATTGCCAAGACCCTGCGTCCCTGCCGGGAGGAAAGTGTGGACTTTGACGCCACAGAGAATCTGTACATTGAGGGCGACAATCTGGATGTGCTGAAGTTGCTGCAGGAAACTTACCTGGGCAAGATCAAAATGATCTATATTGATCCACCCTACAATACCGGTAACGACTTCGTGTATAACGATGATTTTGCGGAAGATGCTGATGAGTATCTGGCCAATAGTGGTCAGTTTGATGCAGAAGGCAATCGTCTTGTTCAGAATACCGAAAGTAATGGCCGATTCCATACAGATTGGTTGAATATGACCTATCCCCGGTTGAAGCTGGCAAAGGATTTGTTGGCTGATGACGGTGTTATTCTTCTTTCGATTGATGATAACGAGCTTAAAAATCTGATTGCGATCTGTGACGATGTTTTCGGCGAAAGCAACTTCGTTGGCTGTATTACCTGGTTTAAGAAAGCATCTCCATCAAATGATGCTCAGTATTTTTCTAACGATTGCGAGTACATTTTAGTATATGCAAAAGATAAGGGGAACTGGAAACCCCACAGATTACCCCTGTCCGAAAAACAGATTTCTATGTATTATCAGAATCCGGATAACGACCCTAGAGGCCCATGGAATTCCGCAACGTATACATGTAATAAAAGTCGATCTGAACGTCCGAAATTGTACTATGCGATTACAAATCCTTTTACGGGAGAGGAAGTTTTCCCGAAAGAAACTGCGGTTTGGGCCTACTCAGAAGAACAATGTAAAGAACATGTAAAGAATAATATGCTGTACTGGGGCGTAGATGGAACGGCAAAATTCCCTCGATTTAAAAAGTTCATTGCTGATAGTAAAGGTGTTGTAACGCGAACATTATGGCATTATGATGATGTAAACCATACTCAAGGTGCAACGCTGGAGTTGTCCAAAATTGGTTTGCCGTATTTTCCGACGCCTAAACCCACTCGGTTGATTGAGAAAATGCTTCGAGTTGCTTCGGATAAAGACTCGATTATTCTTGATTTCTTCTCAGGTTCTGCAACAACTGCCCACGCTGTCATGCAGCTCAACGCAGAAGATAACGGCAACCGTAAGTTTATTATGGTGCAGTTGCCTGAAAAAACCGACGCAAAGTCCGAAGCATACAAGGCAGGTTATAAGAATATATGCGAAATCGGTAAGGAGCGCATCCGTCGTGCTGGCGCAAAAATTAAGGAAGAAAGTCCTTTGACCACTCAGAATTTGGACATTGGTTTCCGTGTTTTGAAACTGGATAGCACAAATATGAAGGATGTTTATTACAGTCCTGCTGACTATGAGATGTCTATGTTTGACACATTGGCAGACAACATCAAGGAAGACCGCACCCCTGAAGATTTGCTGTTCCAGGTGATGCTGGATCTGGGCGTACTGCTCTCCAGCAAGATTGAGGAGAGCATCATCGGTGGTAAGAAAGTGTTTAATGTTGCAGACGGCTTTCTGATGGCTTGCTTCGACGAGAACGTCTCCGACGAAACCATCACCGCCGTTGCCAAACAGAAGCCATACTACTTTGTCATGCGTGACAGCTCTATGGCTTCCGACAGTGTTGCAACCAACTTCGACCAGATCTTTGCTACCTATAGCCCCGATACCGTAAGGAAGGTGCTGTAATATGGATAAGATTATACAGTTTATTGCAGCCAATGCTACTGCATTTGTAAGCACCGTAGCTGCACTGGCTGCATGGATACCATTTGTCGTTGAGCGTATTTCCTTAAAACGCAGAAAGCTATCTGCCACAGTGGTTGACTACCGCATCATCGAAGATGCCTCTGTTTTTGATTCTAGAGGAGAGAACAAAATAACAGGAACAATACTTATCTTGGCAATGAATTGTTTTGTTACAGAAAAATCGTTGTTCGCTAAGGATTATAAAATCAAAGTATTTCTGAGCGAAGACACACAAGCAAATGGCATTGTATTCGATGGTGAAACTAAGGAAATTTATAATGGCAAAGAGAAAATTCTTGAGATTCCAGTAGAGTATAATTTCAATCTGCATAGAGAGATTATCCACGACAAAGATAATGTGCGTGTTTTCCCGTTGCTATTCCGGAACGTTGCATTTGATAGTGTTACATCTATCGAAAAAATCGTTTTTGAATTCAAGGGAAATAAAGAGACTAAAACACTAATTATTGAGCAAAAAGATATCCCTGTTCATAATCGAATGGGATTAATTTGGAGATTCATGAAAGATGTGCAGATGTAAGAACTGCATAAGGTGTTTGCAATGAAATTCAATTTCAAAATACAACAATATCAGACCGATGCTGTTGAAGCAGTTGCTCGCGTATTCAACGGACAGGGTCATTATGACAAGATCAGCTATATCCGGGATCTTGGCAAGAAGAAATCCAATCAACAGATGGGCATTCTTGCGGAAGATGAATTCGGTGAAGTGCTGGACTTAGACAGTGATACCGGTTATAAGAATGAGATGGTTGAACTGTCTGATGAGCAGCTTTTGAAGAACATACAGCAGTTGCAGAACGAGAATAACATCAAGATGTCCACCAGCCTTGTCAAGGACCTGGGTAGATGTTCTCTGGACATCGAGATGGAGACCGGCACCGGCAAGACCTATGTGTATATCAAGACGATGTTCGAGCTAAATAAGCGTTACGGCTGGAGCAAGTTCATCGTGGTGGTGCCCAGTATTGCTATCCGTGAAGGTGTTAAGAAATCTTTTGAGATTACTGCAGATCACTTCATGGAGCACTATGGCAAGAAGGCTCGGTTCTTTATCTACAACAGTTCCAATCTGAACCAGTTGGACAATTTCTCCTCTAGCTCCGGTATCAATGTAATGATCATCAACACCCAGGCCTTTGCATCCTCCCTGAAGGAAGACGGCAAGAGCAAGGAAGCTAGAATTATCTACTCCAAGCGTGATGAATTTGGCTCCCGGCGGCCTATTGATGTTATCAAAGCAAACCGGCCGATCATCATCTTGGACGAGCCTCAGAAGATGGGTGGCGACGTAACCCAGAAAGCCCTGAAAAACTTTAACCCCTTGTTTGCCCTGAACTACTCTGCAACCCACGCCAAGCAGCACAACCTTGTGTATGTACTAGATGCGCTGGATGCGTTCAATAAGCGACTGGTTAAGAAAATCGAGGTTAAGGGTTTTGAAGTCAAGAACTTCCGTAATACGAACAAATACCTCTATTTGGAGCAGATTGTCCTGTCCAGTAAAAAGCCGCCTATGGCAAAGCTGGAGCTGGAAATTGGCTACAACAAGAGCATCAACCGTGAAACCCGTATTTTGGGTGTAGGTGACAATCTGTTCTATGTTTCCCAGGAGATGGAGCAGTATAGGGGCTTTGTCATTTCTGAGATCGATCCCATTCGTGGATGTGTTACTTTCACCAACGACAAAGTAATCTACACTGGCGATGTGGTAGGCGACGTTTCTGAAAAGGATATGCGCCGTATCCAGATCCGCGAGACTATTCTTTCTCACTTTGAGAAGGAAGAGAAGCTCTACAATCAGGGGATCAAAACCTTGTCCCTGTTCTTCATTGATGAAGTTTCCAAGTACCGTCATTACGATGAGAACGGCGATGAAGTTCTAGGCGAGTATGGCAAAATGTTTGAAGAGGAATATCTGGATATTCTGAACCAAAATCTGACTATGTTCGACTCTGCATATCAGAAGTATCTGCGTTCTAACGCAGATGAAATCAGCCGTATTCACAAGGGCTACTTTAGTATTGACAAGAAGACCGGCAGAAGTGTAAACAGCTCGCTGAAAAAGGGTAGCGAATTCTCAGACGATATATCTGCCTATGATTTAATCTTAAAGAACAAGGAACGGCTGCTGAGCTTTGATGAGCCTACCCGGTTTATCTTCTCTCACTCTGCGCTTCGTGAAGGCTGGGACAACCCTAATGTGTTCCAGATCTGCACATTAAAGCATTCCGATAGTCAGACTGCCAAGCGGCAAGAAGTTGGCCGTGGTTTGCGTCTATGTGTCAATCAGGCAGGCAGCCGGATGGATGCAGAAATCTGTGGTGAGACGGTTCACGATATTAATGTGCTGACGGTCATTGCCAGCGAGAGTTATAAAACCTTCGTCTCTGACTTGCAGGCTGATATAAAGACAATGCTATATGACCGCCCACTGGCCGCTACAAACGAGTACTTTGCCGGTAAGTTTGTTCAGGTGGATGGTGTGCAGACAATGATCGATACCAAGATTGCCAACACCATTGAGTTCTATCTCATTGCAAACGGCTATGTGGATATGGATAGAAAGGTTACGGATAAGTATCGCAGTGATTTGGATGCCGGCACGCTTGCACCTCTGCCTTTGGACATTGCAGCTATGGGTGCGGGTATCCACAAGCTGGTACAAGCTGTGTTCGATGAAAGTGTTCTGAAAGAAATGATCTCCAACGGTCATGAAACCAAGGTTACAGACAACCCCCTGAACGACAACTTCTATAAGAAGGAATTTCAGACACTTTGGAATTATATTAACCACAAGTATGCGTACACCGTAGAATTTGACAGTGAAGAACTCATTCAAAAGGCAATTAAACATATTGAGGAAAAGCTTGTAGTTTCACAATTACAGTACACCACCTCTGTTGGACAGCAAAAAGCACAAATGAATCAGCATGAAGTGGAACGCGGAGATTCCTTTAAGACAGCAAAAACCCGCACTCAAACATTGCAGCATATAGAAACTAGTCGCGTTAAGTACGATTTGATTGGAAAGATTGCGGAAGGTACTGTGCTGACACGCCGGACTGTTGCAAAGATTCTCTCGGGTCTCCGGGTAGATAAGATCCATATGTTCAAGCATAACCCGGAAGAATTTATCGCCAAGGTCGTTAAGCTGATTAATGAACAAAAGGCGACTATGATCGTGGATCATATTTCCTACGACGAGACCAGCGGAACATATGACAGTGCGATCTTCACTGCCGAAAAGAATGGTCAGAGCTTTGATAAGGCATTCCGGGCAAGTAAAGCTATTCAGGACTATGTATTCACAGATGGTTCTGCCGAGAAAAGTATCGAGCGACGCTTTGCGGAGAATCTGGATGCTGCAGATGAAGTTTGCGTATATGCAAAGCTTCCCAAAGGCTTCCATATTCCTACACCGGTTGGCAATTATTCTCCCGACTGGGCGATTGCCTTTAATGAAGGTAGCGTGAAGCACATCTACTTCATTGCAGAAACCAAGGGCACTATGGACAGCCTCAGCTTGCGTCCCATTGAGCAGGCAAAGATCTCTTGTGCAAAGAAGCTTTTTAATGAGATTTCTACCAGCAATGTAAAGTACCACGATGTAGACAGCTACCAGAGCCTACTAACTATTATGAATAAGTTATAAGCAAAAAAGTCTCCCGGTGGGAGACTTTTTTGTATGTAATCAAGTATCGTAAAAGGCGGGGGTGATCGCCGTTGGCGGTTGCGCGTTGCACTTATACTTTACATTGTCGTGCCGGTACATGGATTCGATCTCATTGCTGCAGATGTTGCAGCAAATTCATTGGCAGGGCACTGGCATAATTGGGTGGATTCTGTTTGCAGTGTTTCTGCGATGCAAGGATACATTTCTGCACGCTGGACTAAATCTGTCAATTTGGCAATTGCACACTTTCGGCCATCCGGAAGATATCTGCTTCGTCAATGGCATCTGCACTGTACTCAATTACGCAGCTGATCTCCGGGGAGATGGTCCAGCAAAGATAGGAACGATCTTCAATTTTACACAAGAATGCGTCATACTCATTTACCTTACAATGTCTCTTTTTCTCAATTTCTGCAAAATCAATTACCATGCCGATTGCGGCTGTGTTCACCCCGGTATTTTCCTTGTGCTCATCTGATATATAAGTAGTCTGACAGCAATAATAAGTGATCGTATTTCCAGATGAATCCGCATAGGTGTAGGGGGTTACTTTGGAGATGGATTTGCACTCATAGTCCTCGTCCACCTCTTTTAATGCGTTTTCCATATTGTAGATCTGCTCTGCAAGCTTCCAGTTAGGATCAGTCTGGCGATTCCGCACGTCAACATATCGCCAAATGCCCAATATGGACACTGCGACCATCACAACGATCCCTGTGCACCAAAGTAATTTTTTCTTCATTGATTTGTCCCCATCCCTTCAGCAATATTAATGATTTTGATAAGACATTTCTTTTCGCGGCGTTGCGCATATTCCAAAAGGTTTCTCGAATTACTGGCTCCGTGACGGACATAGCAGACCAGCCAGTCGCAACTGTCAACCATTAGCTGGTTTGCTTTCACGATTGCAAAGGGCCTTGGCGTCTTCTCCAACCCTTCCGGGTAATATGTCCCGTCATAACCGGGTGGCTTCTCGATAGGGCGTTCTGCAGGATGATATGGCAGCACCAGCATCAATGTGATGTCCGGGTGCTGCCGTTTTGCTTTCTTCACTGCAGATGCTACGACACCATCAAAACCACCATACCCGCCCACATAAAAGTAACGAACATTTTCTTTCGTTATCAGTTGTTCGATTTCCAATTCCAGTCTGGGAAGCAATCGCTCATCTGCCTCTCTGTGTCCTATAAAGAAGCAACTATTACACATTTCCATATACTATTAGCACTCCAATACCGTATATTGATATTTATAGTATATATCCCAAAGTAAACAATATCAATAGTCTGTGGATAATCATTTTCTATACTTATAGACTAGATATATCACAGAAAGGAAGTGCCGATACTATGAGCGACATTGCAAAGGTTATTGGACAAAGAATTAGAAATTATAGAACAGCGGCTGGTTTAAGTCAGGAAAAACTTGCGGAATTATCCGGTTGCCATCCCACATATATTGGTCAGTTGGAACGGGGCGAGAAGAATGCAACTATTGAAAGTATCGAGAAAATTGCTTCTGCACTGAATGTCTCCCTCTCCAAGTTGTTTGAGCAGTTAGGTGGTCAGGATGCCGGAGGCAGAAATATTCCCTTGGAGTGTTATGAATTCCTTTCTGCAAAGACTCCGGAAGAGCAGGAACAACTCTTTAATATCCTGCGTGAAATGGATAAGTATAAAACCAAATAAATGATTAGAGGATGTAGCCTGTTTCGGCTGCATCCTCTTTTATCTGAAACTACACTGCCTATATTTGATTGCAACTCAAAAGAACCTATACAAAAAACGAGGGGCACAGCCAACCCCTTAGCTGCGCCCCTCAAAAAGGACACCTTTATTTTAACTGACATCCAAATACTTGTCAAATCTTAGAGGCGGTTTTTGGAAATTTATTTTTGTACGGAAAAGAACAGGAATCTTTCTTTGGAATAGCACACATCAGTATTCCACGGTTTTCTATTTTTTGTATTGACAACCAGCTGGGGATACGCTATATTATAAGTGTAAATAGGTTTGATTACATTTCCCCTCTGGGGAATAAGGTTTGATGCACTAGGTCGGATTTACTCTTTGGGGTAACTCCGACCTTTTTTAGGTCTGACAATGAACAAATCCAAACGGCAATTGGAAAATTGACCGGCTTTCAACTCTTCGGAGAGGGAAAGTCGGTCTTTTTTTGTTGTACGAAAAGAACTAAATCAATATGGGTATCCAATACGCCCATCCAATGGACAAAAAACAACTGCACTACGGACTGCAGGAAAAGTCCCACTCTCTGTAACGTAAGTACAGAGCATCGTTTTATTCGGTTTGCTTGCCACAAACCGGTTCCCTTGTTCCGGCTATTGCAACGCCGGCTCGGCAACAAGGAGTTCTCCCGCGTTGATTCTTGCCGAGAGGATCAACGGACACATGCAGCGATTGCTGCAGCCGAGTTCAGCGGCTTGTGTCCGCCGCCGTCATAGAAGCGACCAATAACAAAATTGCCTGCGGTAGCTGGTGGATCTTTTGCACCAACTCTTCAGTTTGAAAACCTTGAAATACACAAAGTATTCCTGCGGTTTCCAAACTTTG
>JAZSQH010000113.1:0-2878 GCA_045537865.1 Faecousia sp. | reverse complement strand
TCCGCGCTTAAGGCCTTGGGCTTCGTTATACATACCATCGTTGATGCGTTCAGGTATGACGGTATGCTTACTTCGTTTCCTTTCTTTGTGTTTGTTCTCGGTCATGCGGTTGTGTACCTTGTACCGAGCCTCGTTGTCTTTATTGTTGCATTGATCGTAAAAAAGAAGCTTGCAAACAAAGAGAGCAAATAACCCACAAATTTCAGGGAGGTTGCTATGACAGCAAAGAAAAAGAAGTTTATATCGCTTGCTGTTGTGGCAGCTATCCTTGTAGCTCTATTTATCTGGATTGCCTGGGGCAACACGGCTTTAGAACTGAACACATATACCATTAGCAGTTCCGACCTTCCGGAGAGTTTTCACGGATATCGAATTGCTCATATATCTGATCTGCACAATGCAGAAATGGGCAAGGACAACGAGAAGCTCCTGGCGATACTCCGGGATGCAGATCCGGATATGATCGCCATCACCGGTGATCTGATCGATTCCCGTGATACTGATATTGAGATCGCTCTGCAGTTTGTTCGGGAAGCAGTTAAGATTGCACCCTGCTATTACGTAACCGGTAACCACGAAGCACGTATAAATGAGTATGGTGAGCTGAAGACTGGGATGGAAGCCGCAGGCGTCATTATTCTGGAAGATGCTCAAACTGAAATCAGTATGGAGGGACAGACGATCACGCTGATTGGCGTCAATGACCCCAGTTTCCAGACTGATTACCTCTTTGGGGACTCGGAAACGGTTATAAACACCAAGCTGGAAGAGCTCCATACTGACAATGACGGGTTTACCATTCTGCTGTCCCATCGGCCAGAACTGTTCGACACCTATACAAATCACAACATTGACGTGGTTCTTAGTGGCCATGCCCACGGCGGTCAATTCCGCTTACCATTTATCGGCGGTTTGGTGGCACCCAATCAGGGCTTATTCCCTAAATATGATGCAGGCATCTACACGGAAGACAACACCAATATGCTCGTGAGCCGAGGTGTCGGAAACAGCATCCTGCCGTTCCGGGTCAATAACCGCCCAGAAGTAATACTGATTGAACTGCAGGCAAAGTAAGAAGGTAGGCGAAAAGGCAATGAACGAAAACATAGAAGTGGTGGATTGGGCATCACTGACACCAGAAGAAAAGAAGCAACAGCTGTTCTTGAACCAGAAGCTAACCTTGGATCTGTTTCTTGAAAGAGGTGCCATCTCGCAGGCACAGTATGATAAGAGCCTCGGAGATCTCCGGGAGAAGATGGGAGTGAAAGAATGAAATACGCAGCTGATTTTAGAAGTATTGCCCGCAATGCCCTGAAGGGCAAATGGGGCATCGCTGTCGTTGCCGGGCTGATCGCATCACTATTAGGTGCTATCGGCTCCAACGGACCGGAACTCAATGTGGAACTCAATGACGGCAATTTTAACGCAAGCCTGCAGATCCTTGGACAGGATGTGGTTTCCTCCAATGGTGGTGTGGAATTCTGGCATGTCTTTGCAGGCATTGCCACCTATATTGCCATCTTTGCCGTCATTACCGGTATTGCTTTGTTCATTCTTGGCAGCATCGTAGAAGTAGGCTACATGAAATTCAATTTGGATCTGGTGGATCGGCAGAAGGAAGCCGAGATAGGCACCATGTTCGGCTATTTTCAGTTTTGGAAGACCACTGCCTGCGCCAGACTTCTACAGAGTGTCTATGTTCTTCTTTGGTCGCTGCTGTTCATCATTCCCGGCATCATTGCGGGCTATAGCTATGCTATGACAAGCTACATACTGGCAGAGAATCCGGATTTGACTGCCAGCGAGGCGATCGAGCGCTCCAAGCAGATGATGTCCGGCAACCGCTGGCGTCTGTTCTGTGTGCAGATCAGCTTCATCGGCTGGGATATTCTCAGTGCACTGCTGACCTTTGGTATTGGCAGCCTCTGGATCACACCCTACAAGCAGGCAGCAACCGCAGCCTTTTACCGGGAGATCTCCGGCACGGAATATAAGTACGCTCACCCTGAGCAGCCTCAGGTATAAGGAGGAATCACTATGGAACGAATTTGGAAACTTGCAGTATATATCTTTTGGATCGTAGCTTCTACGGCACTGATCCTTTTGGCTTATGTCCTTTCCGGGAATCAGTATAGCGCTTTTGCTGTTATCATGGTGTATGCCGGATTGGCAGGATTGGCAATCGGCATCTTCGGCGGTATTTATACCATTGCATCCAACCGCACTGTGACTAAGGAACCGGATGCGGAAGAACAGAAATAAAACTGTGACCTGAGGTATTTAATGGGAGGCAGCATATGAGCTTTTGTACCTATATTGCATCCGATAAACCATTATCCGAAAGCACCTTTCTATGGCCTCTAAGCCGTGGGGGCGAGGATATTTACACAGAAAAGGCCAATGTTGCCCAGATCGTTCCCGATTTGGATGACCTTTCCGGGGTGCTTTCCTATATTCAAAACCACTTAAAAACTGCCGAGGAATTGGAACTTTGGCACATTTGGCAGGGTGTAGAATCCGAGCCGGTGATCCGAAGCCAAACTCTTCCCGTGGGGGAATTAACGGCGGAGCATATTCTGGAACTCCAAAGCAGCGATGTCTTCGCCACAACGACCCAGTATGAGATCCCGGTGCAGTACCGAATCGTTATTATAAAATGACAAGCGGATGTGGTAGAGCTGTTGGATAGTATTGGTTATTGGAAAGATTAACAGCTTCGGAGATCTCCGAGAGAATGTGGAGGTGCAATAATGACTTACGACAATGACTTGCAGCAACTACAGCAAAAGGTTGCCCTAAAGAAGCAACTGGAAGCCAAGCTGAATGACCTTCGGGAGCAGCGCAAAGTATTTGACAAACAAGTAATCGAGCTCCGTGT
>JAZSQH010000001.1:0-60584 GCA_045537865.1 Faecousia sp. | reverse complement strand
GGTTCATGGGCGATGCATCGCCACTGCACTGGCTGGAGCGCACCGACCTGCCTCGACCGGATGTGCTGATCGCACCCTATGGCTTTGCCATTGGCCGTGGCTGGGATATTGCCAAAGTACTGGACCCCGGCGCGATTGTTTTGCTGCACCTGCCTGACAGACGCAGTGATATCTACGGCTTGTGGGACGCGGTGGAACACACCACAGCCCACCAATCTCATCCCATTGTGCTGATTCCCAAAATCGGTGAAACCATACGACTGCTGTAAAAAATGACAAACAGGCACGCCGAAAGGCGTGCCTGTTTTGCTTGTGAAAACGTGTAATATCTTTTCTGAAAAATGCGAAAAAAGTGCTTGACAAACAAGTGCTTCATGGCTATAATAAGCATGTTCTGTTTGAGCTGCCGGTATAGCTCAGTTGGTAGAGCAACTGATTTGTAATCAGTAGGTCGGGGGTTCGAGTCCGTCTACCGGCTCCATACAGGCGAGCAGACAGAAAATGAATATGGGGGATTTCCCGAGTGGCCAAAGGGGACAGACTGTAAATCTGCTGGCTATGCCTTCGGTGGTTCGAATCCACCATCCCCCACCAAAACAAAACACCACCCAACAGGGTGGTGTTTTGTTTTGGTCTGGGTATTTGGATGGTGAGATTCGAACCCATCATAAATGCAACTGTCCGGTGGACAGTTGCTTCGACCAGTGCAAACACTGGTCGATACAATAATTTTTGCCTGAGCAAAAATGCAAATCGAATCCACCATCCCGAATACCCAACAGGGTGGTGTTTTGTTTTGGTATGGGCGTTTGGATGGTGAGATTCGAACCCATCTAAAATGCAACTGTCCGGTGGACAGTTGCTTGGACCAGTGGAAACACTGGTCGATACAGTAATTTTTGCCTGAGCAAAAATGCAAATCGAATCCACCGTCCAAACTTGACGATATAGCAGTTTGACGATATACTAGGGTTTATGAACATACAGTTAGGTGTGATTTGTTTATGAAAAAACGGCTCGATTCCCGATGGCTCTTGATTGGCGCTATGGCAATCTTTGGTACGCTTGCGCCCTTTGTGCGGGGAATCTCTGTTTCCTCCGGCGAATTGGCATTATACCGGGCTGTGATGGCTGCGGTTTTGGTGGGTATATTTTTGCTGATCACCGGACAAAAGATTCCCTTCGGCAAGATCAAGAGGGAAGTGCCGCTGCTGCTGGTTTCCGGTATGGCGATGGGTATTAACTGGATATTGCTGTTTGAGGCATATAAATATACCACGGTTTCCGTGGCGACGCTGAGTTATTATTTTGCGCCGGTGATCGTGACATTGGTCTGTCCCGTTTTGTTCCGGGAGAAATTGACGGTCAAACAGATTCTTTGCTTTGTCATGGCAACCTTGGGACTTGTGCTGGTAATCGGTGTGTCCGGTGGGGGCAATCATAATTTTATTGGCATCTTATTTGCTCTGGGCGCAGCGGTGCTGTATGCATCGGTGGTGCTGCTGAATAAGTTTATTAAGAATGTAGCCGGTATCCACAGAACATTTCTGCAATTTATTGCGGCAGTTATCGTGCTTTTGCCCTATGTGCTGCTGACAAGTGGCATTACTCTGCATACCCTCAACGGCAGCGGCTGGTTGAGCTTGCTGATCGTGGGTTTGGCGCACACCGGTTTGGCTTACTGTATGTATTTTTCTGCGCTGAAAGATATCCCCGGTCAGGAAGCAGCGATCCTCAGTTATATTGACCCGTTGGTTGCTGTGCTGATTTCCGTGACGGTACTGGGCGAGGGAATAACCCTGCTGCAGGCTTTGGGCGGCACAATGATTTTAGGCTTTGCGCTGTGGAATGAATATAACCCAAAACGTTGATTTGTTGGCAAATCCCCCGATTTCACTATCGGGGGATAAACTTTTATCGATATTTAGATATCTATTGGTGTTCCTTGACTTTTTTTGCTATATTATGTTAAAAGCTTTAGGTAATCAATGAGTCAAGGAGATAGATATGACATACGCAATCGTCTTATTTGTGGCAGCATATGTATTGATGCTGGCATTTGGCGAAAGTCCCCAATGTGCAGATGGCGGCGGTGGCACTTTCACTGTTTGCCGGTGTGATCTCTGCTTTTGTGGACAACGTGGCGACTGTTCTGATGGTTGCGCCGGTGGCTATGGAGATCTGTAAAAAGCTTAAAACGAATCCTGTGCCGTTTATTATCGGCATCGCCGTTTCCTCTAATCTGCAGGGCGCAACCACACTGGTGGGCGATACCACAGCGATCCTGTTGGGTTCTGCGTTGGATATGAGCTTCTTCGATTTCTTCTGGTACTTTGGAAAACCGTCTATTTTCTTTGCGGTAGAGTTGGGCGCAGTGCTGTCGGCGCTGATTCTTGCTTTTATTTTCCGCAATGAGAAAAAGCCTATCGGAGGTATCGGTGCGTTGACCAAGGTAGAGGATTATGTCCCTAGTATTTTGCTGGGCGGCACGATCGTGCTGCTGATGCTGGTTTCCTTTGCGCCGAATAGTTGGAATTTGCCGGCTGAAATCAACGGCATTATCTGCTGCTGTGTATTGGTTGTGGGTTTGGTGTACAATCTTTGTAAGAAAAAGAAACTGTCCGCCATTACCGACCCGTTAAAGGAAATCGATTTCGAGACTTTGGGACTGCTGGTAGGTCTGTTCCTGATGATCGGCGGCATCAAGTACAAAGGTGTTATTGACATGCTGGCAAACGGCTTGGCAAGCGTTGGCGGCGGCAATCTGTTCCTGTTGTAGACGGTTATTGTGTGGGGCTCTGTGGTAATTTCTGCCTTTATTGATAACATTCCCTATGTGGCTAACATGATCCCGGTGATCGCGGCGCTGAGCATGCAAATCAGTGGCAACATGGGCGTTGCATCGGAGTTGGTGGCAATACCGCTTTATTTTGGTCTACTCTCCGGCGCTACCCTGGGTGGCAACTGTACGCCCATCGGCGCATCAGCCAATATTGCCGGCATTGGCATTTTACGGAAGGCCGGCTATGAAGTGAAGAATAATGATTTTTTCCAAATCGCCATTCCCTTTACTTTGGCGGCGATCATACCTGCTTACATATATATTTGGCTGCTTTTTGGTATTTGAATATTACCGCCCCGGTATCATCGGGGCGGTTTTTCTTGACTTTATGTAGGCGGGGAAGTACAATAACTTAAATGATAAAATTCTTGAGGTGATACCTATGGAGAAAAAGTTGCAGACAGAAACCTTATGTATTCAGGCAGGGTACAGTCCTGCCAGCGGCGAGCCCCGTCAGATTCCGATTATTCAGAGTACGACATTTAAGTATGCCACTTCTGAGGATATGGGCAAGCTGTTTGATCTGGAGGCAGAGGGTTACTTCTACTCCCGTTTGCAGAATCCTACCTGCGATATGGTAGCTGCAAAGATCGCGGCGCTGGAGGGCGGCACAGCCGCTATGCTCACCGGCTCCGGTCAGGCAGCCAACTTCTTTGCGCTGTTTAATATTGCCTCTGCCGGCGACCACATCGTTTCCTCCTCCGCAATTTACGGCGGCAGCTTCAACCTGCTGGCGGTGACAATGAAGCGTATGGGCATCGATGTGACCTTTGTGAACCCGGACTGCAGCGAGGAGGAACTCAGCGCTGCTTTCCGTCCCAACACCAAGGCACTTTTTGGCGAGACCATCGCCAACCCGGCGCTGACCGTGCTGGACATTGAGAAGTTTGCTCGTGTTGCCCATGCCAACGGTGTGCCGCTGATCATCGACAACACCTTTGCAACACCCGTGAACTGCCGTCCCTTTGAGTGGGGCGCTGACATTGTCACCCATTCAACCACCAAATACATGGACGGCCACGGTGTTGCTGTGGGCGGCTGTATCGTCGATAGTGGCAAGTTTGACTGGACAAAGTATCCGGAGAAGTTCCCCGGTCTTTGCACCCCGGACGACAGCTACCACGGTGTTACTTATACTGAGCGCTTCGGTCTTGCCGGTGCATTTATTACCAAGTGTACTGTGCAGCTGATGCGTGACCTTGGCTCTGTCCAGTCCCCCCAGAGCGCTTTCTACCTGAATCTGGGTTTGGAAAGCCTGCCGTTCCGCATGAAGCAGCATTGCGCCAACGCTCAGGCGATCGCAGAATATCTGCAGGGCAACGAAAAGGTGGCATGGGTCAAGTATTGTGGTCTGAAGGGCGATAAGTATTACGAGGTGGCTCAAAAATATATGCCCAATGGCTCTTGCGGTGTGATTTCCTTTGGACTTAAGGGTGGTCGCAAGGCTGCAGAGGTATTTATGAAGCACCTGAAGCTGGGCTCCATCGAGACCCACGTGGCAGACTCCCGTACTTGCTGTCTGCATCCTGCCAGCGCAACCCATCGTCAGATGACCGATGAGCAGCTGGAGGCAGCCGGTGTAGGCGCAGACCTGATCCGTTTGAGCTGCGGATTGGAAAATTCCGCCGATCTCATTGCAGATTTGGAGCAGGCAATCGATAAAGTTTGATTTTATATAGCGTGGCAGGCATATATTTGCTTGCCACGCTTTTATATATCGACTGAATTCTATTTTATTTTTAAAATATAGAAAAAAGTACTTGCATTCGTGGACAAATGTTGCTATAATGTGGACAATTAAATAAATGCTGAATGAAGCCGGCTGAACGCAAGGACAGCGGGTGGACAGAACTTTGGAGAATCTCATTAAATTGAGTGCCGAAGGGGCAAGGCGTGCAAACGTTAATCTCTCAGGCAAAAGGACAAAGATTTAGGGTATGACCCCGGACTTTACTTTTGCAGACTGCGTTTGCCGCAGCCTGCATTTATTATTTTGGAGGTAAAATTATGTTAGATCTGATCACGAATGTCAACAACGAAGTCAATAGCTTCGTGTGGGGCATGTTTGGCTTGGTTTTGCTGATCGGCACCGGTATTTTGATTACTTGTGTCACCGGTGCGTTCCAGGTCACCAAGCTGGGTCACTGGTGGAAAAACACCATTGGCAGCATGTTCACCAAGAAGGTTATGGGTCATACCAAGGAAAAGGGTACGATCTCTCCGTTCCAGGCTCTGTGTACTGCGTTGGCAGCTACCGTCGGTACCGGTAATATTGCCGGTGTTGCGGCGGCTATTTGCATTGGCGGTGCCGGTGCTGTGTTCTGGATGTGGGTCGCCGCATTCTTTGGCATGATGACCAACTTCGCTGAAAATGTTTTGGGTATTTACTACCGCCGTCGCAACGCAGATGGCGAGTGGTCCGGCGGTGCTATGTACTATCTGGCAGACGGTCTGGGCAGCAAGAAGGGCATGAAGATCCCCGCCAAGATCCTGGCAATCCTGTTCTGTATATTCACCTTGCTGGCTTCCTTTGGTATCGGCTCTATGGGTCAGGTCAACAAGATCGTTGCCAACGTTGCTTCTGCATTCCCCATTGCTTCTCTGGCATCTATCGAAGTATTCAGCGGCATCAGCCTGTACAATGTGATCCTGGGCGCAGTGATCATGCTGCTCACCGCACTGATCGTTCTGGGCGGTCTGAAGCGTATTGCAAATGTGGCTGAGAAGCTGGTTCCCTTCATGGTGGTTCTGTTTGTAGCAGGCAGTATCGTCATTATCGGTGTAAACTACGCCAACATCCTGCCTGCATTTAAGGCAATTTTTGTCAACGCATTCAGCCCCATCGCAGCCATCGGCGGCGGTGTCGGTGTGATCATCAGCAAGGTCATGACCCAGGGCTTCAAGCGTGGTGTGTTCTCCAACGAGGCTGGCTTGGGCTCCTCCGTTATGGTGCACTCCAACTCCAATGTGAAAGAGCCTGTTCAGCAGGGTATGTGGGGTATCTTTGAGGTGTTCGCAGATACCATGGTTGTTTGTACCATGACTGCTCTGGTGGTTCTGACCAGCGGCGCATACAACCTGACCACCGGTGCCATTATGGAAGGCTATACCGACGCTACGCTGGTTGGTGGCGCATTCAATACCGTCTTTGGCTGGGGCAATATCGGCAGCCGCTTTATCGCCATCGCTATGTTCTTGTTTGCATTCACTACCGTGCTGGGTTGGTCTCACTACGGCAGCAAGGCTTGGGAATATCTGTTCGGCACAAAGACCACCGTTGTGTTCCGTATCATTCACATCTGCACCATTATGTTCGGCGCAGTGATGACTTCCTCTCTGGCTTGGGACATTTCCGATACCTTCAACGGTCTGATGATGTTCCCCAACCTGATCGGCGTTGTGTGTCTGTTCCCGTTGGTTATGAAAATCACCAAGAACTATGTGGATCGTAAGATCAAGGGCAAGGATGTCAAGCCGGTCATCTCCTATGATGAGGCGTTGGCAGCAGAAGCTGAGGCTGAAATGGTCAGCGAAGGCTGATAAATAAAATAAAAGATCCCCGGAGCGTTAGCTCCGGGGATTTTCATATTCAGACCAGTTCGTCGGGATCCATGGCTGCGATGACACCGGCGCAGCGGGGGCAAAGACCTTCGCTGTTTGCCTGGGTGGAGTGCATCCAGCAACGGGGACATTTCTCTCCACGGGCTTCTACAACACCAACGGTCAGCTGGGGCAGATTTGCGCCAACACCGGTGGTTGCGCCCTCGGGGACGTTCTCCCAAGCGCAGGAGGAAACGATGCAGATCTCAGACAAGTTCAGATCCTTGCACAGTTCAACCAGTGCGGCATCCTCGGTCTGCAGGCTCACATGTGCCTCCAGCGCCTTGCCGATACGCTTGTCGGCACGAGCCAGCTCCAGAACACCGTTGACATCCTGACGCAACTTCATCACCATATCCCACTTTGCCATGGCCTGCTCGTCCAGCACATACTGGGCGCAGTCAGCGGGCATTTGATTTAGCAGGATATTACGGGCATCGTCGCCGTCACGATGGGGCATAGCCTGCCAGATCTCGTCGCAGGTGAATGCCAAAATGGGAGCGAACAACTTTGCCATAGCGTCTACGATCAGGAACAGTGCTGTCTGTGCGCTGCGACGGCGCAGTCCGTTCTTTTCCTCGCAGTACAAACGATCCTTAATGATATCCAGATAGAAGCTGGAAAGATCGACTACGCAGAAATCGTTGATAGCATGGGAAACCAGATGGAATTCGTAGTTGTTGTAGGACTTGCGGCAGGCAGCGATCAGGCTATTCAGCTTGGTCAGCGCCCACTTGTCCAGTTCCTCCAGCTGGTCGGCAGGCACCAGATCGTTGGCGTCAAAGCCGTCCAGGTTGCCCAGACAGTAACGGGCAGTGTTACGGAATTTCAGGTAGTTCTGTGCGATCTGCTTAAAGATCTCCTTGGAGCAGCGTACATCTGCGTGGTAGTCAGAGGAGGCAGCCCACAGACGGACGATGTCTGCGCCGAAGTCCTTGATCAGGTCAGCGGGATCAACACCGTTGCCCAAGCTCTTGTGCATTGCACGACCCTGACCGTCCACAGTCCAGCCGTGGGTCAGCACCTGCTTGAAAGGTGCGCCCTGATCCAGTGCGCCCACAGAGGTCAGCAGGGAGGACTGGAACCAGCCACGGTACTGGTCTGCGCCTTCCAGATATACATCGGCAGGCCACAGATCGGGTGTACGGTGCATCAAAGAAGCGTAATGAGTAGAGCCGGAGTCAAACCAGCAGTCCAGTGTGTCAGTTTCCTTGTCGAAGTCCTTACCGCCGCAGTGGGGGCAAGTGAAGCCTTCGGGAACAAGCTCCATAGCTTCCTTTTCAAACCATACGTTAGAGCCGAATTCGTCGAATAGCTTGGAGATCTTTTCGATAGACTCGGGAGTGGAAACGGGCTTGCCGCAATCGGTGCAGTAGAACACGGGAATCGGCAGACCCCAGCGGCGCTGACGGCTGATACACCAGTCGGCACGCTCACGGATCATGCTGATCATACGATCCTCGCCCCATGCGGGATACCACTGCACATTCTCGATCGCCTTGATTGCCTGATCCTTAAAGGATTCCACGGAGCAGAACCACTGGGGAGTTGCACGGAAAATAACCGGCTTCTTGCAGCGGTCGTGGTGGGGGTAGGAGTGCATGATCTCCTCGGCAGCAAACAGTGCGCCGGATTCTTTCATGTCCGCCAGAATAATGGGGTTAGATTCCTCGGTTTTCAGACCGGCATACTTGCCGGCATAGTCGGTATGACGACCGTAATCGTCCACGGGAACGATCAGATCCATGCCGTAGCGCATACAAGTCTGATAGTCGTCCGCGCCGAAGCCGGGGGCGGTGTGGACGCAGCCGGTACCGGAATCCATGGTGACATATTCTGCGTTGACCAAACGGCTGGTCTTGGGCAGGAAGGGGTGGTTTGCGGTCATGTTCTCAAAGTATGCGCCGGGATAGGTTGCCAAAATCTGGTAGCTGGTGTAGCCGCCCATGCCCATGACCTTCTCGCACAGCGCCTCAGCCACGATAAAGGTTTCATCGCTGTAGTCGGGTCTGACCAGCACATAGTTATCTCTGGGGTGCAGGCAGATGGCCATGTTACCCGGCAGAGTCCAGATGGTGGTAGTCCAGATCACGAAATAGGTCTTGGACAGATCTACATTGCCCAGCTTGCCCTGATCGTCATTGACAGAGAACTTGACATACACAGAGGTACAGGGATCGTCCTGATACTCAATATCTGCTTCCGCCACAGCGGTGGCGCAGAAAGGACACCAGGTAACGGGCTTCAGACCCTTGTAGATATAGCCTTTATCGAACATTCTGCCAAAGACCTTGACTTCCTGTGCCTCGAAATGTTTGTCCATGGTGCGGTAGGGGTTGTCCCAGTCGCCCACAACACCCAAACGCTTAAAGCCGCTCATCTGCTTCTGGATAAAGTCCTCGGCAAACTCCTCGCAAGCTTTCCGGAATTCCGGCACGGACATGTCCTTGTTCAGCTTTTTCTTGGAGTTCTCGATGGCACGCTCGATGGGCAGACCGTGGTTATCCCAGCCGGGGACATAAGGGGTATAGAAACCCATCATGGCATGGCTGCGGACAATAAAGTCTTTCAGGGTCTTGTTCAGCGCATGACCCATGTGGATATAGCCGTTGGAGAAGGGCGGGCCGTCATGCAGCACGAAGGGGGGCAGATCCTTGTTCTTTTCCAGCATAGCGTTGTAAAGATCCATTTCCTGCCACCGCTCCAGCATACCGGGCTCCCGGTTAGGCAGACCGGCTTTCATGGGGAAGTCGGTCTTAGGGGTGATAATCGTGTTTTTGTATTCCATTGGATAATACCTCCATATTATATACGCAAAAATAAACGCCTTTGTCCCAATCAAGAGACAAAGGCGTAATTGACCTCTGCGGTACCACTCTCGTTCCGGTTTTCCGGCACTCGTTAACGCAATATCGGGCGTACCCGGCGCAGCCTACTGTTGTTCGGTGCGCAGCTCCGAGGTGATATAAGGATGTCTGCCTGCTGCCTCGCACCAACCGGCAACTCTCTGAAAGGGGAAGACATACTTACTTGTCCTCATCAAAGCATGATGTATGAAATTAACGATGGGTGGGGTCGTAGTTTCTGCCGAACTGCAGGTTTGCGAACTTACCGGTGGTAGTTTCGGAAACGGGATGCTTGGGCTCGGCCTTGGGAGCAGCTTCCTCTGCAGTGCCTACCAGCGCCTCCAGATTGGCAGAGATCTCGTCAGCCACAGCCTCTGCGGCGGGATCCTGCTTTTCTGCCTGGTCGAAGTCAAATACATTGCCGGCAGCGGGGGTGGGGCGGTTGGCGACCTTAATGCGCTCCAGCGCATTGATGCATGTCTTGATCTGCTCCTGCAGTTCGTTGATCTTTTCAGCAGCCAGCTCACGGGCTTCCTCCACCCGGGCATTCTCTGCGGCGATCAGCGCATCTGCATTCTTTGCGTTTTCCATAGCGGCGGCATTGGCATCCACCAGCATCTGGGTACATTTTGCCTCAGCCTCTTTGACCATCATATCGCAGGTCTTTTGGGCATTGACGATGGCATCTTTCATGCTGGCTTCGTTCTTGCGGTACTCCTCCAGCTTGCTTACTAGAACTTTCATCTTGCTTTTCAGCAGAGCATTCTCTTTGTAAAGCGTAACATAATCCTCGGTCAGCGGCTCCAAAAATTCATCAACAGCCTGCATGTCATAGCCACCGAAGGCGGCGCGACCGAAGGAAATCTGATCTATCTGTTGTGGCGTAAACATAGTATAACCTCTCTGTGTGGTTTAGATATAGTTCTCGATCTCGCCCTGAATGGACTCCAGATCGCCAACCACATCCATGTTGTGGGGGCAGAACAGGTAAGTAGACTGTGCGATCTTCTTCACACTGCCGTCCAGCGCATAAACGCTGCCGGAGAGGAAGTCAACTACACGGCGGGTCAGCGCCTTGTCAACATTCTCCATGTTCAAAATAACTGCCTTCTTGCGGCGCAGTTCGTCAGCTGCCTTGGCAGCGTTTTCAAAACTCTTGGCATGGAACAGAACGACTTCCTGCTTGCCGGAGCTCATATTGAGCACCTGGCCGCTGAAGCCGGAGGATGCGGAAGAAGCCACGGTACTGCCGAAACCACTCTCGGAATCGGAAGCGGCGAAGGGAGAGCTACGGCGGCCGCGGGGTGCATCCTGCTCGTCGTCCATTTCATCCATTTCGTCGTAATCGTCGTACTCCTCGTCGGAATAGGGCTGGGCAAACTTCTTTACATTGTCCCAAAAACTCATATCTTTGTATCCTCCTAATATGTTTATCGGGTGTAATCTCTGGCACCGAAAATAGCCGTGCCCACACGGATCATAGTAGAGCCGCAGGCGATGGCCTCTCGGTAGTCGTCAGACATACCCATGGACAGAATATCTACCCATACATTATCGTATTTTTTTGCCGTTATGTCAACAGAAAGGTTGTACATTTCTTGAAAAAATTTGCGATTTTCCGTAGAATCTTGACAAATTGGGGGGATTGCCATCAAACCTTTGACCCGAATGTTGGAATAACCGGATATTTTTTCACAAACAGTATGGATCTGGCTTACAGAGAAACCGGATTTGCTTTCCTCGTTTCCAATATTGATCTCCAGCAAAATATCCTGAATGATACCTTGCTTCCGGGCTTCATTATCGATGGCTTCCAGAAGCCGGAGGGAGTCCACACTTTGGATCAGATCCACTTTGCCCACCACTTGTTTGACCTTGTTGGTCTGCAGGTGACCGATGAAATGTACCGGTGCGCCTTGGTAGGCGTTTTCGCTTTGTTTTGCCACCAGTTCCTGCACCCGGTTTTCGCCGCAGCAGTCTACACCGGCGGCGATGGCAGTGCGTACATTTTCCGCATCGTTCATTTTTGTGGCGGCGCAGAGCAGAATGCTGCCGGGATCTCTGCCGGCGGCAATGGCTGCCTGCCGGATCTGCTGACGAATTACCGCAATGTTTTCTGTAATGGACATATCATACCTCGTCTTTATTGCTGCAAAAGGCGGCGAAGCCTTGCTCCGCCGCCTTTTGCTTATACGGTTACGGTTTTTAACGACCGAATAGGGGCAATCGTAGAAATGGCATGCTTGTAAATCATCTGCTGCTTGCCATCGGTGACCAACAGCACCACAAAACTGTCATAACCTGCGATCACACCCCGGAGCTGGAAACCGTTCATGAGAAACAAAGTGACCGGGATCTTGTCCCGACAGACTTCGCCGAGAATGGCTTCCTGAAAATTGAGTTGTTCAGACATATGTATTCCCTCTTTCTTTGAAATTCCCGAAGTTTTGGGATACATAAATCTTACCATTATTCACTTGTCGGATTCTGCCAGAATCTGTCGTGCTTTCATAAGAATTTTGTCGGTGTTTTCACCGGGCGCTCTTTGCAGCCAGTGAATCGCCGGATTGCGCCGAAACCAAGTCAGCTGGCGCTTGGCGTACCGCCGGGAGGACTGTTGTACCTGGGCAGTTGCATCTGCTATGGTGCAGCGACCTTCCAGCGCATCGATAAATTCTTTATAGCCAATGGCTTGTAATGCAGTGGCTTTGGCGGGGATACCCATAGACAGCAGATTCTTGATCTCCTCCAGCAAACCTGCCTCCAGCATTTTCTCCACACGGCTGTCGATTCGCTCATAGAGGGCGGCGCGTTCTGTGTCCTCTAATGCATACCAAACCGGTTGATACCGGGGCGGTATCAGCTGGGTCTGCCGGTTGTGCTCTGTGATGGTCTGACCGGTCTCGTAGTAGACTTCCAATGCTCGGATAATGCGCTTGCGGTCAGATAAATGCAGCCGGGCGGCGCTCTCCGGGTCGATGGAACGCAGTGATTCCAGCAGAACTTCAATACCTTCACTGTCCGCTTGCGCCTCCAACTTTTCCCGCATGCCGGTGGAAGGGTAGGGGGCAAAACTGTTACCCCGAATCAGCGCATCCATATATAGACCCGTGCCGCCGGCGATAATGGCTGTCTTGCCTCGGGCGATAATATCGTCCACAATGGGCGCTGCCATCTCACAGTATCGGCTGACAGAGAAATCCTCCCCGGGATGGGCTACATCCAACATGTGATGGGGTATGCCCTGCATTTCCTCTTGGGTGGGTTTTGCCGTGCCGATGTCCATGTACTTGTACACCTGCATGGAGTCGCAGGAGACTACCTCGCCACCCACAGCTTTTGCCAGCTCCACCGCCAAAGCGGTTTTACCGGATGCGGTAGGTCCGGCAATGCATATGATGTTATTCATTTCCGGACCTCCTTTCGGTCAGGTACGCTTAAATTGCTTTTCCAGTTGCTTTTTGCTCAGACAAATGCAGATCGGTCTGCCGTGGGGACAGTATTTCAGTTCCTCCCGGGACATTACTTCGGTTGCAAGCGCCATCAGCTCCTTGTCATCGGTATGCCAGCCGGCTTTGATAGCGGCCTTGCAGGCAACAGTGTGCAATAGTTCGTCACGGACATTGTCCTTGCTCTCCCGGCGGCCGTTTTGCAGATCTGCGCTCAATGCCTCCAAGGCATCGGCAGCGCCCTCCGGGGACAGATCCATGGGGATCTGACGCAGTAACAGTGTATTATCGCCAAATTCGTCGATCTCAAATCCCAGTTGCGCCAGCAGTTCCCGGTTGGCAAGCAGCAGTGCGATGCTTTCGGGATTTAACCGGCAGGGGATGGGTGTCAGCAGCATCTGACAGCTGATGGCTTCCTGGTTGGCTTTCAGCTTATCGAACAAGATGCGCTCGTGGGCGGCATGCTTGTCGATCAAAAAGGCGTCCTCGCCTTGTTCCACCAAAATATATGTCCGGTACAGCTCGCCTACCATGCGCCAAGGGGTCTGCTCCGGCATGACGATCTGCTGTTGCTGGGGTTCTTGCTCAATGGCAGAAACAGGCTGCGGTGCTGGCGTTTCCAGCTTGGGCAGCATGATATTCTCCCGCAAGGGCAGGGGCGCAGATCGCTCCACAGCCGCGGCGGTCATAATAGCAGCATTTCGTTCCGGTTGGGGCGCATCCTTGACAGCGGCGGAGAAATTTTTATATTCCTCTGCGGTCATGGTACGGAAAAAGTTTTGCTGCTTCACCGGCGCAGTCTGGGGCGGGTTGGGGGCGACGGTTGCAGGCTTAAATTGCACCTGGGGTCTGTCCGGTGTTTTGTTCAGTGCGCCCAAAATACCGTAATGGATGCAGTCAAATACAGCTTTTTCGTTCAGGAATTTTACTTCCGTTTTTGCCGGATGGACATTCACATCCACCACGTTGGCAGGAAGCTCCAGATGCAGCACGCAGGCGGGGAACTTGCCCACCATCAGCTGATTGCGGTATGCCTCCTCCAAAGCTGCTACCAGCAGCTTGGATTTTACCGGTCTGCCATTGACGAAAAAGGTTTGCAGATTCCGGCTTGCCCGGGCATCGGTAGGCTTGGAAACATAGCCGGACAGACGATAGCCTTCCCAGTTGGTTTCCAGCTTTACCATTCTGCCGCTGTCCCGTCCGTAGACACAGTAGACAGCCGCCTCCAGATCGCCTGAGCCGGGGGTGGAGAGCACTTCCTTGCCGTCACGCAGGAAACGGAATGCGACTTCCGGATGCGCCAGCGCCTGCAGCTGTACTGCAGCGGCGACTTTGCCACCCTCCACAGTGTCGGATTTCATAAATTTCATCCGTGCCGGGGTGTTGAAAAACAGATCCCGGACAATGATAGTCGTGCCGTCGGGGCAGCCAACCTCGTTTTCCTCGGTGATATTGCCAGCTTCCAGCATAAGACCGGTGCCGCTGACCTCGCCGGCAGCTTTGGTCAGCAGATCGATACGGCTGACAGAGGCGATCGCTGCCAATGCTTCACCACGGAAACCCATGGTAGCGATGGCTGCCAGATCCTCTGCGCTGCGGAGCTTGGAGGTGGCATGGCGCAGAAACGCTGTCCGGGCATCCTCCGGTGTCATGCCGCAGCCGTTGTCGGTGACCCGGATAAAGGTCATGCCGCCGTCACGGATCTCCACGGTTACCTTGGTAGCGCCGGCATCCACTGCATTTTCCAGCAGTTCCTTTACAACAGATGCGGGACGCTCCACCACCTCGCCGGCGGCGATCAGGTTCGCCACATGTGCAGAAAGCTGTATGATTTTAGGCATAAAGCTCACCTCGTAGATAAAATAGCAATTTGATTCACAGTGATGTGCAGCAAAATCGGCGCCCAGATGGTGTCGGCTTTTGCGTATGCCCAGCCAAGGCTCAGGGCAGCGGGGATATACTGCAGGAAGCACAGCAGCAGATGTACCGGCGGATACTGACCGATATAGCCCACCACATGCAATGCAGAAAATAATGTGGCGGATACCAGATAAGCCAGCCAGCGGCTTTTGTTGTACAGATTGGCAAAAATCAGTCCTCGGTACAGAAGTTCCTCGGCGATGGGCACTAAAAGTACAGTGCCAAATGCCATCAGACTGTAATTGCTCTGAGTCATTTCCAAAATGCTGCTGTCGTTGACATTAAAGAAATCCGGATACACAAAGGCAGTCAGTACGCTGAAAGCCAGACTGCCCAGCCAGTACAGCATAAGACCCAAAAAGGCATAACGCAAGCAACGAAAAGGCGCAGCCAGCGCTTGCTTGGCAGAGCGTATCAGGAACTTGTGCATGATACCGGCGGTGCATAGGAAATTAACGCAAAAGAACACAAAATTCAGACCGGTAACAGACAAAGGTTTTTTCAGCAGACTATTACACACCAGCAGTAAAAACTGCAGCGCAGTCAGCTGAAAAGCCAGATAGATAAAACCCAAAATAGTTTCTGTCCGGCTGAGGGTAACGGTAAGTTTTTTCATAATCAGTTCAACATTTTCTTAAGCTTGTAAAGTTCATTCATCGCCTCGATGGGTGTCAGCGTTTCTACATTAACAGATTCCAGCGCAGCGCACACCTGCTGGGAACGCAGATCCAGCATGCTGATCTGGTCATCCGGCTCTTGCCGGATCACCTTCACCGGGGCTTTGCCGTCCTGCTCCAGCTGGACAAGGATCTCTCTTGCCCGGGCGACCACGCTGCTGGGCAGACCTGCCAGCTTGGCAACCTCGATACCGAAGCTGTCGTCGGTTGCGCCGGGAATGATCTTGCGCAGGAAAATCATTTTGTCGCCACGCTTTTTTACGGCGATGTTGTAGTTTTTCACATTGGGCAGCTCGTTTTCAATGGAGCTCAACTCGTGGTAGTGGGTGGCAAACAAAGTCTTTGCGCCCAAATGCTTGCCGCTGGCGGCATATTCCAGCACTGCCCGTGCGATGGACATGCCGTCGTAGGTGGATGTGCCTCTGCCAATCTCGTCCAAAATCAGCAGGCTCTTGGAGGTGGCATATTTCAGAATGGAAGCCACTTCCGCCATTTCCACCATAAAGGTAGACTGACCGGAAGCCAGATCGTCGCTGGCGCCGATACGGGTAAATACCCGATCTACCAAGCCGATCCGTGCGCTGCGGGCAGGGACGAAAGAACCCATTTGCGCCATCAGCACGATCAGCGCCACCTGACGCATATAAGTGGATTTACCAGCCATGTTGGGGCCGGTGATGATGGAAACCTGATTGTCCGCTGCACCTAAATGGGTGTCATTGGGTACAAACAGACTGTCCTTGAGCATTTGCTCTACCACGGGATGGCGACCGTCCACAATAGAGATCTCACCATCCAACGTGATCTCCGGCCGGCAGTAACCACGCTGCACTGCTACATGGGCAAGGCTGCACAGTGCATCGGCTTCCGCCACAGCGGCAGCAGAAATCTGTATACGCGCTGCCTGGGTGGCCAGATGCTCACGCAGTGCGGAGAATATCTGATATTCCAGCGCAGTGAGCCGATCCTTGGCGGTCAGCACCTGATTTTCCAGCTCTTTCAGCTCTTGGGTGATATAACGCTCGCAGTTGGCGAGGGTTTGTTTGCGGATATAATGCTCCGGCACTTGCTCAATAAAGGATTTGGAAACCTCGATATAGTAACCAAATACCCGGTTGTAGCCGACTTTCAAGGTGCGGATACCGGTCTTTTCCCGTTCAGAGGCTTCGATAGCGGCGATTGTACCGGCACCGCCGTTCATGATATCCCGCAGCTTGTCCGCTTCCTCGTTAGCGCCGGGACGGATGATGCCACCCTCCCGCACAGTCAGCGGCGGTTCGTCCACAATGGTGTTTTCAATCATATCTGCGCAGTCGGACAGATGATCGATGGTCTGCTCCAGCTTTTTCAGCAGAGGGGATTCCATCTGCTGCAGCTGCAGCTTGACCATAGGCAAACTCCGCAGACCACGGGCAAGACCCAACAGGTCACGGCAGTTCACCGTGCCGGTAACGATCCGGGCGGTGACACGCTCCAGATCGGTAACATCTTTCAGCGCCTCGATCAGTTCACCCCGGTTGACGGTTGCGTTGACCAATTCCTCCACGGCGCTGTGGCGTCGGCTGATCTGCGTGGGGTCAAGCAGCGGCTTTTCCAGCCAGCTGCGCAGCATTCTGCCGCCCATAGCGGTATGGGTCTTGTCCAGCACCCACAGCAGTGTGCCTTTCTTTTCCTTGGAACGCATGGTTTCCGTTAGTTCCAGATTCCGGCGGGCATCCATGTCCAGTTCCATAAACCGCCCGGTGGTGTAATATTGCAGATGACGGATATGCTCCAAGGGGTTTTTCTGCACGAATTGCAGCATTTGCAGCAATGTACCGGCAGCGGTGATAGCAGAGGGCAGTCCGGTCAGACCCAGCTGCGCCAAAGATGCGCCAAAGTGATTTTGCAGCAGTTCCTGAGATTCCTCCAGATCAAACTGACCGGGTTTTTCCTCATCTACACAACAGGTGAGCCGCTGGAATAAAACTTCGTCAAGAATGGGGTCATGAACACCCTCGCCGCCACGGATAACTTCAGAGGGGGAGAAGCGACCCAACTCAGAAGCGGCAGCCTGCGCATCGGCACAAACAGTGACAAAGAACACACCGGTGGAAACATCGCAGAATGCCAAGCCGTATTTGCCATCCATACCGCAGATACAGCCCATGTAGTTGTTCTTGCTCTCATCCAGCATGCAGCTTTCCGTGACAGTGCCGGGGGTAACGATCCGGGTGATGTCACGCTGCACGATACCTTTGGCAAGGGCAGGGTCCTCCATCTGTTCGCAAATGGCGACTTTGTAACCCTTGGCCACCAAACGGGCGATATAGGCGTCCACGGAATGGTGGGGGACACCGCACATAGGTGTCTGCTCCTCCTTGGGTTTGTTCCGGTCACGGGAGGTCAGGGTCAGATCCAGTTCCCGGGCAGCAACCTTGGCATCCTCGTCAAACATCTCATAGAAGTCGCCCAGACGGAAAAACAAGATACAATCCTGATTTTTTTCTTTTATGGCGTTATACTGCCGTTTCATTGGGGTCAGTTCATTTTTATCTGTAGTCATAGTATTACTCCTTCCCGGCAAGCTCACCGGTCAGACTCCAGGTGGTAGCACCTGTGATCGTTACATTGGTAAATTGTCCCACCAGCAGCGCATCGCCGGGCAGACGCACCAGTCTGCCACCCTCTGTCCGGGCAGTGAGCATACCGTTATCCGTGCCGTCAACCAGACAGCGCATGGCCTTGCCTACATATCCCTGGTGGATCTGCTCGGAGATGGCATTTTGCGCAGCGCAAAGCGCATCAAAACGGCGGCTTTTCTCCTCCTTGGATGTGGGATCGTCCATAGAGGCGGCAGGTGTGCCGGCTCTGGGGGAGAAAATGAAAGTAAACAAAGAGTCGTATTGTACTTCCTGAATCAGAGAAATGGTTTCCTCAAATTCCGCCTGGGTTTCGCCGGGGAAACCGACAATTACATCAGAAGTCAGCACCAGCTCCGGCATCACGGATTTTGCATACCGCACCAGTTCCAAATACTGCTGCCGGTCATAGTGCCGGTTCATCGCCTTCAGAACCCGGCTGGAGCCAGACTGGAAAGGCAGATGCAGCTGCTTTGCAATCTTGGGATTGGCAGCCATGGTATCAAACAGCTTTTTGCCCGCATCCCGGGGATGACTGGTCATAAACCGGATCAGGAAATCGCCGGGCAGATCTGCGATCATTTTCAGCAGGTCGGAAAAATCCACACCCTCTGCCAAATCCTTGCCGTAGGAGTTCACATTCTGACCCAGCAGGGTGATCTCCTTTGCACCGGCTTCGATGAGTGCCTGACACTCCCGAATAATGTCTGCGCTTTGGCGGCTGCGCTCTCTGCCCCGGACATAGGGGACAATACAGTAGGTGCAGAAATTGTTGCAGCCGTACATAATAGACACCCATGCTTTCAGGGTATTATCCCGCAGTTGGGGGATGTCCTCGCAGATAGAGCCGGGCTCGTCCTCCACCAGATAGCTGCGCTTGCCAACGGTCAGCACCCGGTGCAGCAGTTGGGGGAATTGCCACAAATGGTGGGTAGAAAATACGCCATCCACATGGGGAAAGCTTTTTTTGATCCGCTCCACTACATGGTCTTGACCTGCCATACAGCCGCAAAGAAAAATCTTTTGGCGGGGGTGGCGGCGCTTAGTGTGGGTCAGTGCGCCCAGGTTGCCGAATACACGCTGCTCTGCGTGCTCCCGGATGGCGCAGGTGTTCATCACCACTACATCGGCGCCCTCGGCCTTGTCGGTAATGGCATAACCGCACTGGCTTAAATAGCCACGGATCTTCTCGGAATCGGCTTCGTTTTGCTGACAGCCGTAGGTTTCAACATAGGCGGTGGGTACGGCATCCCGTTCGTGCCAATAGGCTTGTATTTGATCGCAAAAGGCAAGCTGTGTTTGCAGCGCCTCAGCGGAAATAACAGTGGTTTTGGTGTTCATGGACTAACTCCCTCAGCTTATACTTTCTCAATATTAGATAATAGCATTTTTTGCTGTAATTTGCAAGGATTATAAATAACCTTAGGATTAATTCTTGCAATTAATCCGTTTGCGTGATAAACTATGCCTATCAATCCCCTTTAGGGGAGGAAAGAGGCTAGGAATGATTTGTAAGCATTGTAATGAGGAAGTGGAGGAGTTTCACAAATTCTGTCCCTTCTGTGGTAAGAGCATGGTTGAGGAAGAGCCTGCCAAAAAGAAAGTTTGGCCTATGGTGGCATGGATTAGTGCTGCAGTTGTTGCTTTGGCTGCATTGGCGCTGGTGTTGTTGGCTGCTATGGGCATTGTGGACCTTAAGCCCCGTGGCAACGACATTCTGAGAAAAGATAACTACACAGTTGAAGACAGTAAGGCAGAAGCAAAGGCAGCGGTTGCGGTGGCAACCATGGGCGACAAAGAACTGACCAACAGCCAGCTGATGCTGTATTACCGCAGCCAGTTTATTGATTTTGCCAATTACTACGGCAGCTATTTGTCCAGTATCGGTCTGGATACTACCAAACCCCTTAGCGAGCAGTTTTGCACCTTTGAGGGTTATACCGATATGACCTGGCAGCAGTACCTTTTGGATATTGCCATCGAAACATGGCAGAATTATCAGATCTTGGGTCTGCTGGCAGAGGAAAATGGCTTTGTGTTGAGCGATGAAGTTGAGGCGGAGATCGCAAGTGTTCGCGAGTCTTTGGAGAAACAGGCAACGGATGGCGCTTATGAAAGCGCTGATGCTATGGTTGCGGATATTATCGGTGTCGGCTGCACACTGGACGATTACATGGAATTTGTCAGATTGGCATATCTTGCCGGCGAATACTATGAGTCTGAAGTAGAGCGCCTGACACCCAACCAGGACGAGATCGATGCATACTTTACCGAGAATGCGGATGCATTTGCACAAAATGGCATTACCAAGGAAAGCGGCTTGTACGCATCTGTGCGTCATATTCTGATTATGCCGGAGGGCGGCACAACCGATGAAACCACCGGTGTGACCACCTACTCTGACGACGAGTGGGCAGCATGCCTGGCGAAGGCGGAATCTCTCCTGCAGCAGTGGAAAGACGGCGAAGCCACAGAAGCGTCCTTTGGTGAAATGGCTATGACTGAAACAGCGGATGAGTATTCTGCAGCATCCGGCGGCTTGTACGAGGGTGTTTACAAGGGCTCCGGTATGGTGGAAGCATTTGAAAGCTGGACTATCGATGCATCCCGTGTGAAGGGTGATACCGCTATCGTAAAGACCGAGTATGGCTACCACCTGATGTATTTTGTAGATGGCGAGCTCAACTGGGTTCGCACCGCAAGAACCCAGCTGTTGGCAGAGCGTACCAAAGCGTTGATTGACGATGCTTCCGCCAAGTGGCCACTGGAGGTCACCTACAGCAAGATCGCAATTCCTGAATTGGATATGACCTGATAGAAAAGACCGTGTCTGCCCGACACGGTCTTTTTATGCCAAAATACGACCAAAAAGCTGTAACAGCTTGCTTTTTTGACCCCAATGTGATAAACTTCCTAGATGTGAAAATATAGATTTCAAGGAAGTGAGCCCTCATGTTTCTTTACATCGACCCCGGTACGGGCAGTATGCTCTTTACCATTCTAATTGGCGTGATTGGTGCGGCAGTGTATTCTTTGCGGATGCTGTTTATTAAGCTGCGTTTCAAACTCAGTGGCGGCAAGGTGGAGGCTGGTAATCAGAAGATTCCCATTGCCATATTCTCCGACGACAAGCGTTATTGGAATATTTTTGAGCCTATCTGCCGGGAATTGGATCGTCAGGGTAAGGATGTGGTATATATGACCGCATCTGAAGATGATCCTGCGTTGCAGTGTGAACTTGCTCATGTGAAGGCGCAGTTTATTGGTGCGGATAATAAAGCGTTTGCAAAGCTGAATTACCTCAATGCAACCATTCTGTTTTCCACAACCCCCGGTCTGGACGTATATCAGTGGAAGCGCTCTCCGGATGTGGATTACTATGTACATATTCCCCACGCAGCCAACGATATTACTCTTTACAGAATGTTCGGCATCGACTATTACGATGCGGTTCTGCTCTCCGGTGATTATCAGATCGATGATATCCGTGAGTTGGAAGAAATGCGTGGACTGCCTGCCAAGGAATTGGTGAAGGTCGGTATTCCTTACATGGATGTGATGTCCCAGCGGCTGGAAAAGGAAGGCCCTGCGCCTGCCCATCCCCGCACGGTGCTGCTTGCGCCCACATGGGGGCCCAGTGCACTTTTGCAGGTCTATGGCGGAAAGATCATTGATGTACTTCTGAAGACCGGTTATCATGTGATCGTTCGCCCCCATCCCCAGTCTTTCAAATCGGAAACGGAATTGATGGAAAGGCTTATGCAGCAGTATCCGGAATCGGAGCAGCTGGAATGGAACCGTGATACAGATAATTTTGATGTGCTGCGGCGCAGCGATATACTGATTTCTGACTTCTCCGGTGTTATTTTCGATTTCTCCTTTGTTTATGATAAGCCGATCATTTATACAGATCCCAATTTTGATCTGAGTATTTATGATGCCTGGTGGCTGAAAAAGGAACTGTGGACACAAGCGGCGCTGCCTCGCCTGGGTCGTCAGCTGACTGCGGACAACATGGAAAACCTGCAGGAACTGATCGACTCCTGCCTGGACGATGCACAATATGCTGAGAAACGACGCAAGGTGAAAGATGAAACCTGGGCTTATAACGGTGAGGGTGCTGTCCGTGTGGCAAACTACCTGATCGAAAAATACAACCAACTGACTACCACGGAAGAGGGCAAATGACATGTCGTTTTTATCTATCATCGATACGCTTTTGCTAGGACCGCTGAAACTGGTTTTTGAAATGATCTATATGGTCGCCAATCGTTTCCTGAATCATCCCGGTCTTTCGGTTATTGTGTTGAGCTTAATCATGAATATTCTTGTGCTGCCGTTGTACCGCCGTGCCGATGCAATGCAGGAGCAGGCAAGAGATATTGATGCCAAGCTCAATCCCGGTGTATCTCACATCAAAAAGGCATTCTCCGGTGATGAGAGAATGATGATCCTGCAGACATATTATCGGCAAAACAATTACAAGCCCACCGATGCTTTGAACGGCTCGGTTTCCTTGCTGCTGGAAGTGCCGTTTTTTATGGCGGCTTATCAGTTTTTGTCCAATCTGAAACTGCTGGAGGGTGTTTCTTTAGGTCCGATTGCTGACCTGGCTGCGCCGGACGGATTGATCGTTATTGGCAGCTTAACTATCAATTTGCTGCCGATTTTGATGACTGCGGTAAATGTGGTCTCCAGCGCAATCTATCTGAAGGGATTTCCGCTGAAAACCAAGATCCAGCTGTACGGCATGGCGGCATTTTTCTTGGTGTTTCTGTATACTTCTCCTGCAGGCCTGGTATTTTACTGGACACTTAACAACATTTTCTCTTTGGTCAAGACCATTTTCTACAAATTGAAAAATCCCAAGAAGGTGCTGGGCATCCTTACCTCCTTGCTGGGCGCTGCTTTGTTTGTCTATGGCGTATTCTTTTATGCCCCCGACACCATGCGCAAGAAAATGTTTGTAGTGCTGATGGGTGTTGCTCTGCAGCTGCCGCTGGTACTGCCTTGGGTGATGGCAAAACTGCCCAAGCCGAAAAATATCAATGAGCCCAAACCCAACCGTGTATTATTTACTCTGGGTGGCTTATTCCTGACGGTTTTGGTTGGATTTCTGATTCCGTCTGCGTATATTGCATCTTCGCCCCTGGAATTTGCAGAAACGCTTTCCAGATTTAATCCTCTTTGGTATTTGGTCAGCAGCGGTTGTCTGGCGGCGGGCATGTTTCTTGTCTGGTTGGGTATTTTCTATTGGCTGGCTAGTCCTAAGGGAAAAGTGATTTTTGAGCATTTGATCTGGGTTGCTTGCGGCTTGATGCTGATTAACTATATGTTCTTTGATATTGACCTAGGTGTGGTATCGTCCGGTTTGCGGTATCAGTTTGACATGGAGTTTACCACAAAGGACATGCTGCTGAATATAGCGGTAATCGCAGTGGCTGGATTGGCTTTGTTTGTTGTATCGTGGAAGAAAACAAAAATTGCGCAAATGGCATTACTCACGGCTGTACTGGCATTGGCAGGCATGACCGGTGTCAATGCAGTGACTGCAAATAATATCGTACAAAATGCATATCAGGCAGAAAACGTAGAGGAAGGCGCAATTCCGCACTTTAATCTCAGCAAAGAAGGCAACAATGTGGTTGTTATTATGCTGGACTGGGCGCTGGGCGAGTATGTGCCGTTCATGATGAACGAGGATGCAGAACTTGCTAAGCAGTTTGAAGGCTTTACTTATTACAGAAACGTTATTTCCTACGGCGGTACTACCAACTTCGGCGCACCGGTGGTGTTTGGCGGTTATGAGTACACACCGGTGGAAATGAACAAGCGTGATACGGAAAAGTTGGCAGATAAGCATGACGAAGCATTGCTTGTAATGCCTCGGATATTCAGCCAGAACGGCTACGAAGTCAATGTCTACAATCCTACCTATGCAGGTTATCAGTGGATTCCGGACCTTTCTATATATGCGGACTATCCGGAGATTTCTGCATCTAATATTTACGATTTGTTCTTGAATCCCGAGGAAGCACAGCAACTGATTCGTAACAATCATAGAAATTTCTTTTGCTTCGGTTTGATGAAGACTATGCCGTTGCTTCTGCAAAAGACGATCTATGACCATGGCGACTATAATCAGGCGGAAACATTTGACCAGCCGGATATTACCACGGTACAGGAAGTGCAGGACAGGACGCACGCTACGGGCAGCAATAGTGTTTTTAATAACTATTACAGAGCGCTGGAGGGTATCACAGATATGACTGTGATTACCGAGGATGCGAAAAATACAGCCTTGCTCATGACCAACGACGTTACCCACGAGCCCACCTTGCTGCAGATGCCGGGATATACGATCAGCGACGTGGTGGACAACAGCGCATACGGAGACGATGCCATGGTTCGTGTTGCTGCAGATGGTGAAGTGCTGCGTATGGAAAATTCCGTACAGATGATGCACTACCATATCAATATGGGCGCATTTCAACTGCTGGGCGATTGGTTTGATTATCTCCGTGAAAACGATGTTTACGACAATACCCGAATCATCATCGTGTCCGATCACGGCAAGGATATTCATCACTATCCTAACCTTGAGGTGGACGGCGGAAAATTAGGTCAGGTCAATTTTGAGCGCTATATGCCTATGCTTTTGGTCAAAGATTTCAATAGTGATGAATATACAACCTCTATGGAATTTATGACCAATGCAGACGTGCCTACCATGGCGATGCGGGGTTTGATTGAGAATCCTACCAATCCCTTTACCGGCAAGCCGATCAACGCAGACGAGAAAACTGCCCACGATCAGATGGTCATTATCTCTCCCTTGTTCAGCACCTATGAGAACAACGGCAACACGTTCCTGCCCGGTGGCTGGGCAAGTGTAAAGGAAAATGCTTGGGATGCGGAAAATTGGACGATTTATGAAGAAGAAACCATTTTGAAGGAGCATGTTTTGCCCCAATAATACCTCCCCAAAACCCCGCTGCCAAAGCAGCGGGGTTTTGTACAACAAAATTATGGAAATACCCGTATTTGTGGCAAATGCCCTATTTTTATCCCTGGAATTTGTGCATTACATAAAAACAAATATTGGCATGTTGCATTGAAATGCTGCCTGTGGTAGAATGACGAGGTATCATAAATCATGTGCGCAGCACAGAAATGAGGATGATTATGGACGAAAGAAAAGTACAATTAAAGCAACTGAAAAAAGAATGTAAAAGAGAAAAGCGCCGCAAAGTAACGCTGTGGAAGAGCTTGGGTATTTTATTCCTGGTGTTGGCGTTGATCATGACACCCTTGAGCGTTGTCGCTACCATTTTTGACAATACCCTGGCAGCGATGATGGGCGGCAAGTTCTGGGATGTGATCGACGAAGATCCCGATGCTATCTATTTTGAAGCGGACTACGAAACAAACGAGGAGCGTTTGGCTGCCGGTCAGGAGATCTGCTATCAGGTAGAAGCAGAAGGCGCAGCGCTGCTGCTGAACAACGGCGCACTGCCGCTGGCAGAGGGCGCAAAGGTCAGCACCTTGTCCACCAGCTCCGTCAATATCGTTTACGGCGGCACCGGCTCCGGCAACGTGGATGCTTCAAAGGCTGACAGCCTGAAGGTGGCGCTGGAGAAGTCCGGCATGGTTGTCAACCCCACTTTGTGGGATTTCTACATCAACGGTGAGGGCGCAAAGTACTCCCGTGACTCCGGCGCGGGCGAGTCTGCCGCGCTGCTGGGTTCTTTCAACATCGGCGAAGCACCCTGGAGCGTGTACACCGATGAAGTAAAGAATTCCATCGGCGAATACGGCGATGCTGTGATCATTACCCTGTCCCGTATCGGCGGTGAGGGCGCAGATGCCAAGGGCGCAAAGGCAGGGGAGACCAACTACCTTGCTCTGGACGAGAATGAGCGCTCCATGCTGGAGGGCGCAGCGCAGATGAAAAAAGATGGCAAGGTCAAGTCTATCATCGTGCTGATCAACACTTCCAATGCCCTGCAGGTGGACTTTCTGAAGGACGACAAGTATGCTGTGGATGCTTGTCTGTGGATCGGTGGTGTGGGCGCATACGGTACCAACGCTGTTACCGATATTCTGGCTGGTAAGGTCAATCCCTCCGGCAGCCTGGTGGATACTTACTGCTACGACAATTTCTCCTCTCCGGCTATGAAAAATGCCGTTCCCGTAACCTATGAAGGCTACGACGGAAAGAATATCCCCAACTATGCAGAAACCTACCTGATCTATCAGGAGGGTATCTATGTTGGCTATAAGTACTACGAGACCCGTTACGAGGATTTCGTTATGGGTACGGGCAATGCCGGCAGCTATGCCTACGGCGACGATGTGGCATTCCCCTTTGGTCACGGTCTGAGCTATACCCAGTTTGGCTATAGCGATATGACTGTGTCCTACAATGCCGAAACCGATCAGTTTGTGGTTACCGTAAAGGTCACCAACAATGGTGAGGTGGCAGGCAAGGAGACTGTGCAGATCTATGCCCAATCTCCCTACACAGACTACGATATGGAAAATAAGGTGGAAAAGGCTGCTGTGCAGCTCATCGGCTTTGGCAAGACCGCAGTTCTGGAACCCGGCGCATCTGAGGATGTGACTGTGCTGGTTGACAAGCGTGACCTGGCAGCCTTTGATACCTACGGTAAGGGAACTTACATTCTGGATGCCGGCAACTACTATCTGACTGTTGCCACCGATTCCCACAATGCAGTGAACAATGTGCTGGCAGCTAAGGGCTTCACAGTGGAAAACACCGAAGGTCGCATGGACGCCAACGGCAACGCCGGACTGACCTACAAGTATGTGCAGGCGGAATTTGACGCAGAAACTTATGCAAAGTCTGCCAACGGCACGGAGATCACCAACCAGCTGTCCCTGGCAGACCCCAATCTGTATGAGGGCACAGAGGGTCAGAATGTGACATGGTTGTCCCGTAGCGACTGGGAGGGCACTTATCCTTCCGATGAACAGATCGTTTTGAAGCTGACCGACCTGCTGATCAAGGATCTGCAGCGTACCCTTTACAATGCAGAGGACTATGAGACCGTAGAAATGCCCACATTGGGCGCAAAGAACGGCATCAAGCTGGTGGATATGATCGGTCTGGAATACGACGATCCCAAGTGGGAGCAGCTGCTGGATCAGCTGACCTACGACGAGATGGTGGCTTTGATCGGTGACAGCTTCCACTGGAGAATGCCGGCGGAATCCGTGCAGGCGCCCGGTTCTCGTGACGAGAACGGCCCCCAGGGCCTGACGGTTGCGCTGTTCGGCTCTGCGCTGGGTGTGGAAACCACCGCGTTCACCTCAGAGGACGTTATGGCGGCGACTTTCAATACCCAGCTGATGTACGAAGTGGGTAAGCTGATCGGTAACGACTGCCTGGCGGCAGATGTTTCCTGCTTGTATGGCCCCGGCGCCAATATGCACCGCGTGCCTTATGGCGGCAGAAACTTCGAGTACTACTCTGAGGACGGCTTCCTTTCCGGTGAGATCTGTGCCGCTGAGGTCAAGGGTATTCAGGAAAAGGGTGTTGACGTTGTGATCAAGCACTTTGCCCTGAACGATTCTGAGCAGGATCGTATCGGCTTGGGTGTGTGGGTCAACGAGCAGGCTGCCCGTGAGATCTACCTGAAGGCTTATCAGGCTGCCTTTGAAGAGGGTGATGCCAACGGTGTTATGACCGCTTATACTCGCTGGGGCGCAGTGTGGTCCGGCGGTGTAAAGGGTTTGATGACTAACATCATGCGCCTGGAGTGGGGCAACAACGGCATGTCCATCACCGACAATGTTATCACCCCCATGGTCACCGGCGCTGACGGCGTTCTGGCTGGCACTACCACTTACGATGCAATGCTTCCCAATATCGTCAATGAGCTGCCCGGCTATGAAAACGATCCTGTGATCGTAACGGCTATGCGTGAAGCTTGCCATCATAACCTGTACGCATTGGCAAATTCCTCTGCCATGAACGGCATTGGCGCAAATACCCAAATCAAGGCAAAGACACTGCCGGTGGTCATTACTGCCTATGTTGTCACAGCGGCGGTATGGCTGCTGTATATCGGCGCAGTGATCTTGTGGAGCAGCGGTAAGCGTAAGTGGAAGAAGACGGAAGCTTACCTGAACTATCAGACACTCAAGACTGCCTTGGCAGAAGAGAAAAAGAGAAAGTAAAATAATTGCACGGCATCGTTAGGCGATGCCGTGCTTTTTCTTGCATTATTCATTCATATGTGCTAAAATAAAATCATACATAGAAGGGTGGTGGAAACACCAGCAGAAGAAACAGAAGAATAAAATAAACGGACTGTGCTTAGGCACAGTCCGTTTTCTCATTAGATTTTTCCTTGCAGTACCAGCAGGAACAAAATGCAGGCAGCCAGCAGGAATGCGGCAAACAGATAAATACCGATTTTCGTACCACGTTTGGTGCTCGTGGTTTCCGGGAGTAATTTAGCTTTGCGCAGAGCGGTGGTCAGCGGCTTGTACAGCGCCAGAATCAGTGCGCTGTTCAGACCGGCTTTCAGCGCGTTAAAGGGCAGGAATACCGGCACCAGCATTGCCTCCACAGCCTCTCTTGTAGCGCCCATATACAGCGGCGTGATCAGCCAGTTCCACAAAAGCATAATTACGATCATGGAAACAGAGCCGGCAAGCAATCCCAAAACAGCGCCGTTTATGGTGTGCTTTTTTTTGTAGACCAATGCTGCAATGCAAGCAAAGCTGCAGGTAGAGATCAGATTCATCAATGCGCCAATCGGGCCGGTGTCGCTGATCGACACCATTTCCACCAACGAAACTACAGCGGAAATAATCAAGCTCGCCATAGGTCCCAGCAGGAAACCGCCGATGGTGATCACTACGTCCTTGGGTTCGTATTTCAGGAACATGACCACCGGGATCCGGATCAAAGCGACAATTATGTAGGCAATGGCAGCCAAAAGCGCCATCAGCACCAGTTTTCTCACATTCGTTTTATTGTTCATAGTATCTACCTCACAAAAAATGCCCTGGGATATACCCAGGGCATAAAAATACAAAATCACTGAAATTTCTTCTTCCATCCAGACTTATATACTGTCGGTACCGGAATCACACCGGTTCAGCCGTAAGGCTCGCGGACTTTACCGCCGGTCGGGAATCACACCCTGCCCTGAAGATATTTGGTTTGTCTAAACAATAGCACATCGGCTGACGCTTGTCAACTGTGTTTGCTTGTGATAAAATAAATTAAACGGTTGGTGTGGTAGATTCGCTGGCGGTTGTGGTTTCAGTCGGTGTAGTGGCTGGTTGCTCCTGCTTTTTGAAGCCTTGCACCACACCCTTGGCGGCGGTGTTGGTTATGTCGCCGCCGATGACCTGGTTTTTGTAGACCAGCAAGGTTGCATAGACCGGTTCGGTGGCGCCGGGATAATTGTTGATCTTATATACATAGCGCATAACGGTTTTGCCGCCGTATTGGCTCAGATCATAGCCCTGGCTTTTCTGCAAAGCGTTATAGCGCTCGTAGATCTCCGATTGCTGGTCGGGGATGCGTACCTGGCTGGATTCTACCGGCGATGTGCTGATATCCCAACCGTAATCGGTCAGGAATTTCACCCGGCTGTCGTTATTGGAGATCGTTCCGGCTGCGGTCTGTTCAGCCTTTCCGCTGCCGCCAAACAGCAGGATAATGGCAAGGATAACGCCGACGATGCCGGCAAGAATAATGGCGATCTTTTTTATATCGACCTTGGCGGTCATGAACATCATAAGGATACCTCCTGTAATAGATTTGCATTACAACCTATTCATACTTCCGGAAAGGTAGAACACAAGCTATGACGAGATTGGATAAATATTTATGTGACTGCGGTGTTGGCACACGCAGTCAGGTCAAGCAGATCTTGAAAGCCGGTCGGATCACGGTGGACGGCATGTGCATCAAAGACGGCAGCGTAAAGCTGGACGAGAACAAAAGCGTTGTCTGCCTGGACGCAGAAGCGTTGACCCAAACCGGATGTGTCGTGGTAATGCTCAATAAGCCGGCAGGCTATGTAACGGCAACGGAGGATCCGGTAGAGAAAACGGTAATGGAGTTGCTGCCGCCTCAGCTGCGAAAACTCGATTTGAAACCGGTGGGCAGGCTGGATAAGCAGACGGAAGGACTTCTGCTGTTTACCAATGACGGTGATTTGCTGCACCGACTGATCAGTCCTAAGAAGGAAGTGCCGAAAGTGTATTATGCCCGGCATGAGGGGCAGGCAACGGCAGAGGATGTGCAGGCGTTCACAGATGGTCTAACATTGCGTGATGGCACAAACTGCCTGCCTGCAAAGTTGGAGCCGCTGGGGGCAGGGGAGAGCCTGATCACTGTTTGCGAGGGTAAATACCACCAGGTGCGGCGCATGATGGCATCCAGAGGCATGCATGTCACCTATCTGGAGCGCCGTGCAGAGGGTGATTTGACCCTTGGCATGTTAGAACGGGGCGCAGTTCGTCAGCTTGACGAAAAAGAAGTTAAAAATTTGGGGAAATGACGATAAATGCGGTGATTTTGACGTAAAAAAGTCGCCGCTTTTTTCTTTTATTCGTTCCATTATCGGTAATTTCACTAAATTCGAACAACATTTTTTTAACAAAATGTCAAAAACTACTTGCAAAATGTGCAAAATGCATATATAATAACCGACAGATTTACGATTTGTACTCTTTGTGCAATTTACTAAGGAGGCTTAGCAAAATGTCCAATAGTGTATTCCAAAGTGTGATTCTGCAGCTGAAAGGTGTAGTTGACCGTGCCATCGGTGTTATTGATACCGAGGGTTCTGTGATCGCAAGCACCGATATTTCTTTGCTTGGCGAGCGTTGGCCTGACGCTGCCCTTCGTGTAGCCGGCGCAGCGGAGTCTACGGTTACTTTCGGTCAAAAGACCTTCCGTGCCATCGTAGGCAATGCCAATATGTTTGAGTATGCTGTGTTCTGCGCCGGTGATGATGAGCAGGCACGGATCTACTGCAGCCTTGCCTATATTGCTTTGAACGATGCCAAGGTGTTCTATGAAGAAAAGCATGACCGTGGCACATTCGTCAAGAATATTATTATGGATAACATCCTGCCCGGTGATATCTATATCCGTGCCAAGGAATTGCATTTTGCCACCGACGCACCCAGAGCCGTATTTTTGGTTCGTCAGCTGGGTCACAGCGATGTGGCGGCTGTGGATGTGCTTTCCGGTATGTTTACAGACAAGCTGCAGGACTTTGTCATCAGTATCAATGAAACCGATATTGCTGTGGTCAAGCAGCTTGCGGAAGAGCCCACCGGCGAGGAATTGGAGCAGATCGCAAAGGGCATGGAAGATACCCTGCGTAATGAACTGTACATAAAGACAGTGATCGGTATCGGCACTGTGGTATCCCACCTGCGTGAGCTGGCGGATGCTTACAAGGAAGCCCAGACAGCAATCGATGTGGGCAAGGTGTTTGACACCGAAAAGAGTATCATCAACTATGAGAATCTGGGTATCGGCAGATTGATCTATCAGCTGCCCACCACCTTGTGTGAGATATTCCTGACAGAAGTGTTCAAGAAGAATTCTATTGAATCCCTGGATCAGGAGACCTTGTTTACCATCAATAAGTTCTTTGAGAACAACCTGAACGTTTCCGAGACTTCCCGTAAGTTGTTCGTGCACCGTAACACCTTGGTCTACCGTCTGGAAAAGATCAAGAAGCTGACCGGTTTGGATCTGCGTCAGTTTGATCACGCTATCGTGTTCAAGGTTGCGCTGATGGTTCGCAAATACCTTTCCTCCCGCGACAGCCGGGTGTAATGCTTTATTTTGGACCGCACAGTGTGCGGTCCAATTCTGCGTTTTGTGTATATGTCAAAAAATTAAGGAATTCTTTGGGCATAATGCCAAGGATTTTCCTTTTGTGTTATGTTGACAACCAAGTCGGCAATATGTTACAATAAGTTACACATATTTTATGGAGAAAGATATAATATGATTAGTTTTTCTGAAGTAACAAAATCCTATTCTGTAGGCACCCAGGCTTTGCGTGGTGTAGACCTGCAGATTGAGGACGGAGAATTTGCGTTTTTGGTTGGACCTTCCGGCTCCGGTAAGTCCACTATTATCAAGTTGATTACCGGCGAATTGAAACCTACTTCCGGCACTGTGCATGTGAACGGCTACTCTCTGGAGCGGATTCGTAAGCGTGAGATTCCGTACCTGCGCCGCACCGTTGGTGTTGTGTTTCAGGACTTCCGCCTGATTGAGACCAAGACGGTCTATGACAACGTGGCATTTGCCATGCGTGTGATCGGCGCCCAGGAGGAGGAGATCCGGGAGCGTGTGCCTTATGTGCTGGAGCTGGTTGGTTTGGAGACCAAGAGCCGTCGCCACCCCAATGAACTTTCCGGTGGTGAGCAGCAGCGTCTTGCCATCGCAAGAGCGTTGGTCAATAACCCCTCTACCATTATCGCCGATGAGCCTACCGGTAACCTTGACCCTGCCAGATCATTGGAGATTATGAGCCTGCTGCAGGAGATCAACAATCTGGGCACCACTATTCTGGTGGTTACCCATGAAAAGGATCTGGTGGAGCGGTTTGCAAAGCGTGTCATCGTGCTGGATGAAGGCGTGATCGTAAGTGACGGAATGGATGGTTATTACAGATATGAAGATCAATAATCTTGGATACTTAATGAAAGAAGGCATCCGTGGAATTTTCCTCCATGGATTTATGTCCTTTGCCGCTGTCTGCGTGACTGTGGCATGTTTGCTGCTGGTTGGTAGCTTTTCCAGCCTTGTCTACAATGTGAATATCATGGTTGAGGATCTGAATAAGACCAACCAGGTTCTGGTGTACATCGACAGCGAGCTGCCGGATGCCGAGGCCAAGAGCGTTGGTACGTACATCAATCAGATTGCTAACGTGCAGAATGCGGTGTTTGTGTCCCGTGAGGAAGCTTTGGCAGACTTTGTTGCCGACCACCAGGGTGAGGATGCATTCTCCGGTGTGGAAGCCAGTGACCTGCGCCACCGCTATGTGGTCACACTGATCGACAATACGCTGATCGAGGAAACCGTTGCATCGCTGTCTACCATTTCCGGCGTTGCCAAAATCAACGCTGCATACGAGTTGGCAGAGGGTTTCTCCACATTGCAGAATGTGCTGCATATCGCATCTTTGGCGGTAATCGTAGTGTTGCTGATCGTCAGCTTGCTGATTATCTCCAACACCGTTAAGCTGGCGATGTATGACCGCCGGGATGAGATCGCAATTATGAAAATGGTGGGCGCTACCAACGGATTTATCCGTCTGCCCTTTGTGGTGGAAGGCTTTGCTCTGGGCATGCTGGGCGCAATTCTTGCATTCCTGCTGGAGTGGCTGATGTACGATTCGCTGGTTATGCGTATTCAAACTTTGGATACGCTGAAGCTGTTCAGCTTTGTGCCGTTTACGGATCTGCTGTGGCCGATGATCGGCACATTTACTGCCGCCGGTCTGTTTGTCGGTGTTGTGGGCAGCTGGACTTCCATCCGGAAGTTTATGGACGTGTAAAGGAGTCTATAATGAAAAACAGAAAACTGTGGGTATCGATTCTTGCGGGAATCCTTGCCTTTATCATGGTGGCAAGCTTGATCGTAGGCGTGTTGCCCAGCGCTGCGGATGCGGCTTCTTTGAGTGAGCTGGAAAAGCAGCTTGCACAGCTGGAGGCGCAAAAGAAAGAGATCGATTCCCAGATCAGCGGTCTGCGTAGTCAGCTGTCTGACAATCTGGACAGCATGGAAAAGATCATTGCGCAAAAGAATACCATTGATCAAGAGATTTTTATGCTCTATGAGCAGACCAACAATCTGAACGAGCAGATCGCAACCTATAGCTTGCTGATCGCGGATACCCAGGATAAGCTGGACGAGGCGCAGGCTCGTTTGAAACAACTGAATGAGGAAAATAAAGAACGCATCCGCGCCATGGAGGAGGACGGTAATTTGTCCTATTGGTCGGTGCTGTTCAAGGCAAATGACTTTGCCGATTTGCTGGATCGACTGAATATGATCGAGGAGATCGCTGCCTCTGACCGGCGTCGTCTGAATGAAATGAGCGACGTTGCCAAGGAAGTGGCAGAGACCAAGGCGGCAATGGAAGCAGAAGTGGCAGCCCTGGAGGCTTCCAAGGCAGAGCTGGCTGAGTCCCAGAAGCAGCAGGAGGAGAAGCGTGCCGAAGCGGATAAATTGCTGGCAGAGCTGATCGCTACCGGTGACGAATATGAAGCGCTTTTGGCTGAGGCGGAACATCAAGCCGGCAAGCTGAGTGATAAGATCGATGGCGTTGAGGACGATATTGAGGCCAAGGAATACGAGCAGTGGTTGTCCACCTCTAAGCCTTCCTCCGGCTCCAATTCCAGTCCCAGCAGCGGTGACTATTATGTTGCCAGTGATGCAACCTGGATCACACCTTGCTATTACACCCGCATGACCAGTCCCTTTGGCTGGCGTGTACATCCTATTTATGGTGACTGGCGATTCCATTACGGCATTGACCTGGCAGGCCCGAAGGGTACGCCTATCTACGCTACCAGAGCCGGTACTGTGACGAGAACGACATATGATTCTTCTTCCGGTTATTATGTTGTGTTAAATCACGGCGATGGCTTTGAGAGCAAGTATTTGCACATGACCCACTATATCGTATCTCCCGGTCAATATGTATCTGCCGGACAGGTGATCGGCTATATGGGATCTACCGGCGCATCTACCGGTTCGCACCTGCACTTCTCCATTATGTATAATGGACAGCATGTGAATCCTGCAAAGTACATTGGCGTTTAATCTCTTTTCCCACAGTCCTCGGACTGTGGGAAAAGTTATCTAACCTGAGGTGAACCTATGAATGGTAATAAAATTTTGAAGTTTGTGGTTAGGACATTAAGCTATATTTTGGTAGCCGCGATCGCCTCCACGCTGACACTCTATCTGGTGGTACCCAGCCAATATTCCAAACTAGAACAGCTGGAAGCGTTGATTCACGACCAGTTTGTTGGCGATGCAGATCAAACGGCTATGGAGGATGCTGCGGCCGCAGCAATGGTGGACTCGCTGGGCGACCGCTGGAGCTACTATATCCCGGCAGATTCCTACGATGCCCATGTGGAACAGCTGGAAAATGCCTATGTTGGCATCGGTGTAACCATATCCACCCAGAATGTGGATGCCGGCTATGAGATCATTCAACTAGAGCCCACCGGCGGCGCTATCGAAGCCGGTATGCAGATCGGCGATGTTATCGTGGAAGTGGAAGGCGTTTCTGTGCTGGATACGGAACTGGATCCTCTGCGAAATATGGTTCGTGGCGAGGAGAATACCATCGTGTCCGTGACCGTGCTTCGTGGCGAGGAAAAGCTGAGCTTTGATGTGGTGCGAAAGCGTATTCAGATCGAGGTCGCTTCTGCCGCAATGCTGGAAGATAACATCGGCTTGGTGCAGATCAATAACTTTGACGAACGCTGCGCAGAGGAAACCATCGCTGCCATTGATCTCTTGCTGGAGCAGGGTGCGCAGGCGCTGATTTTTGACGTGCGTTTCAACCCCGGCGGCTATAAGAAAGAGCTGGTGGATGTGCTGGATTATCTGCTGCCGGAGGGCGTACTATTCCGCAGTCAGATGAATAACGGTCAGCAGTCCGTTGACAATTCGGATGCCAAGTGTCTTGAGATGCCAATGGCAGTCCTTATTAACGGCACTAGTTATTCCGCTGCGGAGTTCTTTGCTGCGGCGCTCCAGGAGTATGACTGGGCAGTAACAGTCGGTCAGCCAACTGTGGGAAAGAGTTATTTCCAAAACACATTCCAGCTCAATGACGGCTCGGCTGTTGGCTTGTCGATCGGCAAGTATTTTACCCCCAACGGTGTGAGTCTGGCGGAGGTTGGCGGCTTGCAGCCGGAGATTTTGGTGGAGGTGGATGATACCACTGCGGCTAAGATTTATGCCGGTCAGGTCGACCCGGCAGACGATCCGCAAATTCAGGCGGCAGTGATGGCGCTGAAAGATGCAGGCTGAATACCGGAAATGTTGGATTTCTCCTTGACGGAATGGGGTTTTTCTAATATAATGTTGGGAGCTATGGAAATTTTTGCTTAAGAAAGGATCTTTGTTATGGCTAAAGAATTTAAGATCACCAGCCTGCGTCTGGCAGAACTGGAAAAGGAACTGAATTATCTGAAGACCACCCGTGAGCGTGAGATCGCTGCGATGATCGCAGAAGCTCGCTCCTACGGTGACCTTTCCGAAAACTCTGAATACGATGCCGCCAAGAACGAGCAGGCTAAGCTGTATGGCCGTATTGCCGAGATCGAGGATGTTCTGTCCCACGCTGTTATTATCGAGGATGAGAACGAGTTGTCCGGTCGTGTAGGTCTGGGCTGCCGTGTGACGGTTAAGGATCTGGCTACCGGCGAGGAGACCGAGTATCGCATTACCGGTTCTCAGGAAGCCAACCCCATGGAGTACAAGCTCTCTGATGACTCTCCCTTCGGCAGAGCCGTTGTGGGCAAGTCAATCGGCGAGAAGTTTATGGTAATCGCACCTTCCGGCTCTTATGAGATGGAAGTTGTAAACATTACACGCGAGGGATAATTATGGCAAAGTTTACACCCCCGGCAGAAATGTCTTACGGCGATCAGGTTTTGGTGCGCCGTGAGAAGTTGGCTGCCCTGCAGGCGGAGGGCAGAGATCCTTTCCTGCAGACCAAGTTTGATTTTAATTCCGATTCTGCTGCTATCAAGGCGAATTACGACACTATGGAGGGTCAGACCGTCCGTATTGCCGGCCGTTTGATGAGCAAGCGTGGTCAGGGTAAGGTCATGTTCTGTGACCTGCAGGATTCCACCGGCCGTATCCAGCTGTTTGTCAAGATCGACGAGCTGGGCGAGGAGGAGTACGCCCGTTTTAAGAAGAATGACATCGGCGATATCGTTGGTGTCGAGGGCGAGGTGTTCAAGACTAAGACCGAGGAGATCTCCGTTCGGGCAAAGACCGTTACGCTGCTTTCCAAGTCTCTGCTGCCCCTGCCTGAGAAGTACCACGGCCTGACCGACAAGGAGATCCGCTTCCGTCAGCGCTATGTGGATCTGATGGTCAATCCCGAGGTAAAGCAGAACTTCGTGATCCGTTCCAAGTTCATCAAGTTCATGCGTAACTATCTGGACAATATGAATTATATCGAGGTAGAGACCCCGGTACTGAACACCATCGCCGGCGGCGCATCTGCCCGTCCTTTCATTACCCACCACAACACACTGGACATCGATATGTACATGCGAATCGCCACCGAGCTGCCCTTGAAGCGGCTGATTATCGGCGGCATGGATCGTGTGTATGAGATCGGCAGAATTTTCCGTAACGAGGGCATGGATCCCAAGCACAACCCGGAGTTCACCACTGTGGAGCTGTACCAGGCTTATGCGGATTTCCACGATATGATGGATATTGCCGAGGGCATTATTTCCGGCGCAGCCAAGGAGATTCTCGGCACTTACGAAGTGGAGTGGATGGGTGAAAAAATTGACCTGACCCCCGGCTGGCGCCGCCTGACCATGGTAGATGCCGTTAAGGAATACCTAGGTATCGACTTCGGTGCGATCACCGACGATGCAGAGGCTGTGGCTGCCGCTAAGGCAAAGGGTGTCGAACTGGCAGATGCTGCTGAAAAGACCTGGGGCAATGCACTGTATGCTTGCTTTGACCAGAGAGTAGAGGAGCACCTGAACCAGCCTACCTTTATCACCATGTACCCCGTTGAGGTCTCTCCGCTGACCAAGCGCAGCCCGGAGGATCCCCGACTGACCGAGCGTTTCGAGCTGTTTATCTGCCACAGCGAGCTGGCAAATGCCTATTCCGAGCTGAACGATCCCATCGATCAGCGCGCCCGCTTCATGAAGCAGGTGGAGCAGCGTGAGCGTGGCGACGACGAAACCGAAATGCTGGACGAGGATTTCCTGAACGCAATGGAATACGGCATGCCTCCTACAGGCGGCATGGGCATCGGCATCGACCGCACGGTGATGCTGCTGACCAACAATGATACCATCCGCGAGGTCATCCTGTTCCCCACGATGAAGCCCCTTGATTAAGAAAATGCCGTAAATTAGCGGTATTACAGGGTTTTTGAAACCCTATCAAAACCGATTTACGACACATTTACGACAAGTGAAAAAATGAAAACACCCTATGACCGTAAAAAGTCATAGGGTGTTTTGTTATATCCAATATCCTCTAAATATGTAACTGCACAAACAACATAGTCCAAATATCAAAGCGAGAGGGACTAATATGAGTAAAAACTTTAATATAAATCGTAATGCCTTATTTGATATTTTGTTGATTTTGAGTTTTAGATTATCGTATTTAGATTCAAAAGGCATGAACAATATTGAAAGAATGAGTTCTAAAATGTCTTCCATATGCTTTCTCCTGTTTAAACACCACCTGTAAAGGCAACCGTCAATACACCTGCGGTTAAATACAGTAAAATGTCAATCACAAAAAACACTACAAACCAAATCCATTTCTTGCCTACAATTATACGATTTTCGTCCTTGCCTTTTTCGGAAAAGAAAAGTATTATGCCAACAACAACGGATATTAAGCCGATGGGATTTATAATCCAACCATAAATCAAAAGATTGCCTAATGTAAAGAAAATCCTCAAATCAAAATATCTATTAATTGCGAAGCACACGGATGAAGCAATGCAGAAAAATGCAAATATACTTTGTAATACTATTGAGGTTTTTAACCATTTAATTGTTTTCATATAATCATCCCTTTAAGACACCCTTTTCTATTTCTAAAAGGTTTTCTATAGAGTAGGTTTTATCACACTTGTTGCACCGAAAAGCAGTTCTTATGAATTTTATATTTCCCATCATATAACCATCGCCGCCAGCTTGAGAAAAATCATAATTTTTTGTTTCTTCCGATTTAGAATTAACCACAGTCTCCGTTTTGGTCTTTTCTAACATTTCGTTACAATGAGGGCAATAATGCTTTTTCATACAGAAAATCGGGTGAGACCATTCGCGCTTTACACCGTGTATTTTCATAAAGACGACACCTCGTTTTTTCTTATTATAGCATAAAAATATGAATTTTTCAATGTCTCCACAATCTTCATGAGTCATAACGATTCTTATAGAATCTTTATGACTCTTTTTCTTTTTTATAAGACTCTTTATTAATCATGATGATTATATAAGCATTATGAGTCTTTATCTTAAACATAGAGTAATTGAGAGTTATCAAGATTTAGTTTTGGGCCATTTTTTAGACCATTTCAGAGGTATGATATGTGCTGAAAAAGTAAGTTGAGGTAAGATAATTTTTCAAGGGCCAAAACAATGTGTTTTGTATGGGTAAGAAAAATAATAAAAAAGCAAGATTAGGTAAGATATTCGCTTGGGTGATTTTAAGCCCCTTCATATTCCCCACAATGAAGCCTTTGGACTGATATAAAACCACCCTATGGCAAATGCAATGGCAAATGCCGTAGGGTGGTTTTGTTTATTTCTTTGCGATCACGATGGGTTGGTAGAAACCGGTGTCCTCCGGGAATAGCCAGCGAACTTCCCGGCAACCGTTTGCGGTCAACAGTTCGGTCATTTCCACCCGGCGGGTGGCACGGTATTCACAGTCAAACTTGCTGATGTCCAGCGATTCCTGATCGTCAACAATGTATTGAGTCAGCTTGTAATTGTCACCCTGCCAATCCCAGGTTTGGAAGGACACCCGCTGCCCTTTGTCGGTTTTATGAATATAGGGCGGGGAATAGGGCGGCTTATTCTTTAACAGCGCATCATAGTCACGGATGCTGGCGACAAACATACCGCCCGGCGCAATTTGACCGGTAATGCTTTTAATGGCGGCGGACAGATCGTCAGCAGTGAGCATGTGGGGCAGCGCATTGTCCATGGCAATAATAATATCAAATTGCCGGTCAAAGGATTCCCATAATGCGCAGAAGTCTGCGCGGACAAAGGGGATCTGTACATGATTGTTTTCTGCACGCTGTCTTGCCTCTGTCAGCTCGCCCTGGCTGATGTCTGAGCCGGTAATGTGATAACCCAGAGCAGCAAGACCAATGGCTTGCGTGCCGATGCCGCAGGCGCAGTCCAGAATGCAGGCGTTTTTATCATAGCCATTGCTGGCAAACAGCTTGTCCAGTATCACGGCTTGCTCTTGAGTAGCAGACTGCCAATCGGCAAACAGCTTGTGATATTCAGCTGCCAGGTTATCGTAGAAATTCTGTATGATACCCATGCAATCATCTCCTTTGTCGGTATTATAGCATAATCATTCTAAAAATCAACATTGCATACCGATGAGCGTCGTGAAACTGCCGATGGGACAAAAATTAAGATTTTTGCATTTATGGATGCTATAATTGACCCATCAAACGGAACTTGGAGTGAGTAGTATGGTTGCGATCCGGACAGTTGGACTGACAAAGCGCTACAAAGACACCTTGGCGGTGGATAATTTAAATTTGGAGATCCGGCAGGGGGAACTGTTATCTCTGCTGGGCATTAACGGTGCAGGCAAGACGACCACCATCAAAATGTTGTCTTGCCTGACCCAGCCGACAGCTGGCGATGCGTATTTGCTGGGCAAAAGCGTTGTTAGCCACCCTGCGCAGATCAAATCCATGATCGCTGTGTCGCCTCAGGAAACGGCAGTGGCAAGCGGTCTGACTGTCAAGGAAAATCTGGATCTGATGTGCGGCTTATATGGGTTTACCAGAGATAAACAGCAAAAGCAGATCAAGTTACTGACAGAACAGCTGGGGCTTGCGCCGGTGCTCGGCAAGAGAGCCGGTAAGTTATCCGGCGGTTGGCAGCGCAGACTGAGCATCGCTATGGCGCTGGTGGGCGAGCCGCAGATTTTATTTCTCGATGAACCCACGCTGGGACTGGATGTACTTGCCAGAAGTGAGCTGTGGGATTTGATCCGCTCGTTAAAGGATCAGGTGACAATCATTCTGACTACCCACTATATGGAGGAGGCGGAGGCGCTCTCTGACCGAATCGGCATTATGAAGGACGGGAAAATGCTAATCTGCGACACCGCCGATAATATCAAGATAACGGCTGGCACAGATGATTTTGAACAAGCTTTTATTCGTATCGTTAAGGGGGCAGCGCAATGAGAATGCTGACATTTGTCGGACGGAACGCAAAGGAAATATTGCGTGACCCCTTGACGGTATCTTTTGGACTTGGTTTTCCGGTTGCGCTGCTATTACTGCTCCGCGCAATACAAGCTAATATCCCGGTGGAGCTGTTTGAACTTCGCCGTCTGACACCGGGTATAACGGTGTTCGGTTTGGCGTTTATGAGCTTGTTTTCTGCAACACTGATCGCAAAAGACCGCAGCAGCGCTCTGCTGCAGCGGCTATATACCACACCGCTGACACCGCTGGATTTTATACTGGGTTATACCTTGCCGATCCTGCCGATCTGTTTGGCGCAATGCGCCGTCTGCTACGCTGTTGCTGTCATTATGGGATTAAAATTGACGGTCGATATCGGCTATGCGATAGTTATGATCGTTCCGGTTTCTGTGTTTTATATTGCGCTGGGTCTGCTCTGCGGCAGCGTGCTTACGGACAAGCAGGTGGGCGGTATTTGTGGTGCTTTGTTAACTAATCTGTCGGCATGGCTGTCCGGTGTTTGGTTTGATCTTGATCTTGTCGGCGGCGCATTCAAAAAGATCGCGTATGTACTGCCGTTTGTCCATGCGGTAGAAATGGAACAAGCCGCTCTTGCCGGAGATATTGCAGGCATTTTCCCGCATCTTTGGTGGGTGCTTGCATACAGCGCCGCCATATTATCGCTTGCGGTATTTTTGTTTTTACGACAGATGAAAAAACGTTGAAATTTCAATGGTTTTCCTATATAATCATAATAAGAATTAATTGCTGCATAGGAGGAAAACATGAAAACGGAGCGCAATATTTTAGCTGCATTTTTGCTGAACTTCGGTTTTGCGATTTTTGAGTTTATCGGCGGTATTTTTACTGGCAGCGTTGCCATTATTTCCGATGCCGTTCACGATATTGGCGATGCCGCCAGTATTGCGATCTCCTATTTTTTGGAGCGTAAGAGCAAGAAACAGCCGGATGACAAGTTTACCTATGGTTATGCCCGGTATTCTGTGATCGGCAGCGTCATTACCACCATGATCCTGCTGGTGGGCTCGGCTATGGTCATTTATAACGCAGTAGTGCGAATCATTACCCCCCAGCCGATCCATTATGACGGCATGATCGTGTTTGCAGTGATCGGTGTATGCGTAAATTTGGCGGCGGCATATTTTACCCACGGAGAGGGTTCGCTGAATCAAAAGGCGGTCAACCTGCACATGCTGGAGGATGTGCTGGGTTGGGCAGTGGTGCTCATCGGTGCAGTGGTGATGCGCTTTACGGATTGGGCGCTGATCGACTCGGTTATGTCCGTTGGTGTTGCAGGCTTTATCCTTTACAACGCTGTGGGCAATTTGAAAGAAGCGGTAGATCTTTTCTTGGAAAAGACACCTCACGGCATTACTGTTGCCGAGATCAAGGAACATGTACAGCAGATCGATGGCGTGCTGGATGCGCACCATATCCATGTTTGGAGTATGGATGGTCAAACCAGCTATGCCACTATGCACATCGTTACCAATGGTGATGCACATCAGATCAAAGATGCCATTCGCCACGAATTGGCAGAACATGGAATCATTCATGTTACTCTGGAGCTGGAGTATGAGGGCGAGCATTGCCACGAGGCGCATTGTCATGTAGAGTATCATGATCACGGTGGACATCATCACCACCATCACCATCATTAAAGAAAACCGGTGTAGGGTTTCCTACACCGGTTTTCGGTTTACCAATCTGCTTGCAGCGTTTCTCGTATGGGTAAATTATGGATTATTTCGTGGGTAACAGCTAGATATTCTGCAATATCTGTGGTTTTTCGCAGACGCTTACCCAGTTTTTCGCCGCCCTCAAATAAGCATATCAGGTAGCGCCAGTTTTCTTTCATGCGGAACATAGCGTTCCGGGCGCTGCCAAATGCTTGCTGATAGCCGTCCAGCAGTGCGCTGTGGAATTCGTACAGTGTGTCACGGTCTGTGCCGTTGGGACTGAGCATGCCGGGATCGCCGATCAGACCTCGTCCCAGCATAACGGCTGAAACTTGCGGAAAACCTTCAGAAATCGCTTCAATATCCGCCTTGCTGCACAGATTGCCGTTGTAGCACACCGGCGCGTGGCTGTATTGTACGGCATAAGTAAAGCTTTCCATGTCCACGCTTCCGTTATAGAAATTATTGCGAACTCTGGGATGAACTGTAAGCTCCTTAATGGGGTAGCGGTTCAGTATATCCAAAAGGGCGGGGAATTCCTCCGGTGAGTAAAAACCCAGCCGGGTCTTGACAGAAATAGGCAATGCCGTTTTTTCAAAAATTTCCCCAAGGAAACGATCCAGATTCTCCGGATCACGCAACATGCCGGCACCCTTGCCTTTGGCAGTGACTGTTCCGGAGGGACAGCCTAGGTTCAAATTTACTTCCGGATACCCCAGATCTGCGCAGACCTCTGTCATCCAGATAAAGTCTTCCGGCACTTTTGTCAGAAGCTGGGGAATGGTTTCTACCCGGTGTGCGTTTGACGGCGGTAATTCCCGGCTTTCCTTTGGTGTCAGTTTGCGGTGAACAGTAGGGGAAAAGAAGGGCGTGTAGTACCGATGGACACCGGGGAAGTGGACCTGGTGTATTCGGCGGTAAACACTGTCGGTCAGTCCTTCCAGCGGCGCAAAATAATATTGCATTTGCATCTCTCCAAATAAAAGGGTGCGCCGCATTTTGCAGCGCACCCAATGTTTTTTAGATTTCCATAATGACCGGCAAGATCATAGGATTGCGCTTGGTGGTCTTATAGAGATAACCGCTGAGGTCATTCTTGATTGCGGTTTTGATCGCTGTCCAGTCTCGAATCCGCTTACGGCTGCAGCGGTCAATGGCTTCCATAGCAACGCTGCGCAGCTCCTCCATCAGTTCCTCGGATTCTTTCACATAGATAAAGCCACGGGTGATAATATCCGGGCCGGTGATGACAGCGCCGTCCTGAACGGAAAGGCTAACGCAGACCACGATCATGCCGTCTTGCGCCAGATGCTTTCTATCCCGGAGTACAACGCTGCCCACGTCGCCAACGCCGGTGCCGTCCACAAAGACTTTTCCTGCGGTGACGGTTCCGTTCAGCTTGCAGGTTTTGCCGGACAGTTCCAGCACGCTGCCGATCTCGGCAATACGGACATTCTTGGCAGGAACACCCATCTGCTCCGCCAGCTTGCCGTGTATCTGCAGATGGCGCTGCTCGCCGTGGACGGGGATAAAGAATTTGGGTTTGCAAAGGGCATGGATGATTTTCAGTTCCTCACGACAAGCGTGACCGGAAACATGCAGACCCTCGCTTTTTTCATATACCACTTCCGCACCCTTGCGGTACAGCTCGTTGATGATCCGGGAAACGGCCTTTTCATTGCCGGGAATGGCAGATGCGGAAATGATGATCCGGTCGCCGGATTGGATGTCAATTTGCTTATGAGAGGAAAAAGCCATGCGGTACAGAGCAGACATGTTCTCGCCCTGAGAGCCGGTAGAAACGATGACGACCTTGTTTTTCGGCAGACTCTTAACAGCGTTCAGGTCGACGATGGTGCCGGCAGGCACTTTGATATAACCCAGCTCCTGCGCCACTTTTAGCATATTCTCCATGCTCCGTCCGGTGACGGCTACTTTTCTGCCGTAACGGTGGGCGGTGGCAAGCACAGCCTGAATACGGTGCATGTTGGAAGCGAAGGTGGTAACCACGATCCGCTGATCGCAGTTCTTGAACTGACGATCCAATCCCTCCGCCACGATGTTCTCACTGGGGGTATAGCCCTGCCGCTCCACGTTGGTGGAATCGCACAGCAGCGCCAGAACACCCTGATTGCCCAGTTCACCCAATCGGGCGAGATCGATCATGCCATCCTTAGAGGTGGGGTCGATCTTAAAGTCGCCGGTCATTACCACTGTACCCACAGGGGTGTGGATCGCAAAAGCCACCGCATCGGCGATGGAGTGGTTCACATGGATAAATTCTACGGTGAAGCAACCGGCTTTGACCACATCGCCGGGTTTATGGGTGATCAGTTTTACCTTATCTGCGATGCGATGTTCCTCTAGTTTCAATTTGATAAGACCGTTGGTCATAGCTGTGCCGTGAATGGGACAGACCACCTGCTGCATACAGTAGGGGATAGAGCCGATGTGATCCTCGTGACCGTGGGTGATGAACATGCCACGCAGTTTCTTTGCGTTTTGTACCAAATATGTGAAGTCCGGGATCACCAGATCCACACCGTACATATCTTCATCGGGAAAACCCACACCGCAGTCGACAACGATCATATCCCGACCATATTCCAACACAGTGATATTCTTGCCGATCTCATCCAGACCGCCAAGAGGAATGATTTTTAATTTTTCAGCCAAATGGTATAGCTCCTTTCGTTTGGATACAACAAAGCAGGCAACCGCCGGCTCCGGAACAGCCCTGAATCGCTGCCCTTAAAGCGAAAACGCCTGCAAGATCATATAAAATTTAGATTTGCCCCGGGTCTGCCTTCCCGAGCGCCGCACAAATATTATACCACGATTTGCCCTTTTTGTACACATTTATTTTCCGTCAAATAGGCACAGAAAAAAACAAAAATTTCCTTGCACCTTTGCCGCTGATTTGATATAATGTATAAAATATTGATTAAATTGGGTACATATCCCTTTGAGGAGGTGACAGTCATGACAAAGAAGCTTGCGCGGCTTATCAATCCCAGTGTGGGACTGTATTTTTTTGTGATGCTGGGCTTCGGTATTTTGGCGCTTGTTTTCGGTCAATACCTTCTGGCGGTTATCCAGTTGGCGGTGGCGGCTTTGGTGCTGGGCTTGTATTTTCTGCAGCATAAATATCGGCGCAAGGAGCTGCAGGCGTTTATCCAGCGAACAGCGGATGAAGCCAATCAAGTCAGCGGTGCGGAAGCGCCGTTTCCTATGCTTGTTTTGCGGCTGTCAGACGGCGGCATCGTCTATGCAAACGATGTGTTCATTAAGCTCACCGGCTTTCAGGATACCATGTCGGAGAAAAACGTGGAGGATATTCTCCCCGGCTTTGTTACTGACTGGCTGGTGGAGGGCAAGACAGAGTATCCCTACGATGTGACAATGGCGCAGCGCCGTTACCGTGTTTACGGCTCGGTGATCCGCACCGGCGATTCCGCAACGGAAATGCTGGGCGCATTGTATTTGTCCGATTTGACAGAGCTGTATCAGGTGCGTGACGAGTATATTCGTTCTCGTCCGGTGGTGTCCATTATCTTGGTGGATAACTACGAGGAGCTGACGCGCAACATGACCGAGGCGGCGGTCTCCGCATTGAATGCCCGGCTGAATAATACCATCATGAAATGGGCGCAAGGGTATCATGCCTTGCTGCGCCGGTTGGAAAAGAATCGATTTATACTGGTGATGGAAAAGCAGGATCTGAAGCAGGCAATGGAAGCGAAATTCTCTCTTTTGGAGGACATTCACGAGATCACATCGCCCGCTGGTCTGGCAGCATCTATTTCCTTTGGCTTGGGCGTAGACGGCGCAACATTTGAGGAAGGTTATGAGTTTGCGGCTTTGGCCATCGAAATGGCATTGAGCCGTGGCGGTGACCAGGCGGTGGTGAAAGACCGTGTGAATTTCAATTTCTACGGCGGCCGCACCAAAGAGGCAGACCACCGCAGCAAGGTTCGTTCCCGTGTGACAGCTAACTCCTTGATGGAACTTATTGGCGGCAGCAGTCAGGTGTTCATCATGGGACATAAGACTGCGGATCTGGATGTAGTGGGTGCAGCTATGGGTATTGCTTGTCTGTGCCGCAAAAAGGGCAAGCCGGCGCATATTGTTCTGGATCTTGCAAATAATGCGGCGCAGAATCTTATCGATGAGATCCGCCGTGAGCCGGAATACAAAAATGTATTTATCTCCGGCCAGGAGGCGCTGGTGCTTTGCGATAACCGCAGCACGTTGGTGGTGGTGGATACCAATCGCCCGGATCAGGTAGATTTCCGCCCCTTGTTGGAATCTGCACCCCGTGTTTGTGTGGTGGATCACCATCGCAGAGCGGCGGACTATATCAAACCCGTTGTGGTTAATTTCCATGAGCCTTATGCCTCCTCGGCATCGGAACTGGCTACGGAGCTTTTGCAGTATGCAGTGGAAAAGAACGATGTACTTCCCATCGAAGCGAAATCCCTGATGGCAGGTATCGTTTTGGATACCAAGAGTTTCCACGTCCGTACCGGTGAGCGTACCTTTGAGGCGGCTGCATATCTGCGTCAGTTAGGCGCAGATACTGTGGAAGTCAAGAAGTTGATGCAAAACGACTTCCAGAATACCATTGCAAAATATCAGATCATCAAGTCTGCCAGATTGTACCGTCAGGAGATTGCAATCGCTGCGCTGAACAGCGGCACGACCCGTGCATTGGCGGCGCAGGCGGCGGACGAACTGCTGAATATCTCCGGTATCACAGCATCCTTTGTGCTGTATCCCGATGCAGACCGGGTTATTATTTCCGGACGTTCCATCGGTGAGGCAAATGTGCAGATGATATTGGAACCTCTGGGTGGCGGCGGTAATACCGCAACCGCCGGCGCACAGATCGAGAGCAGCTCTGTCAAAGAGGTGCTGGATCGTCTGGTAGATGCCATCGACCATTACTACGAAGCATAAGGAGAACGAAAATGAAAGTTATTTTACTGCAGGATGTGAAAGGCAAGGGCAAGAAGGGTCAGATGTTGGAGATTTCCGACGGCTATGCAAGAAACTACCTGTTGCCCAGAAAGCTGGCCGTGGAGGCTACAGCTGATGCCATGAACACCAAGAAAATGAATGATAAGGCCGCTGCAGAAAAGGCAGCTAAGGAGCGTGCCGAGGCGCTGGAGATTTCTCACAAGCTCCGTGAAATGACCCTGACTGTTACCGCCAAGGGCGGCGGCGCAGGCCGTCTGTTCGGCTCTGTTACCAACCAGGAAATTGCGGATGCGCTGAAAGAAAAGTCCGGCATCGTGCTGGATAAGCGGAAAATCGTGATCGCAGATCAGATCAAGAGTGTTGGCACTTATACGGTGCAGTGCAAGCTTGGCTATGAGATCACCGCGCCGCTGACTGTTAAGATCGAGGAAGCTTAATACAAAAATTTGAATTAGACAGAAAGGAGAAGCGACATGGAGAACGAGCTGATGGCAAGACAGTTGCCCCAATCTCTGGAGGCAGAGCAGGCAGTTCTGGGCTCAATTCTGATCGATAGCCGTTGTCTGACGGATATTATCGGCATCCTGCGTCCCGAGGATTTTCACCTGCAGCAGAATCGTGAGATCTACGAAACCATCTACACCATGTTTAATTTCTCCCAGACCATTGACCCGGTAACGGTTCTGGATAAAATGAAAGAATTGGGTGTCCACAGAGAGGACTCCCGGAGCTACATTCTGCAGCTGATGGAGATCACTCCCACGGCGGCGAATGCAGTGCGCTATGCCAATATCGTGCGTGATAAGTCCATGCTCCGTGGTCTTGCAGATGCTGCCACAGATATTTCTGAAACGGTCTATAACCAGGTAGGTACACCGGCGGAGATTCTGGAAAGCGCTGAAAAGAAGATCTACGCTCTGCGCAAAGGCGAGCGGGGAGATTCCTTGGAGCATATCGGTACTACCTTACATAAGGTTTTTGATCGCCTGACGGAATTGAGCCAGTCGGATTCTGCCATTCCCGGTCTGTCTACCGGTATGCGTGATCTGGACGTAAAGATCAACGGTCTGAATAAATCTGACCTTGTGCTGCTGGCTGCCCGTCCGGCTATGGGTAAGACTGCCTTTGCGTTGAATTTGGCGCTGAATGTGGCAAAAAAGTATAAGCAGACTGTGGCGATGTTCTCTTTGGAAATGTCCAGAGAGCAGCTTGCTATGCGTTTGCTGTCTATTGAAAGCTTCGTGGACGGTCAGAAAATGGCCACCGGCAAGCTGACCGAGGACGAGTGGAGCAAGCTCTGCATGGCATCTGCTGCGCTGAGCCAGACTGATATTCGTGTAGACGACAACCCGGCAATCACAGTTGCGGAAATGAACGCAAAGTGCCGCCGTGTGGAAAATTTGGGCTTGGTAATCATCGACTATCTGCAGTTGATGAACGGCTCCGGTTATGGCAAGGGCGGCGAGAGCCGTGTGAATGTGGTCAGTGATATTTCCAGAAGCCTAAAGATCATGGCAAAGGAACTGAATGTTCCGGTGATCTGTTTGAGCCAGCTGTCCCGTGGACCGGAAAGCCGTACGGACAAGCGTCCTATGCTTTCTGACCTGCGTGAATCCGGCGCTATCGAGCAGGATGCGGACGAGGTTTTGTTCCTCTACCGTGATGAATACTACAACGAAAATTCCGAGGATAAGGGAATTGCTGAGTGTATCGTGTCCAAAAACCGTCATGGCGAAGTGGGTACGGTTAAGCTGCAGTGGATTCCCCAGTATCAAACCTTTACCGACCGGGAGTGGAAGCATGCTGAATAAGCTGGAATCGTTCCTGCGCCGTTATCAGATGGTAACAGCCGGGGATGCAGTGGTATGCGCAGTGTCCGGTGGCGCAGATTCCGTGGCTATGCTGTTTGCTATGTATCTGCTCAGGGACAAGCTTGGAATTACTGTTTCTGCGGCGCATTTTAACCACAAGCTCCGTGGCGAGGAATCAGATCGTGATGAAAGCTTTGTGCGTGCATTTTGCCAGCAGTATGACATTGAACTGCATGTAGGCACTGGGGAAGTAAAAGCCGGAAAGAAAGGCTTGGAGGCAGCGGCGCGGGATGCTAGATATGCATTTTTGCAGACGCTTCCCGGCAAAATTGCCACTGCCCATACTGCAAATGATAATGCAGAAACTGTGCTGATGCACTTAGTCAGAGGTACGGGACTGCGTGGCCTGGGTGGCATTGCACCGGTTAACGGCAGGCTGATCCGTCCTATGCTAGAGATCACCCGCCAGGAAGTGGTGGAATTTTTAGATGAATACCATCTCTGCCATATCACAGACAGTAGTAATGAAACTGACCGGTTTTTGCGCAACCGCCTGCGACATCATGTGATGCCGCTGCTGGAGCAAGAGAATCCAAAGCTGACGCAGAATGTGTCTGCTATGGCGCTGCGTCTGCGCCAGGATGAAGTAGCGCTGGCGGATATGGCGGCGCAGACACCTGCTTGCGTATCGCAACTGCGTGAAGCTCCGGCGGCAGTGCGTGTCCGGGCTTTGGGCGGTTTTTTGGAAAAATGCGGTGTACCTGAGCCGGAATCGGAGCATATTGCGCTGGCTGAAAAATTGGTTTTTTCAGATAAACCCTCCGCCAAAGCGGAGTTTCCCGGCGGTGTGACGATCCAAAGAAATTATGATACATTAGAGAAGTTGTCCCGGCAGGAAGCCATCAAAACAGTTGTCCTGAACTGCCCCGGGCAGGTGGATTTGCCGGCGCTGGGGCTGCGTGTAACGGTTTCGCCGGCGCAGGACTGCGATTGCAGCACGGATAGTTTTGCTGTGTTGCCACAAGGCACTTTGTATCTGCGTGCAAGGCAGCCGGGGGACACCATGCGGTTAAACGGCGGTAACCGTGAGTTAAAAAAACTGTTTATCGACAGAAAAATCCCTGCCGCTAAGCGAAACACCGTTGCGGTGATCGCCGATGATGATGGCGTGCTTGGAGTGCATGGGATCGGCGTAAATTTGGAACGGGCGGCGACAGTGTTGCCAGCGGTTCGTATTCGCTTTGAAACAATATGACCCAGCGGTAGCTGAGAAATAGAAAAGTGCGATCAATGGGAGGTCCATTATGTTAAGCAATATTCAGAAGGTTCTTTTGAGTGAGGAGCAGATCCAGTCAAAGGTCAAAGAATTGGCTGCGATACTGTCAGAGGAATATGCAGATAAGAATCCGATCCTTATCGGTGTTTTGAAGGGTGTTGTGGTTTTCTTCGGCGATATGATGAAGTACATCAACATTCCTTGCCAGATCGATTTTATGTGTCTTTCTTCTTATCAGGGAACTGTGTCCAAGGAAATGTGCGTAAAGATGGACATTTCTGTTGATATCAAGGATCGCCACGTGATCATCTTGGAGGATATTTTTGATACCGGCAACTCTCTGCAATTCACATACGATTATTTGATGAGCAAAGAGCCGGCATCCATTAAGATCTGCACGCTGCTGGATAAGCCGGAGCGCAGAAATCCCAAGGTGACTCTCGTACCGGATTACATTGGCTACACAGTTCCCAATGAATTCGTGGTTGGCTACGGCTTGGACTTTGACGAAGGATACCGCAACCTGCCTTTTGTGGGTGTATTGAAACCCGAAGCATATCAATAAGGAGACCAATTTTGAAAAAGCATAGAATCACGACCATATTAATTTATGCTGCTATTTTAGTGGTGGCATTTTCCCTGATTATGGGATGGTTTTCCGACGGTTCGGAGCAGCTGTCCTATTCTCAGATTGTAGAGCTGTTCAACAAAGAACAGGTACGCAGCTTTGTGGTAGAGGAAAATAATATCTACCTGGTGCTGCACAAGGAATATAATGGAAATACTTCCATAAAGGCGCCTTTGGCAGACCCGGAGGGTTTCCGCCAGGATATGTGGCAGACACTGCAGGCGCAGACAGAATCCGGTGTATTGGAGAGTTATGACTTTGTTCCTGCTAAGGAGCAGTCGCCGCTGGACTACTTCCTGCCGATTTTCCTGGCAGGCGCAGTGCTGATCATTCTGTGGATCATTTTGGTTGGCAGAGCCAACAGCAATAATCCCATGAACAATTTCGGCAAGGCAAGAACCATCAACGGTCAGCCGGATAATAAAAAAGTGACATTTGCCGATGTGGCAGGTGTTGACGAGGAAAAAGCCGAGCTGCAGGAAGTGGTGGACTTCCTCCGTGAGCCGGAGAAGTTCACAGCTATCGGCGCCCGGATCCCTCACGGCATCCTGCTGGCAGGCCCTCCCGGCACGGGTAAAACTCTGCTGGCAAGAGCGGTTGCCGGCGAGGCAGATGTGCAGTTCTTGTCCATCTCCGGCTCTGACTTTATGGAGATGTACGTGGGCGTAGGCGCAAGCCGTGTCCGCGACCTGTTCGATCAGGCAAAGCGTGTAGCGCCTGCAATTATTTTTATTGATGAGATCGATGCGGTTGGCCGTAAGCGTGGCTCCGGTTTGGGCGGCGGTCACGATGAAAGAGAACAGACATTGAACCAGTTGCTGGTGGAGATGGACGGCTTCAGCCGTACCGAGGGTGTCATTGTCCTTGCTGCTACCAACCGCGTGGATATTTTGGATCCGGCGCTGCTGCGCCCCGGTCGTTTTGACCGTCAGATCCATGTGAATCCCCCGGATGTCAAGGGTCGTGAGGAGATACTGAAGGTGCATGCCAAGGATAAGCGTCTGGATGACTCTGTGAATCTGCGGACGGTTGCGCTGGCAACTGCCGGCTTTACCGGCGCGGATTTGAGCAATCTGCTCAATGAGGCAGCGATCATGGCAGCTCGCGAGGATATGCAGGTGCTGAATATGCAGCACATCAACGATGCGATGATGAAGATCCTTGCCGGCCCGGAGAAACGCAGCCGTGCTCGCCTGGAGCGTGACCGTCGGCTGACAGCTATCCACGAAGCAGGTCATGCGGTGGCTATGCATAGCCTGCCCACCCATGACCCGGTGCATCAGATCTCCATTATTCCCCGTGGCAATGCCTTGGGTCTGACATGGACAATGCCTATGGAGGATAGCGACCACCTGACCCGTAATGAGATGTACGAGCGAATTGTTGGCTTGCTGGGCGGTCGTGTGGCAGAGGATGTTTTCCTGCAGGATATTTCCACCGGTGCATCCAATGACATTGACCGGGCATCTAAGCTGGCTCGTGATATGGTGGCGCGCTATGGCATGTGCGACACACTGGGAACGGTGTCGTATACCGGCGGCGGTGAGTTGTTTATCGGCAGAGATTATCAAAGTACCAAGAGCTATTCTGAAAAGGTAGCCGGCACTATTGATGATGAGGTAAAAATCATTATTGACCGTGCATACGCACAGTGTAAAGAAATTCTGCAAAAAGATTCTGAAAAACTGCAGTGTGTGGTGGATTTCCTGCTGGAAAACGAGACCATGACCGGCGCACAGTTTGCCCAGTGCATGGCAGGGGAGGAGATCTCCGATGCCACGCAGACATCCCTCCTGGACGCATATCAGGAGCCGGAAGAAGAATAAAAACAGCGGTCTGTTGCTTGGCAACAGACCGCTTGCTTATGTTGTATTACTTGTTTGCAGATTCGGTAATCGCGTAGGGGGTTTCCAGAGCAGCATTAACAGCTTCCTTGATCACGGCACGCTCTTGCTCAGTAATGGGTTGACCGGGAATGCTCTCTAAATTTACAGTTTCCAAAGGCTGGCCGATAAAGTATGTATACCAGGCGTAAGCGCCTAAGACACAACCAAGGTCATTCAGATGATAGGTATCCTTGGTCAGATTGTCGCCGATAAAGCTTGTACGGGCGTTCTGTACTGCGGTGCCAACAGGGATCACACCAGCGATGTTTTTGTTGGGGATGATGGTGGTCTGAACGGCATCCAAAATTGCTTTATACATAGTCATCTGATCATTATTGTAACCAGCAAATCCGCTTTGGGTAGAACCGGTCTGGTACGCCCAGGTCATATTCCAAACAAGCCGCGCATTTGGGTTGGTCTTGTTCTTGTTGACATAGTCGATCAACAGTTCTAAAGAAGGATTAAAAGTATCTGCCTTGCCGGAGTTGCCGCTGTTCTGCTGCAAAGTGATAATATCCCAATCTTCATCTTGCAGCGCGTAAAGCAGGGTGGCTGAATTAATAGAGTTCCAGTTGCCGTCGGTGTTCTTGGAGTACTCATAAGCCGGTGCATTGGACTCGGCATTGGAAACATGGGCCTGCAAAGAGCAACCACTGATATAGAGCCTGCCGATGGCAATGTCGGTAGCACCCTGCGCCTTTGCAACATCATAAAGATATTTTGTGGTGTTGTTAGAAAAACTGTTGCCGATGGCAAGCACTTTCAGGGTCTTTCCGTCGCTAAGGGGGACATTGACATCCATGGTGGTCTCAACGGGGTCCTCAGTTGCAGGGGCCTTATCGCAGGCGGCAAACAGTGTGAGCACCATAAGCAGTATCAAAGTAAGAGAAAGTATTTTTTTATAGCGATTCCCTCCTGATGGATATAATTGATATGCTCTAATATATCAGTTGACATTAATTGTGTCAATACACTCGTTCACAGCATTAAACTATGCCATTATATTACGAATATAATGATCGCTAGAAATTGCAGCAAACTACCCAGTACCACAAAGATATGAAACACGCTGTGATACCAGGGCTTCTTAGCGCCGATGCAGTACAAAATTGCACCTAGAGTGTAGGTAATACCGCCGGCCAAAAGCAAACCGAATCCAACCGGTGTAAGCAGCTCAATGGCCTGGGGCAGAAAGAAAATGATCTCCCAGCCGGTAAAGATGTAACAGATCATAGAAACGACTCGGTATCGTTTCAGATCGATAGCAGTCAGCGTGGCAGCAACAACGGCGGGAATCCATTGACCAGCCAGTATACACCAGCCCAAAAGCGGGTATTGGGGGATAAATGCAGAAAGCAGGATCGGGGTGTAAGTTCCGGCAATCAGCAAATAGATGGTACAATGGTCTACCACCTGCATAACCTTCTTGCCAAAGCAGGGGAGCAGGCCGTGGTACACGCTGGAAGCGGTATACAGCGCGATCATTGAGCATCCATAGATCACGCTGCCTACAATATCCCGGGCGCAGCCCTGGTGGATGGATTTTGTAAGGCTCATAGCCAGCACAACGATCCCCAATATCCCTCCGATAATGTGGGTGATCATATTCATAATCTCTTCGCCCCGGGAGTAAGCGGGTAGAGATCGGTCTGATAATTTGGTACGATGTATCATAACGCAAACGCCTCCTGTTCGTACTTCAATGGTATCGCTTTTGCCCGGTAGAGTCACCCTACAACAGCGTGTAAATACACCCGTGGCAGTGGAAACAAAGCTCTACAGTAGGGAGATATGTGCAACATGCACAAAAAGGAGCTGAAAAATTCGGCACAGAAAAAGAATAATTCACAATAACTTTTGTCCTTTCTGCGCAAATCTATGCTATAATATAAAAGGTGGCGGGCGCCGCCAATGCAGCGCAGTAAAGGAGCGACCATGAACAATATCCTATTCTTTCTAACCCCAAAGGCCATGTGCGCCTTCTTATATGATGACTATACCATCCGTCAGGCCTTGGAAAAAATGGAGACCGCAGGTTACGCATCTCTGCCGATCCTGAATAAACGGGGTGAATATCGAGGCACATTGACAGAAGGCGATCTGCTGTGGGCGATGAAGAATCTTTGCTACATGGACATACGGCAGGCGGAGGCACGGAAGATCATGGAGATCTCCCGCCGACGGGATAACATCCCGGTGCGTGTTACCACAGATATGCAGGATCTTGTCCGCAGAGCCAGTACCCAGAACTTTGTCCCGGTGGTTGACGATAAGGATACATTCATCGGTATCGTCACCCGTGGCGCTATCGTCAAATACTGCTCCGAGAAACTATTCCCGGATGATTAAAAGGACGACCAGACCGGTCGTCCTTTTTTTGTTGCAATCACCATGAAAATCTGTTAAAATATACACAACTATAGCTCGGAGGATAACTATGGACGACGAGAAGTTGAAAAAGCAAATTGGCGCAAATATTGCAGCCTACCGCAAATCCATGCGTATGACCCAGGCCGGACTTGCGGAAAAATTGAATTATTCTGATAAGGCTGTTTCCAAGTGGGAGCGTGGTGAATCTGTTCCGGATGTTCTGACGTTGGCGCAGCTGGCGGAGCTGTTTGAAGTATCTGTCAGTGACCTGCTGGTGGATCCCAATGAGCTGCCCGGAAATCTGGGTAAAGTGGAACGTGTCATGGAAAAAGCGGTGGAAAAGACCCTGAAACGCAAAGCAAACAAGCTGATCATTTTGGGCTTGTCCACAGTGCTGGTGTGGGCTGTGGCGCTGCTTTTGTTTGTGGTGATCTCTACCTTTGAAATTCCCAAAAGCTGGATGGCATTTGTCTATGCGATTCCTGCCAATGCCATTGTGTTGCTCAGCCTGCGTTCTGCATGGCGGGATTTCCGCTGGAATCAGGTTTTGATTTCTGCCATTGTATGGGGCGTTTTGTTAAGCTTATACATGACGCTGCTGGTGTTTTTCCATGTGAATATGTGGAAGCTGTTCCTGCTGGGCATTCCCGGTCAGGCAGCAGTGCTGCTGTGGTTCCGTTTGTATAAGAAGTACCCCAAGGAGGAGCATAATGGATAAAAAGCAACTTCGCAAACAGATCCGGGAGCAGAAGCGTGCCATGACCGAGCAGCAGATCCAAACTGCCAGTCAAAAGCTGGGCGAGCTGTTTGCGGCCACGGATGCATACAAAAATGCTAAGACCATCTATGGCTACCTGCCCTATAATCAGGAGGTGCGTACCGTACCCATGCTGGAGCGTGCCTTGGCAGAGGGGAAAGCGGTTGCCGTGCCGAAAGTCTACGGGGATGAAATGCGGTTTATCTATATAACCGACATGTCCGGTTTGGAGATCAGCGATATGGGCATCCCCGAACCTATCGCAGACGAGCCGGTGGCAAACGACCCCCATGCCCTTGTGCTGATGCCCGGTGTGGCTTTTGATAAAGAGGGACACCGGATCGGTTACGGCGGCGGCTTTTATGACAAGTTTCTGGCTCGAGAGCCGGAGCATCCTACCGTAGCGCTTTGCTATGATTTTCAGGTATTGCCCCATTTGGAGACAGAGGAATTTGATATTCCCGTAGACTGTGTCCTTTGGGCGTAAGGAGCGAGTATGCATATACCAAAGGGAACAACTGCACAGCTGGAACTGGTCACATTTGACCAGGCATTGGCTGCGGCAAACACACCCAGCGATGAATATGACATCAATAAATGGCTGTATGCCCCCAACTTTTACTCCGAGTACCGCTATATCTTAGGTACAAGGGGCAAAAATCCCCTGATCTGCATTGGCATCAATCCGTCCACCGCCCGCCCGGATGACTTGGACAATACCTTGAAATCTGTGGAGCGGATCGCTTTGGGCAACGGGTTTGACAGCTTTATTATGTTCAATGTGTATGCCCAACGAGCCACTGACCCGGATGCCATGGAAAAGCAGTGTAACTATGCGTTACATAAGGAAAATCTGGAAGCCTTTCGCTATGTGCTTTCCATTTCTGACCGACCGGCAGTGTGGGCAGCCTGGGGAACGATTATTGAAAAAAGAGATTATCTGCTGGACTGTCTGCAGGATATGCTGCAGGTGGGTGAGCAGTACGGCGCGCAGTGGTACTGCGCCGGCGCAGTCAGTAAAAAGGGACATCCCCATCATCCGCTGTATCTGCGGAAGGATGAGAAAATCAAACCCTTTGACATTAGCCGTTATCTAGGAGAGTGCTATGGTCACCAGTGAATGTGATACCTGTTGGTATTATGATTATGATGAAGAGTATGACGAGTACTACTGCATGATGGATCTGGATGAGGATGAGGTCTATCGAATCTTATCCTCCCGGAAAGAGCATTGCCCTTATTACAGACAGGGCGATGACTACACACTTGCCAGGAGACAGTGATATGAAACGATTTTGGATTGTGTTTATGCTGCTGGGTCTGTTGCTGACCGGATGCACAAACAGGGAACCGGATACGGAGATTACCGAGGCGACGGAAACAACTGCGCCGGAGCTGTATCAGGAACACAGCGCCATTGAGCAAGCTACCGGCGGCGCAGTGCGCAGATATGATTTGCCTGGCACCGGTTATAGTTGGCTCTCTGCCATTGGTGATAAGCTTTTGCTGGCGCAGTGCGCAGATGGAAAGACCAAGCTGACTGTTTTGAGCGGTACGGATTACGACATTGGCGCAACTGCGGAACTGCCGGTGGATCTGTCGTTGGAGAATGCTTGCTGGCAAACCACCCACGGTGGCTTTGCTTACTATGATCCGCAGACCCATAAGGTAGTGTTCCTCGATCCTCAGCTGCAGCTGTCAGACGAGGTGGAAATGCCGGAGGATATGACCGGCGATCCGGTGATTTCTGCCGACGGCGGCGAGATATTCTATTGCACTACCGGTCAGATCCGTGTGATGGAAACAGAACACAAAATTTCCAGGCTGATCAAATCCCACGATTGCGTGGAGCAAAAGCTGTTGGGCGCTTATTTTAATGGCGATGTTGTAGCTTGCTATATCGAGGATATCGATAACCATATCAATGTCCACTATCTGTCGTCGGAAAACGGACAGACAATCGTTGCGGATAATGATGTAGATGCGGTCTACACCTATGAAAATATGTACCTTGCATTGCGCCAGGAAGGCGTTGTCCAACAGAGTGTTGTTGGCTTCCGGGATGGTACGCCTATGGATATGCAGGTGGATACACAATTGGCATCCGTACTGGAATTGGGCGGTATCGTTGGATATGCAGGGGATGAGACCGGCATGACTTTCAGCTTATATATGTTAGATCCCGGAACAAAGACCGGTGAAGTAACGGTAACCGGCATCGGTATGCCCCAACAGATTTTGGCTGATAGATGGTCAGGCTGTGTATGGGTACTGACTAAAGATGCCCAAACCGGCGCAAATATCCTGCTTCGCTGGGATCCCAGCATGTCCGCTGTAGAAGATGGTGAATATTGCTTGGATACGCTGTATACTGCCCAATCTCCTGACGAGGACGGACTGGAAGCATGCGAGGAACGGGCAGAACGACTCAGCAACACCTACGGTGTGACCATGCGTGTCTGGAAAAATGCGGCGAAATATTCCACCGGTTATCTGCTGGATGCGGAATATCTTGTCCCCCAGATCAACGATGCCATGGATGAATTGGAGCAGATTCTGTCGTATTTTCCCCGGGCATTCATCAGAAGCCTTGCGGAAAAACCGGTTCGTGTTTGCATCGTGCGCAGTGTGGATAACCAAATTGGCTCTGCCACATATTGGTATCAGGATAATGCCTATATTGCCATTTCTGCCCATGCGGATATTACCGCAGAGTTTACCAAGTGCTTGGGCAAAATCATTGATGAGTATGTGTTGAATGAGACTTCCGTATATAGTGAATGGAGCGAGCTGAACCCTGAGGGCTTCGTTTATGGAGAGGAAGCCACATACACCGATGGCTATCTGACCGGTGAAACCATGGCATTTGCATCCAGTGAAGCGATGACTTCTGCTGAACAAGATCGTGCTTATTTGTTCCAGCAGGCGATGCTGCCGGATAACGGGGAAGTTTTCCAAAATCCCATCATGCAGCAAAAGCTGGCATTTATGTGCAGCGCTATCCGTGAAGCCTGGAATTTACAGTGGAAAACGGATACCTACCAATGGGAGCAATATCTAAGCGAGTAATAAGAGGTGAATATGCAAACACCTACCTATAAACGATTGGAAACGTATATGCTATCGTGCATGGCGGACAGCGCCCATGACAGCGAACATATCTACCGGGTGCTGGATAATGCCTTGGTGATCGCCCGGCAGGAGCAGGGTGTAGACTATGATGTTCTGATCGCTGCTTGTCTGCTCCATGACATAGCCCGTCCGGAGCAGATCAGGGATCCTAGTCTGTGTCACGCTGCTGTAGGCAGTGAAAAGGCTTATGGCTTTTTGATTGACAATGGTTTTTCTGCAGAATTTTCCGGTCAGGTGCGTGATTGTATCCGCACCCACAGATTCCGGAAAAATGATCAGCCGCAAAGTTTGGAAGCAAAAATCCTCTTTGATGCGGACAAGCTGGATGTAGCCGGTGCAATCGGTGTTGCCAGAACGCTGGTTTATAAAGGCACAGTCAGTGACCCGCTTTATACCAGAAATGCCGATGGCAGCATCTCAGACGGCTCGCAGGGGGAAGTTTCCTCCTTTTTCCGGGAGTATAAATTCAAGTTGGAAAAACTCTATGATCGCTTTTATACCCAGAAGGGCAGGGAACTGGCGCTGCAGCGAAAAGCTGCCGCAGAAGCATTCTACCATAGCCTATATAATGAAGTGTCCCAGCTGGACACAGAGGGCAAGGAACTGCTTGCTGACATTCTGAAATAAGAAAACCCCGGGAACTTAAAGTTCCCGGGGTTATTTTGTAATTACAATTACTTCAGGCTTTCCTCAACAGCAACAGCCACGGAAACGGTCATACCTACCATGGGGGAGCGATGGGAGCGCCGCCTGTGGCGGATACAGCGACCAGAGCGAGTGGCAGCGGTCGGCAAGAAACGAGCATGCTTTGACATGCGAAGTTTCTGTCGGGCACCGCAACAGGGGGAGCAATGCAACGCATTG
>JAZSQH010000002.1:0-14014 GCA_045537865.1 Faecousia sp. | reverse complement strand
TGACGATCCTGTTGGGGTGCCCGGTGTGCGCCTTGCCGACGGTGCGGCTGCGTTGCACCCCGACCCCGGCCACTCGCTCCCCTCCCTTCCTCTGCCACTGGCAGCGGTCGGGTCGCTCCCCCACAATGGGCTACGGCATTTTCATCGAAAATATGCTAGCCGCCGCGGCATAAATGTAGGGACACCCCTCCCGGGGTGTCCGCTTTGCCGCTCCATCGTTTTTCCGGACACCCGGGGACAGGTGTCCCTACGGTCATATTTTTTCCTTGCTGATTACCCATTTGACCGGGTTGTTCTCAATATATTCCCAAACCTCGTTGTAATCCTGCTGATTCCGGACCACATGGTCATAATACCGACTTTGCCAAATATTTTCTCCATATTCCTTGTTGCAAAACCGCTTGAATGTTCCCACAAACCGGGCGATCTCCGATGTACTCGTAGGGACACCCGTCCTCGGGTGTCCGCCACGTATCGTAATTAACAAATGAATATGATCCGGCATAACGGTGTATTTATCCACGGAAATATGATCGTAAAAATCATTTAATTGCCGGACAATTTTATCCGCAATTTGTCCGTGCCGCAATAATTCCACCTGCGGTATTTGCGGACACCCGGGGACGGGTGTCCCTACGGATATTCTTGACAATATCTTCTTGCGGTCTTGGGTGCAAACGGTTACAAAATACGCACCGTCTTGGCTGTAGTCGTAACCTTCTATTCGGTTCGGTTTTCTCTGAGGCATCTCCATATTTATCACCGAAATCATCTTACCATAAAAATGAGCAGACCACAATACCGGTCTGCTCTTACTTATTTGTTTTCGGGTTATTTGTTCTTTCCAATAAATAATCTACGGAAACCTTGTGGAAATCTGCAATTTTGCAAAGTGTCGTGGTGGGAATATCAATGTCGCCCCGTTCGTAGTTGCTGTAGACCCGCTGACTACAAGACAGTATTTCACCCATCTTTGCCTGCGACAAATCCTTGTCCTCTCTCAAGTCACGAATCCTGCGGTAATAAGGCATAACCAAACCACCCTCTTTTTAGGATAAATTTATTATACCTTAGAAAGTTTTTCGCTATTGACTTTTAGCGAAAACTTCGCTAAAGTTGTATCTGAGACATTTGTCTTTTTACCAACAATTATCGTTTTGGGGAGGCACATATGAAAAAAACAATTTCTGTATTACTAGTGATCTTTCTTTTTACAAGTTTATTTAGCGCTTGCAGCCAACAAGAAAACAACGCTACAGCACGCCCTACTGTCGAAGAACCCGTTTCTTCAACAGTTTTAAACCCTGAACCAAACCTCAACACCGACTCTACCACAAAAAAGCTCACACATATTGACATCGTCAACTTTATAAATACTTTTGCCAATAGGCATAACAGTGGTCATGCAAGCGATGTAACCACAAAATTAGGAGATAGCGGAGAAACCATCTACTCCTTTTCTTATTTAGACGAGTTGGTTTTTGTTCAAATAACAGAAAAAAACGGCTCAATCTACCAGATCGGTGCATACGCCTTTCCCTTCTCGGCGACAAATTCAACGAGTATGAATGAAGCTGTTACAAGTTGTATTAAACTTATTTGCTTGGCAATTTTGCCTTGTGATCCTAGCTTTGTTGCTGATCCTGATTCAGCGGTAAACTGGCACAGCAAACAATTTGCAACAGCAGCTAAGACAACGAACGACTCCATTACAAGTGAATATACAAAAGGCAACTGGAAATACTCTTGGTTAGCTAGCAGTCTGTCCGTGGCAGTGAGCACAACAATTTTAAATGACATATCTTCTGGCAACACTTCCAATGGTGGCAACTCCTCCAGCGGCGGTAACACTTCCAGCGGCAACACTTCCGGTGGTGGCAGCACTTCCAATGGTGGCAACACCTCCAACGGTAGCAGTTCTTCCAACGGCAGCAGCACCTCCAACGGCGGCAACACTTCCAATGGTGGTAACACCTCTCAGCAACCCGCTTCGTGTTCACACAATTATGCAAAAGCTACCTGCACCAAGCCTAAGACCTGTACAAAATGCGGTGCCACAACGGGTGACACCACAGATCACGTTTGGAAGTACACCTCTTGCAGCGCCCCCAAAGCCTGTTCCGGTTGCGGTCAGGAGCTGATTGGCAGCACCCCGGGACACGTATGGCAAAGGGTCACCGAGACGGTACATCATGAGGAACAGGGTCATTACGGAGAAGTGCAGGTGGCAAAAAAGGTAAAAAAATATCGTTGTTGGCTTTGCAGCTATGCCGACCCCACTTATGGAACGCTGGATGCATATTACTCTCATTTTGATAGTGCTCATGCCAATAAAGCGAATAGCAGTTCCTTTAGAGAAAGATATGAAACAGTGGAGGATTGGGACTATGTATATGAAACACAGTGGATCGTAGATACCCCGGCATACAGTGAAACTGTTATAAAAGGTCATAAATGCAGCGTTTGTGGGGAAGAAAAACAAGCGTAAGGAGTACATTATGAATAAAACAATCGCATTCGTTTTAGTTTTTGTTTTGGTTATTAGTGTCCTTGCAAGCTGCACAAGCAACGGTCTTACAACAACAGGTTGCAGAGTCATCCGTGATGACGGTAAATATGTTACATATCAAACAGTGTGTGATAACTGTGGGTATGAATTCGGTAGTCCTACTACGATATATGCATACAACGTGTTTTATAACGTAGTATGCACGCTGTGCGGTGAAATCATTTACGTTCGAATAGATCGCAACTAACAAAAAATCCGTGTATTTTGAAAGAAATACACGGATTTTTGTTGGTCCTATATTGACACATTGGTGTCCGGCTCGCCCATTATCCAAGACGGGGAGCGATGCGACCGCCGCCGGTGGCGGATGAAGGGAGCTGAGCGAGTGGCCGCGGTCGATAAAATCGAGGATCAGCGTAAGCCCGAAGATTTTATCGGGCACCGCAACAGGAAAACTGGTCGGCGCTGTCACCCATGTGCTGGTCAATGATCCAACTATGGGGTATGGAATCTTTATTGAAAATATGTTAGACGCAGCATAAAAGCCTTCCCCTTGAGGGGAAGGTGGCAAAAATCTCTGATTTTTGACGGATGAGGTGTAATGGAATACGATGCTGCTTCGCACCTACACGAAGCAACATATCGAATTTGCCGTTAGGCAAATATATCGATTTTGTGCAAACAAAAACATCGACTACCGGGCGGCAGATTGCCGCCCCTACATTTTCGACAAACTTCCTCTTGAAATAGGGCGGCTAAAATGTTATAATCTAGGCGGAATGTTCCGTTTTTCTCATTTTTATTGGAAAAAACAGGTTTTTTGACCTTGGAGGATATGTTGTGAATCAAAAAAACAAAACTGCCGATACTACTATCGACTACCGTCAAACCAACGAACGCGCCCGCAACCGCTGGCTGCTGGTGTTCTATGACAGCGTGCTGTATGCGCTGTGCTGGTTGGCGGTTTTTGTGCTGCGGCCGCTGGTGATCGGCTCTGCTTTCCACAAGGTATCTATCTGCCTGTTCTTTGTAGGCTTTGTTCTGTTTTTCGGTTTCCGGTTCGTTTTCCGGTGCTATAAGCAGATCTGGCGTTTCGGTGCGATCCGCACCTTTGCCCGGGAGCTGACTGCCGGCATGCTGGGCGCAGGTCTTTTGGTTGCCGTTGGCTACGGCTTAAAGGAAATTTTCCGCATTAACCCCATGCCCTACATGTCCCTGGTAGGCTTTGCCGCCATCTATATCGTGGTAAGCCTTGCCACCCGGATATTCTATTTCTATCTGTTCCATTTGGCGCAGCAGGACATCAAGCTCGCCCCCTCTATGCGCTGGCTGCTGGAAAAGCTGGGCAAGGTCGACCTTTCCGACGACCAAGACCCCTCGGAAACCGTCCCCGCCATGCCCATCAACGAGCTGAAAAACCTGGCGGAACAGTTCCAAATTCGTGGCGAGATCACCAAAATCACCCAGATCAACAAGGGCTACATCAACCGCACCTACCGGGTGGAGACCTTGTCCAAATCCGGTAATGTGCATAAGTATATCCTGCAGCGGATCAACACCAACGTATTCCCGGACGTGGAAGCGCTGATGGATAACTTTAAGCTCACCACCGACCACCTGCACGACAGCTTCCACCTGCCCGGCTACAACAAGCGTGGCTCGGTGCAGTCCATTCGCCTGACCAACGACGGACAGACCTTCCTGAAGGACGATTCCGGCTCCTGGCGCATGATGACTTATTTTGACCATGTGTACTCTCTGGATCTGCCCAACCGCCCGGAGACTTTCCGGCAGGCAGGCGCCGCCTTCGGCGAGTTTATGAAAGGCATGGCAGACGTGGACGTAACGCAGATTCGAGAGGTCATTCCCAATTTCCACAACACCGCCAGCCGCTATCAGGCGCTGGAGGAGTCTATCGCCCGTGACCCCAAGGGCAGAGTAAAGGACGTGCAGCCGGAGATCGAATTTGTCCGTGGCCGCACCTATCTGTACGGTCTGATCAGTCAGGCGCTGGAAGCCGGCGAGATCCCCACCCGTATCTGCCACAACGACACCAACCTGAACAACATTCTGTTCGATAACGAAACCCACCTGCCGGTGGCGATCATCGACTTGGATACCGTCATGCCCTCCTCGCCGCTGTACGATTTCGGCGACAGTATGCGCATCGGCACCAACACCGCCAAGGACGACGAAAAGGACTTGTCCAAAGTCTCCTGCAACCTGCATCTTTATGAGCAGTATGCCCGTGGCTATCTGTCCGCCTGCGGCGATGTGCTGACCAAAAAAGAGTTGGAGCTGCTGCCCTATTCCTCTTTGATCATCACCGCCGAGGACGGTATTCGTTTCCTGATGGACTACATCAACGGCGACATCTACTATAATATCTACTACCCCGAGCAGAATCTGGATCGGGCACGCACCCAGCTGAAGCTGGTGGAGGACATGGAAGCCAAGCTGCCCCAGATCAAAAAGATCTTGCAGAATATTTACGACGAGCTGGGTCTTGACGTACAGCTTGCAGATTAAGGAAGTGCAAACTATGGAAAACCTCAGAGCGATCATTCCGGCTGCCGGACAAGGCAAGCGGCTGCAGGCCGTCAGCGGCGATATGCCCAAGGCCATGTTCCGGGTGAGCGGACGGCCTATGCTGGAGATCGTTTTGGAAAACACCGGGTTTATTGACCCGGCGGATACCTACATCGTGGTAGGCTACGCCAAGGAGCAGATTCTTTCTCACTTCGGCGACACCTACCGCTACACCGAACAGACCGAGCAGTTAGGCACCGGTCATGCGGTCATGACCTGCGCAGAGGCATTCCGGGACTTTGACGGCGATGTGCTGGTGACCTTTGGCGACATGCCCCTGTTTCGCCGCAGCGAAATGGAGAAAATGTGCCGCCTGCACCGGGAAAGCGGCGCAGACTGCACCCTGATGACCGCCGAAAACCCCCAGCTGACCATGTGGGCGAGAGTGACCCGGGACGAAGCCGGAAACTTTTCCGCCATCGTGGAGGGCAAGGATTGCACCCCCGAGCAGGCGAAAATCAAGGAGCTGTTCTCCGGTGTGATGGTGTTCAACAGCCGCTCTCTGTTTCAGGTGCTGCCCCAAGTTGGCTGCGCCAACGTGCAGAAAGAATACTACCTGACCCAAGTGCCGGAGCTGATGACCGAGCAGGGCATGAAAGTGGAAACCTACTTTACCAAAGACGGCGACGACTTGCGGGGCATCAATACCCCGGAGGACTTGGCAGTCTGCGAGAAAATCCTGCAAGAGCGCTACGCAACCGTATAACAATTATCAATGAAAAAAGGAGAGGCGTTTGCCTCTCCTTTTGCTTATTCTCCGTATCCCATGGGATTGTTTTTCTGCCAGCGCCAGGCATCCCGGCACATATCCACAAGACCCTTTTCCGCTTTCCAACCCAGCGCCTTTTCACTCTTCGCCGGGTCAGCGTAGCAGGTAGCAAGGTCGCCGGCGCGCCGGGGGGCGATCACATAGGGAACAGCCACACCGTTTGCCTGCTCAAAAGCCTTGACCATATCCAGCACGCTGTAACCCGTGCCCGTGCCCAGATTGAACACTTCGCAGCCGGTATTGTTCGTCACGAAATCCACCGCCGCCACATGACCCTTTGCCAAGTCCACCACATGGATATAATCCCGGACACCGGTACCGTCGTGGGTATCGTAGTCGTTGCCGAACACATTCAGCTTCTCCCGGCGACCCACCGCCACCTGGGTGATATAGGGCATCAGATTGTTGGGGATACCCCGGGGATCCTCGCCGATACGACCGCTTTCATGGGCGCCGATGGGGTTAAAATACCGCAGCAGACACACGCTCCAAGCCTTGTCGGCAGTCGCCAAGCCGCCCAAAATCTGCTCGGTCATGTACTTGGTCCAGCCGTAGGGGTTGGTGCAGTTGCCGGTGCGGCTTTCCTCACGCAGGGGCATTTCATTGGCGCCATCATACACCGTGGCAGAGGAGGAGAAAATAATTTTCTTTACCCCTGCATCCGTCATCACCTTGGTCAGGACTAACGTAGAATTTAAGTTGTTATCATAGTAAAGCCAAGGTTTTTCCACGCTCTCGCCCACGGCTTTCAGACCGGCAAAATGAATCACGCACTGAATTTCGTTTTCGCCAAAGATCTGCCGCAGCAGCGCCTCATTTCGCACATCGCCCTGATAAAATTTCACGGTCTTACCGGTGAGCTGCTCCACCCGGCGCAGGCTCTCGGCATTGGAATTGCAGAGGTTGTCCACAACCACCACATCGTAGCCCTTGTTCAGAAGCTCCACACAGGTGTGGGAGCCGATATAGCCGGCGCCGCCGGTGACTAAAATTTGCATAACCGTACCTCCCGGCAGGATTTTCTCTATCGTACCATTTTCCACCGGGAAAGTCAAATTGGAAAACATCTTTTCTCTTGCTATTTCCGGCGCAGGGAGCTATAATTATTCTGTATAATTATCGAAATGTGAAAACGATCCCACCGGGGAATGATCATAGACCCTGTTCATTGCGATCATTACCACATGCATTCCGCGCTTTGGGATTCATTCTTAAGAAAGGAGGTCAGATATGCAATTCGACCAACTGCTGGGCAACCGGCAACTGAAAGAAAATTTAACATCTGCGCTGCGGCAGAACAAGCTGTCCCATTTTTATCTGATCTCCGGACCTGCCGGGTCAGGCAAACACACCCTCGCCCGGCTGCTGGCGGCGGCGATCCTCTGTCAGGGCGCGCAAAAGCCTTGCCACAGCTGCAGCCACTGCCGCAAAGTCATGAACGATGCCCACCCGGACTTTATCACCGTCACCGACCCGGAGCATAAAAACATCCCCGTTGCCATGGTGCGTGATATCCGGGAGGATATGTTCATCCGTCCCAACGAGGCGGACAAGAAAATCTATCTGTTCCCCCAAAGCCTTGGCATTGAGGGACAGAACGCACTTTTGAAAATTTTGGAAGAACCCCCCAGCTACGGCGTGTTTATGCTGCTGTCGGAAAACCCGGAGACCCTGCTGCCCACGGTGCGCTCCCGGTGTACGGAGCTGAAGCTGCAGGCGCTGCCGGAAACGGAGCTGCGCAGCTATCTGCAAAGTAAATATCCGGATGCAGAATCCGCCACCCTCACTGCCGCCATCGTCCGCAGCGGCGGCTATCTGGGTCAGGCCATCAGCCTGATGGAAAACGGCGCTGCCGCCACCACCCAGACCCAAAATTTTGTAAACAGCTTCGCCAAAAATGACCCGGTGCTGTTGGTGCAGACCTTAGTTCCCATGGAAAAATGGAAACGAGATGCGCTGATGGAGGAACTGGCTCGCTGGGCGGAGATCTCCCAGCAGGCGCTGGCATACCGCAGCGGCAGCAACGTGCTGTCCCCCCTTGCCCGTCGCATGGGCAGCAGCCGCAGTGCGCAGGATTTGCTGCGCGTGGTGCGGCATTTACAGAAATCTATGGAATATTTGCAAGGTAACGTCTCTCCTGCCGCCGTCTGCGGCTTTTTGGAGTGGGCTTTAAGATAAGGAGTACACAATGGAACAGACAAAGCAAGAATATATGGACGTGGTGGACATCCAGTTCCGCCCCGGACAGAAAATCTATTATTTTGACCCCGCCGGCGGCAGCTATAAGGCTGGCGACCATGTGATCATCGACACCGCCCGTGGCCCGGAATACGGCTACTGCACCGGCGGCAACCACCGTATCGGCAAGAGCGAGATCGTCTCCCCCTTGCGCCCGGTGCTGCGGCTTGCCACTGTGCAGGACGAGCAGATCGCCGAGGCAAACCGGGAGATCGAGAAAAAGGCATTCGACACCTGCTTGGAAAAGATTCGGGAGTATGACCTGGATATGCAGCTGGTGTCCGCTGAGTGCGCTTTCGACAACAGCAAGATCTTGTTCTTCTTCACCGCCGACGAGCGTGTGGACTTCCGGGAACTGGTCAAGGTGCTGGCAAGCAGCTTCCACACCCGGATCGAGCTGCGTCAGATCGGTGTTCGTGACAAGGCAAAAATGCTGGGCGGACTGGGCATCTGCAGCAGACCCTTCTGCTGCGCCAGCTTTTTGGAGGACTTCCAGCCGGTGTCCATCAAAATGGCAAAGACTCAGAACCTGAGCCTGAACCCCACGAAAATTTCCGGCACTTGCGGCCGTCTGATGTGCTGTCTGAAGTACGAGCAGGAGGCATACGAGGATCTGCTGCGCACTGCGCCCAAGGCAGAGTCTTTTGTTGACACCCCCGACGGCAGAGGCACGGTGGTGGAAGTAGACTTGCTGCGCCAGCGGGTGAAAGTCCGCATGGAAAATGGCGAATCCATCGGCAGCTATGCCAACGCAGACATCGCCATTTTGCGTAACGGCAAGGCGAAAAAGAACGATCCCCCCATTCCGGAGGATTTGGCGCCTATTTCCGGCAATAAGAAACGCACCCGCAAAGCTGTGGAGGGCGCAGAGGAGGGTCGGCTGTTCTTAGACCCCATCAAGTTCCGCTACAGCGAGGAGTCCATTGCCGAGGAGCAGGAAATTACCGAAGCACCCGCCCCGGAGGAAAAGCAGAACCGAAACAGCCGCAACCGCCGCCGCAAGGGCAAAAAGCCGCAGCAAGAGCAGCAAAATAAGCCTGCGGAAAAGCCGCAAGAAACTACAGCGGAGGGCGAGCAGAAGCCCAAGCGCAACCATCGCCGCCGTCACCACCACCGCAAACCCCGCCCCACCGACGAGAACAACAGCTGATAAAAAGCACCCGGAGTTTTCCGGGTGCTTTTTAATTGAAAATTAAAAATTAAGAATTGAGAATTATATTCCGTTGACCAAAACCCCTGTCATCCTGAACGAGCGTAGCGAGCTGAAGGATCTACGCATTATCGCTATTGCAAAGCAGGTATTCAGTGCGTAGATCCCTCGATGCGCCTGCGGCTTACTCGGGATGACAAATAAAATAATCAAAATCGTCGCTGCAGGCGACACCACAACTCTCAACTGTCAACTATCAATTACTTCCCCCCCCTTGACAAGCGCCTAAAAATGGTTTATTCTAACTGTACTAGTACAGTTCATACACTTAATACACAGAGGTGGTTACATGATACACTTGGATTACCGGGATGCCCGTCCCATCTACAGCCAAATTGCAGACGGCATCCGGGAACAGATCCTAACCGGCATTTTGCAGGCCGGGGATAAGCTGCCCTCCGTCCGGGAGCTGGCGGCGGGACTTTCGATCAACCCCAATACCATCCAGCGAGCCTACCGGGAACTGGAATTGCAGGGCTGGCTTTCCACGGTGGCAGGCAAAGGCTGCTTTGTCTGCGGTATTCCTGCCGACTCGGGTCAGGAACAGACCCTTTTGCAGGACTTTGACAAACTCACCGCCGCTCTGCTGGCGCTGGGTCATTCCCGGGAGGAACTAATCAAACGACTGGAGCAAGGAGGAAAGGAACATGCTTGAAGTAAAGAATCTGACCAAAACCTTTGGTCAATTCAAAGCCCTGGACGATCTGACCATGACCATTCCCAAGGGCGCAGTCTACGGTCTTGTAGGCCCTAATGGCGCAGGAAAATCCACCGCCATCCGCCACATCACCGGCGTGTACCGCCCGGACAGCGGCGCTGTCTGCGTAGACGGCGAGCCGGTGTACGAAAACCCGGCGATCAAGGCAAAGCTTGGCTATATCCCCGACGATATTTTCTACTTCCCCTCCGCCACTTTGGAGGACATGCGCCAGTATTATAAGGGCATTTATCCCCAGTTCGACGACGAACTGTTTGCACGGCTGTTTGAGGTGTTCCGGCTTCCCAAAAACACCCCCATTCGCCGGTTCTCCAAGGGCATGCAAAAGCAGGCGGCATTCCACCTGAGCATCTGCACCCGTCCGGAAATTCTGGTGCTGGATGAGCCGGTGGACGGACTGGATCCGGTGATGCGCCGGCAGGTTTGGAGTCTGATTTTGTCCGACGTTGCCCAGCGGCAGACCACGGTGCTGATCTCCTCCCACAACCTGCGGGAGCTGGAGGACATCTGCGACCATGTGGGCATTATGGATCAGGGCAAAATGCTGCTGGAAAAGAGCCTTGCGGATATGCAGGGCAACACCGTGAAGCTGCAGCTGGTAGGCGACGCGCCGGAGGGGCTTAACATTCTCCACAGCGCCAGCTCCGGCAGGCTGCAGACATTGGTCGTCCGTGGCACAGCGGAGGAAGTGGCTGCAAAGGTGCAGGCAGTTTCTCCTGTCTATTATGATATTCTGCCCCTTTCCCTGGAGGAGATTTTTATTTACGAACTGGGAGGTGTGAACTATGAAGTCAAGAACATCGTTCTTTAATACCACCGTTCTGAAAAAGGACCTGACCCGGTTCGCCCCGGTGTGGGTGCTGTACGCAATTTTCCAAGTTCTGTTCGTTCTGCTGATGTGGGGCGACCGGGGAGAAGCCGCCCGGTTTGCAGTCAATGCGGCGGATATGCTGGAGGGTATGGGTGTTCTGAATCTGCTTTACGGCGGACTGTGCGCAGTTTTGCTCTTTGGCGATTTGTTCAAATCCCGGATGTGCAATATGCTCCACGCTATGCCCCTGCGCCGGGAGGGTTGGTTTTTCACCCACCTGGTCGCCGGCATGCTGTTCTGCCTGATTCCCAACACCATGGGCGCTTTGCTGGCGGCGCTGCTGCTGCGGCAATACGCTTACGCCGCATTTCTGTGGCTGGCGGTGATGGCGCTGCAATATCTGTTTTTCTTTGGCGCCGGTGTGTTTGCCTGCATGTGCGCCGGCAACCGAATCGGCGGTATCGCCGTCTACAGTATTTTCAACTTCTTTGCGGTGCTGGCGGCATGGCTGGCAGCCACATTTTACCAGCCGGTGCTGTACGGCGTGACTTTGGATTTGGAGCGTTATGTAAACTATTCTCCCGCCATCGGTTTTTCCATGTCTGAATACTTCGGCTTTGATTACGACAATATGCGCTCTGTGGCGGACTTCACCGGCTTTGTGGGCGAGGACTGGCGGTATCTGTTCATCGCCGCCGGTGTGGGTGTTTTGTTGCTGGCTGTGAGTCTGCTGCTGTACCGCCGCCGGGATCTGGAGTCTGCCGGCGACCTGATCGCCTACCGCCCGGTTGCACCGGTATTTCTCATCATCTACACCCTTTGCGCCGGCGCTGTGATGTACTTCATCGCCGACTCTTTCTCCGGCGGACTGGAATATATGTTCCTGCTGGCAGGCTTGGGCATCGGCTTTTTCACCGGCAAAATGCTGCTGGAACGCAAAGCCGGAGTGCTGACCCGGAAAAACTTTATCCGTTTCGGCATTTTGGTGGGCGCGTTCATCTTAAGCATCGTCATCACCCTGGCAGACCCCTTTGGCATCACCCGCTATGTGCCGAGGGCGGAGCAGGTTTCGTCTGTGTCTATCAGCCCCTACACCTCCGTCTATTACCTGACCCACAACAACTGCACCCTTACCGACCCGGCAGATATCGCCGTCATCACCGAGCTGCACAGCGAACTGCTTCAGGATCGGTCAGACAGTGGCGACAGCAATCTTGTGATTCGCTATCAGCTCAAAGACGGCAGAACTGTCCAGCGGCAGTACAGCGTTCACACCGACAGCGACCAGGGCGAAAAGTTAAAGCAATTCTACAGTCGGGCGCAGACAGTACTGGGCAGCGATGACATTGACGCGCTTTGCCGGACGATGGTTCGCATCGAGGTCTACCCCTACAGCGAGTACGATCTGCCCCACATGGTCATCAGCAACACCGACCGGATCGCCGGACTGGATCAGGCCTATGTGGATAAATATGCCGAGGAGGAAAACCTCATTGACATTCAGGAAGCCTTCACGGAATCTCAGAAAGTCCGGGGTCTGCTCAATGCCATGCTTACAGACTGCGCCGAGGGTACAATGGCGCAGGACTGGGCATACCATAACAAGGACGGCTTCTGCAGCATAACCTTTACCACCGTCTATAACGGACAACAGTTTTACTACCGTGACATTACGGTCTACACCGACGCTGCCAACACCATTGCATTTTTGAAAGCCATAGCGCAGTAGCAAAAAAGCACCCGTGTCCAACGGGTGCTTTTTCAATTATCGTTTGTCTGTTATGCATTATGCATTGTGCATTTTCGCTGCGCTGCAGCATAGAAAACCCAAATTCTGTACAAAAAATCAGCGGACTGAAAAATTTACGCATTTTTTAAAAATTTCCCCCGAAAAATGCCCCATCCACCCTTTTGCGCCCCTTTTTTTCAAAAACCCCCCTCCCGGGATACCAAAATACTGCAAAAAAACAGTGAAAACCGCATTGACATTCGGTTGCTTTAGAGGTAAAATACTATCGATATACTGGCATTCGTATGCAGTATGCTTTACCATATCATTAAATTAGGAGGAATCAAGATTGAAGGATTGGGCATTTACAACCACCGTCGAGGAGATGGAAGCGGCTACCAATTCTCTGCTGGAAACAGCGCAGAAGGTCGGCGCTGACACTTGGCAGCAGCGTGCCAAGAACCAGTCCCCTCACTGTGGCTTCGGCGAAGGCGGCACTTGCTGCCGGATCTGCTCCATGGGCCCCTGCCGTATCACCCCCAAGGCACCCCGTGGTATCTGTGGCTGCGATGTTCACGGCATCGTTGCCCGTAACTACCTGCGTTTCACCGCAGGCGGTACCGCCGCACACTCCGACCACGGTCGTGAGATCATGCACACCCTGCACCAGACCAAGGAAGGCGGCAACTACCAGGTCAAGGACCCTGATAAGCTGATCCGCATTGCTAAGGAATGGGGCGTTGAGACCGAGGGCAAGGACATTTATGACCTGGCTCACGAGATGGCAGAGATCGGTCTGCTGGAATACGGCTTCCCCTTCGGCGAGCAGAAGTTCGCACAGCGCGCTCCCGAGCACACCAAGGAGCTGTGGCGTAAGGCTGACATCATGCCCCGCGCTAGCGACCGTGAAATTGCAACCGCTATGCACATGACCCACATGGGTTGTTCCAGCTTGCCCGAGGCGCTGATCCGTCAGGCTCTGCGTGCAGGTCTGAGTGACGGCTGGGGCGGTTCTATGATGGGTACCGAGTTCTCCGACGTTATGTTCGGCACTCCCACCCCCATCGACACCGAGGCAAACATCGGTGTTATGGAGAAGGAAAACGTGAACATCGTTGTCCACGGCCACGATCCTTCTCTGTCTGAAATGATCGTTTACTACGCAAACGACCCCGAGATGATCGCTTACGCCAAGTCCATGGGCGCTAAGGGCATCACCGTTTCCGGCGTTTGCTGTACCTCCAACGAAGTCACCATGCGTCACGGTATCCCCATGGCAGGTAACTTCCTGAATCAGGAGAATGTTGTACTTACCGGCGCTTGCGAAGCCATCGTGGTTGACGTGCAGTGTATCTTCCCTGCACTGGGCCCCTTGAGCAAGTGCTTCCACACCAAGTTCATCACCACCTCTCCCATCGCCCGTATGCCCGACTCCGAGTTC
>JAZSQH010000035.1:0-7657 GCA_045537865.1 Faecousia sp. | reverse complement strand
GTATCGACGGCGGTTTTACCTCCGTTATGATCGACGCTTCCTCCCACCCCTTTGAGGAGAACATCGAGATCACCCGTAAGGTAGTTGAGTACGCTCATGACCACGGTGTTGTGGTCGAGGCTGAGCTGGGCTCTCTGGCCGGCATTGAGGACGAAGTGAATGTGGCTGCTGAGGCTGCATCCTACACCCGTCCCGAGGAAGTGGAAGAGTTCGTCACCCGTACCGGCTGTGACTCTCTGGCTATCGCCATTGGCACTTCCCACGGCGCATACAAGTTCACCCCCGAGCAGTGCACCGTCAACGAGCAGGGCATTTTGGTGCCTCCCGCTCTGCGTTTCGACGTGCTGGAGGAAGTGACCAAGCGTCTGCCCGGCTTCCCCATCGTTCTGCACGGCTCCTCCTCTGTTCCCCAGGAGTACGTCAAGATGGTCAATGCCCACGGCGGCAAGATGCCCAACGCTATCGGTGTTCCCGAGGAGCAGCTGCGCAAGGCTGCCCAGCTGTCCGTCTGTAAGATCAACATCGACTCCGACCTGCGTCTGGCTATGACCGGCACGATCCGCAAGTTCTTTGAGGATGAGCCCTCCAAGTTCGACCCCCGTGAGTACCTGAAGCCCGCCCGCGCCAACATCAAGGAAATGGTTCGCCACAAGCTGATCAACGTCCTGGGCTGCGCCGGCAAGGCATAATACCCCACAACAACCAAAAGACTCCCTCCGGGGAGTCTTTTTTGCGGCGCTCCCCCTTGTAAAAACGGGAAAAATGTGGTAAACTAAATTGATTTTTGATTACGGAGTCGATATTATGTCTTTTGAACAAGAGATCAGCCGCCGTCGGACCTTCGCCATTATCTCCCACCCCGATGCCGGTAAAACCACTTTAACTGAAAAATTCCTGCTCTACGGCGGCGCTATCGCCCAGGCAGGTGTTGTCAAGGGCAAAAAGAATTCCCGCGCCGCCACCTCCGACTGGATGGAGATCGAAAAGCAGCGTGGTATTTCCGTCACGTCCTCGGTCATGCAGTTCCAGTACGGCGGATTCTGCATTAACATTCTGGACACCCCCGGCCACCAGGACTTCTCTGAGGATACCTACCGCACCCTGATGGCGGCGGACTCTGCGGTGATGGTCATTGACGGCGCAAAGGGTGTTGAGCCCCAGACCCGGAAGCTTTTCAAGGTCTGCGCCATGCGACACATTCCCATTTTTACCTTTATCAACAAGATGGACCGGGAGACCCAAGACCCCTTCGACCTTTTGGACGAAGTAGAACGGGAGCTGGGCATCGAGACCTACGCTATGAACTGGCCCATCGGCTGCGGCAAGGACTTCCAGGGTGTGTATGACCGGGAGAACAGCCAGCTGCTGTTTTTCTCCGGTGTTAACGGCAAGGCAAAAGCGGACAAGCTGGCAGTAGATTTGTATGACCCCCAAGTGGCAGAGCTTTTGGACAGTCAGGCTAAGCATCAGCAGCTGATCGACGATGTGGAGCTGCTGTCCGCCGGTAGAGAAATGGACTTGGAGGCGGTGCGAAACGGCACGCTCTCCCCCGTTTTCTTTGGCTCTGCTCTGACCAACTTCGGTATCGAGCCGTTTTTGGAGGCATTTTTGAAGCTGACACCCCCGCCCCTGTCCCGGACTGCGGACTGCGGTGTGGTGGACGCATTCAGTCCTGACTTCTCCGCTTTCGTGTTTAAGATTCAGGCAAACATGAACAAGGCGCATCGTGACCGTCTGGCATTTATGCGTATTTGCTCCGGCAAGTTCCAGAGAGATACGGAATATTACCACATGCAGGGCGGCAAGAAAATGCGGCTTTCCCAGCCCCAGCAGCTGATGGCTGCGGAGCGTGAAATCGTGGAGGAAGCTTATGCCGGCGACGTGATCGGTGTGTTCGACCCGGGCATTTTTGCCATCGGCGATACCATCACCGTACCCAGCAAGAAGTTCCTTTACTCCGGTATCCCCACCTTTGCCCCGGAGCATTTCTCCCGGGTTTCTGCCAAGGATTCCATGAAGCGTAAGCAGTTCGTCAAGGGTACAGAGCAGATTGCACAAGAAGGTGCAATTCAGATTTTCAAAGTGCCCAACTCCGGTATGGAGGAAGTCATCGTGGGTGTTGTGGGTACGCTGCAATTCGACGTGTTCCAGTACCGCATGAAAAACGAGTACGGTGTGGATCTGCGAATGGAGGGTCTGCCCTACGAGGAGATCCGGCTGATCGACAGCTATCCCGGCGACTTGTCCGACCTGAACCTGGGCTCGGATGCAGAGCTTTTGGAGGATTACCGCGGCAGAAATCTGCTGGTATTTTCCAGTTACTGGGCAATCGATTTTACCGTCAAGAAAAACCCCGGTCTTGTGCTGAAAGAGATCGTGGTAGAAGAAGGCTAATAAAAAATGACCTGCCGGGTGGCAGGTCATTTTTGTTAGAAGTGTGTGGGTTCGATGTGCCAGATTTCCTCTGCGTACTGACGAATGGTACGGTCGGAGGAGAACTTGGCGCCGCTGGCTACGTTCACAAGGCATTTTCTGCCGAATGCCATGCGGTCGGCATAGTCCCGGTTTGCCCGGAGCTTGGTGTCGATATAGGATTCGTAGTCCATCAGCAGGAAGTAGTGGTCTGCCTGATGCCAATCCGTGCCGTCCAGCAGTGCGTGGTACAGTTCCCGCTGGTCGTCATCGGTAGGCACAGTGCCGTCTACCAGTGTATCGATGGCACGGTGCAGGCGGTCATTGTGGTCATAGATCCAACGGGGATTGTAGGTGGCCTTGCTGCTGTTGATAATGTCCACAGTTGCGCCAAAGATATAGTTATTTTCCTCGCCGGCTTCCTTGACAATTTCAACGTTAGCGCCGTCCATTGTACCCAGGGTCACTGCGCCATTGAGCATCAGCTTCATGTTGCCGGTACCGGAGGCTTCCGTGCCGGCGGGAGAGATCTGCTCGGAGATGTCTGCTGCAGGAATGATATGCTCGGCATAGGAGCAGTTGTAGTTCTGTACAAAGACTACCTTCAGCTTATCGTGCATATCCGGGTCGTTATTGATCAGCCGGGCGATGCGGTTGATATAGCGAATGATCGCCTTTGCACGGGCATAACCGGGAGCGGACTTTGCGCCGAACAGGAACACGGTAGGCTGGAAATCAGTCAAGCTGCCGTCTTTCAGCCGGAAGTAGATGTCCATAATGGACAGTGCGTTCAGCAGCTGGCGCTTGTACTCATGCAGTCGCTTGACCTGCACATCGAACACGAAGTCCGGGTTCAGCTTAATGTCCTCACGCTCATGAATGACCTTGCACAGCTGCTCCTTTTTCTGCCGTTTGACCGCGTTGAACTGCCGCACCATATCGTCATCGATCATGGGCTTGAGCTTATGCAGTCGATCCAGATCGCCCAGGAAATCGCCGCCGATGCGGTACTTGATCAGCCGGGTCAGCTCGGGGTTACACAGACCCATCCAGCGGCGAGGAGTCACACCGTTGGTCTTGTTCTGGAAACGCTCCGGGAAGGCTGCGTACCACTCCTTGAAGCAATCGTCCTTCAGGATCTGAGAGTGGATCTCTGCCACACCGTTGACATAGCTGCCCACGTAAACACTGAGGTTTGCCATATGGGCGGTATTGTCACGAATGATAAACAGCTCCGGATGCTCGCTCTTGAGCTTTTCGTCAATGCGCTGGATGATGTTTACGATCTCCGGCACAACGCTGCCCAACAGATCCAGCGGCCACTTTTCCAGCGCCTCGCCCATCACCGTATGGTTGGTGTAGGAGAAAGTCTTTTGCGCCACTGCAAAGCTTTGCTCAAAGTCCATGCCCTCTGCCATCAGCAGACGGATCAGTTCGGGAATGGACATCGCCGGGTGGGTATCGTTGAGCTGCACAGCGTAATACTGGGCAAAATGGCTCAGATCGTTGCCGTGGATAGACTTATACACACGCAGCATATCCTGCAGTGATGCAGAGGACAGCACATACTGTTGCTTGATACGCAGGCGCTTGCCCTCCCATGTGGAATCGTTGGGGTACAGCACACGGGTGATATCCTCGGCCTTGTTTTTCTGGGTCAGGGCACGGAGGTAGTCTTGGTCATTAAAGGCATTGAAATCCAGTTCCTCCTCTGCCTCGCACTGCCACAGACGGAGCGTACCCACATTATCTGTGCCATAGCCGATCACCGGCACGTCATAGGGCACTGCCAGCACGGTATGATCCGGGAACTCCACCTTAACGGTATGGTTATACCGGCGGTAAGACCAGGGGTCGCCATACTTTGCCCAGTCGTCCGCCTTTTCCACCTGACCGCCGGCTTCGTCAAAGCCCTGCTTGAACAAGCCGAAACGGTAGCGCAGACCGTAGCCGGACAAGGGAATGTCCGTGCTTGCTGCGCTGTCCAGGAAACAGGCAGCCAATCTGCCCAAGCCGCCGTTACCCAGCGCTGCATCCTCAATATCCTCCAATACCGCCAGATCCACACCATGCTCGGCAAAGACCTGCTTGACCTCGTCCAAAATACCCAGATTGAACAGATTGGAATAGACCAGTCTGCCGATCAGGTACTCTGCGGAAATGTAGTAGGCCTTCCGCTGGTGCATACGGGTGTGCTTGCTGCGACTCCAGTTGTCGCTGATGGTCATCATCACTGCTGTGCCCAGCGCCTCATGGAGCTGCTGGGGCGTCGCCTCTTTCAAAGACACATCGCAGGTGAATTTCAGCTGCGCCTCCGTCATCTTTAAAATGTTCAGGCAATTATACTTCATTATGGTTTCTCCTTATAGGGGTTATATTTCTTACAGACGTCCGTAGGTACGGGTCAGGCGGCAGATACGCTCTGCCAATGCGTCGTCATAGCTGCCGGGGCGCACCCGCCAAGTCCAGTTTTCACCGGTGGTGGTACCGGGGAAGTTCATCCGGGCTTCACCGCCCAGGCCCAGATAGTCCTGCAGCTGAATGATGCAGGTATCGGATACCGATGCCATGGCGGTGCGGATCACACCCCACACATAGCCTTCCTCGGGACGCAGCTGCATATACTCCACGGCATAGGCTACCGCCTCGGCGGATGCGGTATCCAGCCACTGCTGCATGGTCATATTATCGTGGGTGCCCACATAGCAAACTGTGTTCTGTATATAAGTATGGGGCAGGTACTCGGAAGGTTCCCGGGAATCAAAGGCAAACTCCAGAATTTTCATGCCCGGCCAGCCGGAATCGTCACGCAGCTGCAGCACTTCCTCTGTCAGGAAACCCAAGTCCTCTGCGATAAAGTCCAGCTCCGGCAATTTCTGCTGCACCGTGCGGATAAAGTCCATGCCCGGGCCTTTCAGCCACTGACCGTTCCGGGCGGTAGGCTCGCCATAGGGTACAGACCAGTATGCCTCAAAACCACGGAAATGATCCAACCGCACCATATCATACAGTTTGCCGGCAGCGCCTAAGCGGCGGATCCACCAGCCGTAGCCGTCTTTTGCCATCACGTCCCAGCGGTACAAGGGGTTGCCCCACAGCTGACCGTCCTCGCTGAATGCATCCGGGGGGCAGCCTGCCACCGCCTTGGGGGTCATGGTTTCGTCCAGCAAAAACAGCTCGGGACTGCTCCATACATCCACGCTGTCCAGCGGCACATAAATCGGCACATCGCCGATAATGGAAACGCCCTTTTGGTGGGCATAGCTTAGCAGCGCAGACCACTGACTATAGAACAGATACTGGACAAAACTGTAGAAGCGGATCTCGTCCTTCAGCTCCTGCCGTGCCTGCCAGATGGCATCCGGGTCACGGTGCTTCAGCGGCTCCTCCCACTGATACCAGGGCGCACCGCCATGGATATCCTTCAGCGCCATGTACAGACCGAAGTCCGGCAGCCAGTCACCGTTGTCACGGCAGAATGTGTCCAGCTTTTCGTTGTCGGTAAAGCGGCTGTATGCCTGCCGTAGCAGCCCCAGTCGGCTTTGGTACAAAAGACCGAAGTCCACCCGGTTTTCGTTATCGCCCCAGTTTGCCGCCGTCGGCTCCTCTTGCATGAGCAAACCCTGCTGCACCAGCAAGTCCAGGTCGATGAGATAATGGTTGCCTGCAAAGGTGGAGCAGGACTGATAGGGAGAATCGCCGTAGCCGGTGGGATTGAGCGGCAGAAGCTGCCAATAACGCTGTCCGGCCTTTTCCAGAAAGTCTACAAATTCATAAGCCGGCGCACCCATTGTGCCCACACCGTACGGGCCGGGGAGCGATGTGATATGCATTAAAATACCACTGCTTCGCATAGCGATTCCTCCTTTGGTTATATGGGGTGAAAATCATTTTTGGAAACGATTACACGAATCGTTAAAATAAAAAGCGGGTCTAGTCCCTCTACTTAAAATGGTAACTTGTTTTTGCCATTTTGTCAAGGAAATACCGCTTCCAAAACCAGGATAAATTGCTTTTTTCTCCCGGCTCTTTTGTTGTCATCCCCGCCCCTCTGTCATTCCGAGCGACCGGAGGGAGTCGAGGAATCTACGCATTATCGTTTCTGCCGAGCAGATATTCGGTGCGTAGATCCCTCGGTGCGCCTGCGGCTTACTCGGGATGACACCTATTCGCTGCGCTCCTCGCAATGACTGATTTATACAAAAAACAGACCCGCCAATACCAGGTCATTCCGAGGCTGGCTTGCAAGCCGTGGGAATCCCCATCGTATTTTGCAGGAGATTGCCACGCCAGTGTGCGCACTGGCTCGCAATGACCGGTTGATTTTATTGGTGGGGCGATGGTCACTGCACTCACAATGACCGGTTTTTGCAAAAAAACAGACCCGCCAAAAGGCGGGTCTGCTATGTATGGAATTAAGCCTCCAGGTTGATGCCGGTCTCCTTGTTGAACACGTGGCAGACATTGCCTGCAAAGCCCAGCTTCACGGAAGCGCCAGCCTTCAGGGCAGCAACTTCTGCGCCGGTCATGTTCATGGTGGAAACAATGACGATCACGTCCTTGCCCATGATGTCAACGTGCAGGTGGACGGAAGAGCCCATCAGCTCGTTAACTTCGATCTTAGCCTCAACACCGCTGTCAACCAGCAGCAGATGCTCGGGACGGACACCCAGAGTGATCTCCTGCTCCTCAACGCCGTTAGCAGCCAGCTTTGCCTGCTTCTCCTCGGACAGCTCTACGGTGTAGCCGCTCATCTCGACAGCGTACTTGCCGTCCTTCTTCAGCAGCTTTGCATCGAAGAAGTTCATCTGGGGAGAGCCAATGAAGCCTGCAACGAACAAGTTGTAGGGATGATCAAAGACCTGCTGGGGAGTGCCGATCTGCTGGATGAAGCCGTCCTTCATGATGACGATACGGTCGCCCAGAGTCATAGCCTCAGTCTGGTCGTGGGTAACATAAATAAAGGTGGTGTTGATACGCTCACGCAGCTTGATGATCTCTGCACGCATCTGGTTACGCAGCTTGGCGTCCAGGTTACTAAGAGGTTCGTCCATCAGCATGACCTTGGGGTCACGGACGATCGCACGGCCGATAGCAACACGCTGACGCTGACCACCGGACAGAGCCTTGGGCTTACGACCCAGGTACTGGGTGATGTCCAAGATCTCAGCCGCTTCCTTAACCTTGCGGTCGATCTCGTCCTTGGGAAGTCGGAAGGCCAAGCGGTCTTAGGAAGACAAATCCC
>JAZSQH010000018.1:0-28171 GCA_045537865.1 Faecousia sp. | reverse complement strand
GGCCCGCTACGCACGGTTGACCCGTGAATTCCCCGAGCGTGCAACCGATCTGTTCGCAAAGAACGAGGCTGCTGCCAAGGAGCGCTACGAGCACCTGGTAAAGCTGGTTGAGCTGTACAAGGACTAATCCCTGAATAAGATCCCCGCCCTCAAATGAGGGCGGGGAATTTTTATAGAAAAGCCCGATAGCGAGCATAACGCTATCGGGCATATTTCTATTCTTTTTCAGATTTATCAGCGGAATCCTTTGCTTTCTTATTGCGCTTTGTAAATATCATGCGGGGACGGAGCTCCGGCGGTTGGTCTTTCAGTTTGTCAGGATCAATAACCATATCGGCAAGCCGGGCATTAGTAACCTCACGCAGCAGAGTGTAGATCACAGACGCAACCGGGATCATCAGGAACATGCCTGCAACACCGCCAAGTTCGCCACCGACACCAACCGCAACCAGCACCCACATGCCGGAAAGGCCGATCGAAGTGCCAACCACTCTGGGATAGATCAGATTGTTCTCAATTTGCTGCAATACGATGAACATAATAACAAACCAAACAGCCTGAATAGGATTGGCAACAAGAATAAAGAATGCGCCAAAAATGCAGCCAACCCAAGCGCCTACAACGGGGATAAATGCTGTCACTGCCACGAGAACACTAACCAGCGGAATATAAGGCATGCCGAAAATCGCCATGGTAATTGCAAACAAAGAGCCAAGGATACAGACCTCAACACACTGGCCGGAAAGGAAGTTGGAGAAAGTGGAATTGGTCAGGCGCAGGATACGGACCGTGTGGTCACACACCTTTTCAGGCAGGAATGCATACAAAAGCTTTCTGCCCTGCCGTGCCAGCGTTTCCTTTTGGAACAAGCAGTATACACAGAAAACTACGGCGATAAACGCATCCATCATCGCACCGGCAATACTGCCGATTGCAGAGAACGTTCCGTCAACGATTGTAGATACGCTATTACCTACCATCGTAATCAATTTCTGCACCAAACCTGCCCAATCGAACTGCTCAAAATCCGTATTGTTATTGAGCCATTCCAGAACCTGGGGATTCTCCTGCAGGAATACCACAAATCGATCCTCAACCTCTGTAACAAATGTATAGAGTTTGGGGATCAGCGATTGGATGGTATCCACCAACTGGGGAATCAACAAAAGGAACACCAAGGTCAACACCAGCAGCACGCAAATCAGGGTCAATATAATAGCAATCAATCTGCGCAATCTGTCATTGTTCACTTTTTTTAGTGCACCTTCTATTGCACGCATGGGAACATTGATGATAAATGCAAACGCAGCGCCAAGGAAGAATGGCGATGCTACCTGCTTGATCGTGTTCCACACACTCTGTACTCGTTCCGTTTCATGGAGAATCCAGTACAGCACAATACAACTTATTACACCAATGAATACATTTCTTAGTGTTTTTTTATCTATCTGCAACGTTGTAGCCTCCTGCTTATAGATGTCATAGGTAATATACTTACCTATATTCTACTTTGGTAAGCTGCTCATGTCAAGGACGCATATTTGGAAATTCAAATTCATACATTATTCATAGCAACACACCAGGGAGGGAAATATATGGCTGATACGATCGAGCAGAGAGCCTGCGAACTGGCTGTGTACATAATTGAGACAGGTGCAACCGTAAGAAGCGCTGCGCAACATTTTGGAATTTCCAAGTCAACGGTACATAAGGATCTGTCGAAAAGATTACACTATTACAACAACAGCCTATTCCAACAAGTACGGCATGTACTGGATGAAAACAAAGCGCAAAGGCATATTCGGGGTGGAATTGCAACCCGTAATAAATATCAGCAAAAACAGAAATAGTTATGCACCGTCCGGCAATAGCCGGGCGGTTGTCATTTATGCAAATATGAACAGATTGATTTTCAAAGGATAAAATGTTATACTAGCCATAAAGGATGTGATGGTATGTTTGAGATCACGCTGATCACTGTTGGTAAATTAAAAGAAAAATTTTATATCTCTGCCGCTGCTGAATACGCCAAGCGGTTAAGCGGTTATTGCCGGTTTCAGCTTCTGGAACTTCCTGAGGCCAGACTGCCCGATGTGCCCTCTGATGCGCAAATTGCAGAGGGACTGAACAAAGAGGCAGAACTCATACTCAGTAAAATACCAAAAAACGCCTGGTTTTGCGTCATGACTCCGGAAGGCAATCTTCTCCCCTCCGAAGACCTTGCCGCTAAATTAGCTGAAGTCAAACTCTCCGGTAAAAGCAGCGCATATTTTCTGATCGGTTCGTCATTCGGTATCGCTCCTATGGTAAAACAAAGAGCAGACTTTAAGCTTTCAATGAGTCCCATGACCTTCCCTCACCATTTAGCTCGAATCATGGTATTGGAGCAGCTATACCGAGCAGAAGCTATCCAAGCCGGCAGCAAATACCATAAATAAATCAAAACAGCCAGCCGAAATCGGCTGGCTGTTTATATTAGAATTCACCCGTATGATACATAACGGCAGATAAGGCGCACAAAGGTGCTGTCTCGCAGCGCAGAATGCGTTTTCCAAGGGTGCAGACTTTCAGACCGGCAGCAATCGCTTGCTCCACTTCCTTCGTTTCCAAGCCGCCCTCCGGCCCCGTAAGCAGGCTGATAGTGCGGCACTGCTTACCATCCAACGCCATACGCAGCGTGGTGCTGCTTTCATTTTCGTAAAACAGAATTCCCAGATCAGCCAAAGACATACGCTCCAACGCAGCACCGTAGCTGTCCAGCGCAATCACCTGCGGAATTCTGCCACGACCGGATTGCTCTGCAGCAGAAGCTGCAATTTTCTGCCAGCGCTCCAACTTATTTTTCAGGCTTTTTGTATCGGGTTTCGAAACACATCTTAATGAGGGAAATGCTACGATCTCGTATGCGCCCAGTTCTGTAGCTTTCTGAATTACATGCTCCAGCTTATCGCCCTTGGCAAATGCCATATAAACGCTGACAGCCACAGCCGCCTCGGCTTCAGAACTCTGCCGCCTGTTGACAACCAAACTGACTTGTCCGGAACTCAAATCGCTGACAGTGCATAAACACTCATTACCGTTACCGTCGCAGACAGTCACCTGCTCACCCTGCTTGATCCGCAAAACTTTCGCATGGGCAGCATTGTCACCGGTCAGCGAAATAAAGTTCTCATGCATATCCTCCGGCGCAATAAAGAAACGAGCCATAACCATTCCCCCATCGATTGAATGCCACTATTATAGCAAATATTTCGGACGAAAGCAACCGCATTATAGTATTGACAAACGTACCCCTGCGGGTTATAATACTATGGCGCTTGCGAGAGTGTTGGAATGGTAGACAAGCACGTTTGAGGTGCGTGTGGTTATGCCGTGTGGGTTCGAGTCCCATCTCTCGCACCAAAAATTCCAGATACCCCTTGGGTATCTGGAATTTTTAATGTGACGATTTTGCACATACTTAAGATAATAGCGCAAACCTTGATTTTACAACAGATTTATGATATGATTTTACTAATACATTAAGAGCAGGAAGAGATTTCAAATGAAAAGAATTCGTTTTCTAATAGCGCTGTTAACTGCAAAGCTTTCCATTGTTGCACTGAAAGTTTTAGGTCGTAATGCATCCTACCTGCCCGGTAAGATTGCACTTGCCATCGACAAAAACTTTATCGGCGGTCTGACACCGCCAAGCAAGGTAATTGCTGTTACCGGCACCAACGGCAAAACTACCGTCAGTAACCTGATCACATCCATTTTGCGTCTAAACGGTTATACTGTAACCAATAACGATCTGGGTTCAAACGTGCAGGCTGGTATTGCCACCATTCTGCTGCAGGACTCCACCCTTACCGGCAAGCCTAAAAACGACGTAGCCGTGCTGGAGATTGATGAGCGCAGTTCCCTCAAGATCTACCCCTATCTGAAGCCGGATTATTTGGTTTGCAATAATATCATGCGTGATTCTCTGAAGCGCAATGCACACACTGATTTTATCAGCTATGTGATCAACAGCGCACTGCCCCAGAGCACCACGCTCATTCTCAATGGCGATGATTTGATCTGTTCCTCTCTGGGAGCTGCCGATCAAAAGAAAGTCTTTTTCGGTATGGGCACAGAAATTCCTGAAAACACCGAAGAACAATATGTCAGTGACATCGTTTACTGCCCTGCCTGCGGCGAAAAGCTGGCTGCAGAGTATTTGCGTTACAATCACATCGGCCGTATGTATTGCAGCGCATGTGATTTCCGCTCCCCCACTCCTGATTTTCTCGTTACGGACATTGACCGGGAAAAGAAAACCTTTACAGTGCGCCATAACGATGAACAAATGCACTTCCACCTGATCAACGATAATATTGTTAATGTCTATAATTTCTGCGGCGCAGTGGCTTTGCTGACCACCTTTGGTCTGAGCTATGAGCAGATCGCAAGAGGTTTCTCCGCATCTAAAATCGTAAAATCCCGTTATGACAACTTCCAGGCTGGTAAGCTGAATATTACAATGCAGCTGGCAAAAGGACAAAACCCCATTGCATGCGCCCGTTGCTATAGTTATGTATCCAAATGCCAGGGCGACGACAAGGGCCTGGTGATTTTGGTAGACGATAAGGGTGACAACACGGGCAACTCTGAAAGCACCTGCTGGCTGTATGACTGCGATTATCGATTCCTGGCAGATCCTTCTATCCGTCAGATCGTATTTTCCGGCCCTCGCTGCAAGGATCAGCTCCTGCGTGCGCTTCTGGCCGGTGTGCCTGCGGAGCGTATACAGCTTACCGAGAACCCTGCTGCCGGCGCCGATCTTTTGGACACCGGCATATCCAAGAATATTTTTGTTCTGTATGATCCGTATTTGCTCAAAGAAGCGGACATTGTTAAGAATAAGCTAATTCAAAAAGGAACGGAGGCTTGCGAACATGGTTGTTGAAGTATTGTTCCATGAGGTCTGCGGTCTTTATGGCGACAGTCAGAACCCCACCTATCTGCAAGCAACCCTTCCGGACGCCGAATTCATTTATACAGAGCTTACCCAAACTCCCTATTTTGCAGAAAATGTACCGGACATGATTTACATTGGAAGCATGAGTGAGAACACCCAAAGACGGGTGATTGAAAAGTTAATGCCGCTGAAACAGCGTTTGAAAACCCTGATCGACGCCGGTACTGTTATTCTGGCAACCGGTAATGCAGGCGAAATTTTTACAAAGCATATCAGTTACCTGACGGAAAAGATCGAGACAGATGCATTGGGCATCTTTGATCTGACTGTTAAGACAGATCTGTTTAACCGATACAACGGCAAAGTCTTTGGTGAATTTCAGGATATGAAAATTGTCGGCTTTCGCTCCCAGTTCAGCTTTATATACGGCGACAATTCTGATTGCTACTTTATAAAATGCCTGCGTGGCGAGGGTATCAACACTGACAGCCAACTGGAAGGCATGCGGAAAAACAACCTGATCTGCACACAAATTTTGGGGCCGATCCTGCCGCTGAATCCCCTATTCTGTGAATATCTGATCGGTCTGTGCGGTCAGGAAAGAGAAGCTGCTTTCCGTGAAGCCGCCATGGCCGCATATCAGCAGAGAATCCAGGAATTTTCTGATCCTAACGTAACATTTAAGCATTAAAAAAAGCTGCAGAGCAATGCTCTGCAGCTTTCATTTATTTATTCAGAAGCTTCTCCAATGCTGCCAGTTTTACGCAGGTACAGAACACTTCCATTGCCTGCTCCAGTTCAGCAACCGGAGGCAAGCTGGGAGCAATACGAATATTGCTATCCTGGGGATCTTTTCCGTAGGGATAGGTTGCGCCGGCGGCGGTCATAACAACACCAGCCTCCTTGCACAGCGCCAACGCCCGCTTTGCAGTACCGGGCATGGTATTAAAGCTAACAAAGTAACCGCCCTTAGGTCTGTTCCACTGTGCAAATCCAAAAGGCTTGATCTCACGCTCCAACGCATCTGCAACTGCATTGAACTTCGGCGCCAAAATCTTTGCGTGCTCCTTCATCAATGCGATGGTGTTCTTCTTATCTTTCAGGAAGCGTACATGGCGGAGCTGATTGATTTTATCATAGGAGATCATCTGGACGGTAAACAGCTTATTCAGGTAAGCGATGTTCTCCTCAGAGCTGGCAACTGCGCTGATACCGGCACCAGCAAAGGTGATCTTGGATGTGGAAGCAAACTCATAAACCATATTGGGGTTTCCTGCCTGCTCGCACAAAGAAATAATATCGGGGAAAGGAACATAGTCGCCCTCAAATTCATGTACGCAGTATGCATTATCCCACATAACAGTGAAGTCAGGGGCAGCCGGCTTCAAAGATGCAATGCGGCGAATGGTTTCGTCAGAATAGATAATGCCATCCGGGTTGGAATACTTAGGGACACACCAGATACCCTTAACCTGGGGATCTTTAACCAGTTCTTCCACCATATCCATGTCAGGGCCAGTAGCAGTCATTGGAACAGTAATCAACTCAGCGCCAAAGAACTCAGTAATTGTAAAGTGACGATCATAACCAGGGCTGGGGCAAAGGTACTTCACCTTTTCTTCCTTGCTCCAAGGCTGAACGCTGTTCTTCAAGCCATGGCTGTATGCACGGGAGATCACATCAAACATCAGATTCAGGCTGGATGCGCCACCGACAAAGATCTGTTCAGGTTTGCAGTCCAGCATATCAGCCCAATAGACCTTTGCGCAGGGCAGACCGGAAAGTTCGCCGTAGTTTCTAGCATCGATGCCGTCAACAATGCAGTCCTCAGCAGTCTTTACAGCCTCCAGTAAGCCAGTTGCAATATCCAACTGCAATTTAGAGGGCTTGCCACGTGCCATGTTCAGATCCAAGCCACGTGCTTTGCACTTTGCAAAGTTTTCCAGTTCCTGCTGATACAGGCTTTCCAGCTCCTGTTTTGTCATTTCAAAATAACCAGACATAAAATTCTTCCTTTCTCAACTTTCATTTAGATGCATTATACAGCCTTATAGTAAAAAAGACAACTAAATTTTCACAAAAAAGCAAGATTGTTTACTTTTTGTTGCATTATACAAGAATCAGACATGTTAGCGGCAGTTTTTATATATTTTTATGCTTGCATTTTAACCGTCAATGGCATAAAATTTATTGTATAAATTTTATGTTTTGCAGTTATCCTGAAAGGATGTGTAAAAATGCACGCAAATATCAACATTCCCGAAATCTTTGGATGTGATGTTTTTAACGAAACCGTTATGAAACAGCGGCTGACACCGGAAATTTACAATGCATGGAAATTATGCATTGAGAATGGAACGCCCTTGCAGCTGGATGTGGCAAACGAAATTGCCAACGCAATGAAAGACTGGGCAATCGAAAAGGGCGCAACCCACTATACCCATTGGTTCCAGCCTATGACCGGCATTACAGCTGAAAAGCACGATTCTTTTATAACTCCCACCGGCGACGGAAAAGTTATGATGGAATTCTCTGGCAAATCCCTGGTAATGGGCGAGCCTGATGCTTCCTCCTTCCCCTCCGGCGGCTTGCGAGCAACTTTCGAAGCCAGAGGCTATACTGCATGGGATCCCACCGCTTTTGCCTTTGTGCGTGACGGCAGCCTTTACATACCTACTTGTTTCTTCTCCTACACCGGCGAGGCACTGGATAAGAAGACTCCCCTGCTCCGCTCTATCGACGAAGTTTCCAAGGAAGCCGTACGAATTTTGCGTATCTTTGGTGACAAGGAAACAAAGCGAGTTAATGTATCTGTAGGCGCAGAGCAGGAATATTTCCTGATCCCTAAATCTATCTATGCACAAAGAGAAGATCTGCGACTGACCGGACGCACTTTATTCGGCGCCGTACCTCCCAAGGGTCAGGAACTGGATGACCATTACTTTGGTACGATCCGTACCCGTGTATCTAATTTTATGCGTGATCTGGACGAACAGCTTTGGCGGCTGGGTGTCCTCTCCAAGACAAAGCACAACGAGGGCGCTCCTTGCCAGCACGAGCTCGCTCCCATCTACACAGATGCAAGCAGCGCCTGCGATGCCAACCAGCTTACCATGATGGTCATGAAAAAGTGCGCAGCCAAGCATGATTTGGTTTGCCTGTTGCACGAAAAGCCTTTCGACGGTGTCAACGGATCCGGCAAGCATAATAACTGGTCTCTGTGTACAGACTCCGGCAAGAATCTGTTCACCCCCGGCAAGACCCCCAGTCAAAACGCACAATTTCTGGTGTTCCTGGCAGCATTCATCAAGGGTATTGATGAGTATCAGGATTTCCTGCGCTGCACAGTCGCTTATGCCGGCAACGATCACCGATTGGGCGCAAACGAAGCACCGCCCGCCATCATCTCCATATTCCTCGGCGACGAACTGACCAACGTAGTTGAGTCTATTATTCAGGGTACCGATTACACCGATCCCAAAAAGAGTTCCATGCGGATCGGCGTAGATGTAATGCCTGCCATTCCCAAGGATACCACCGACAGAAACAGAACCTCCCCCGTGGCATTTACGGGTAATAAATTCGAGTTCCGTATGTTGGGTTCGTCCCAATCTATTGCCGGACCGAACATCGCCCTTAACACCATCATGGCAGAGGAGCTGTGCCAGTTTGCGGACATTTTGGAAAATGCAGACGACTTTGATACTGCGATACAAAAACTGGTCTGTGAGACGCTCCATGCCCATCAGCGCATTATCTTTAACGGCAACGGATACTCTGACCAGTGGCAGGAGGAAGCACAGCGCCGTGGTTTAAGCAACCTGACTTCTACCGCCAAGGCACTGCCCCACTATGTATCCCAGAAAAACATTGATCTTGTCACGCGGCACGGCATATTCACCGAATCTGAATTCCGGGCTCGTTATGAGATCCATCTGCAAACCTACAACAAGCTGATCAACATTGAAGCCAGAACAATGGTGGATATGGTCATGCATCAGATTCTGCCTGCTGCTATGACATATTCCTCTGATCTTGCCCAGAGCGTCAACCGTAAGCGGAGCGCTTCTGCCGCCATAAAGGCAGTTGCGGAAACATCACTTGTACAGCGTATTTCTGAGCGCTGTGACTCGCTTTACGAAAAAACCGAGGGTCTGTATGCACAGCTCAAGCAAGTGCCTGCTGATAGCGCCGAAGCGGCGCAATACTACTGCGACGTTATCGTTCCCGGCATGCAGGCTGTTCGCAAGGATGCTGATTTCCTGGAAAAGCTAACTGCAAAAAGCTATTGGCCCTACCCCACATATTCTGACCTGCTATTCTATTGATAAAAAACGGATGGAACTGCGCTACGCAGCTCCATCCGTTTTTTAAGTAGATTTATTTGCCGGTAGAGCCAAAACCACCGGCTGCTCTTTCCGTATCTGAGAGTTCCTTGACCTCCGCATACTGGGGCATCAGAACCGGTGTGATTACCAACTGGGCAATACGGTCGCCTGGGGCGACCTGCTTGGCTTCCTTGCCGTGGTTATGCAGTGCCACAATAAACTCGCCACGATAATCGCTGTCGATCACACCGACTTTATTTGCCGGCGCTAATCCTTGTTTGCATGCCAAACCGCTGCGGGCATAAATTAGGCCTGCATATCCATAAGGAATTTCCATTGCCAAACCTGTAGGCACAAAAGCCGTTTCACCGGGTTGGATCGTAATCGTTTCATTCAGGCATGCGTGCAAATCAGCGCCTGCCGCAGCTGCAGATCCATACCGGGGCAGAATCGCATTTTCCTTTAACCGTTTAACATTGATCGTCTGCATAGTAATTCCCTTTCTATCTCTAACGAATATACTTATTCAAAAAAGCCAATACAAGCTCCGTGTATCGCTTGCGCTCCACAATAAAGCTAACGCCATGTTCTGCGCCATCCACCATAAAAAGCTGTTTCTCGCCGCTGCAGACCGCAAAGCCCTCCTCCGTCATTTTGCAGGGAACAAATGAGTCATCCATACCATGCACCATGATGATTGGCAGGCGATTGTAACGCAGAATTTTGCGAGTATCCTTTTCGGACAAACTGAAACCGGCTACCAAGCGCGCTACCAGATCAGTAACAAGCAATGTGGGAGCGGCAGGCAGATGGGTCACTTTCTGAAATACGCTGGACAAAATCTCCTTGGGAGATGTAAAGCCGCAATCTGCGATGATTCCCTTAACATTTTCAGGTAGTATCTGGTCAGCTAAATACAGCATAGTAGATGCGCCCATAGAAAGTCCGCTAAGCAGCATTGGCATCGAACCATATTGCGCATTGTGAAAATCGATCCAGCGGCGCATATCATCCGATTCCTTCACGCCGAATGTAATGATCTTTCCTTCACTTTGCCCGTGGCTTCTTTGATCCGGAATCAGCAGATTCATTCCATAATCGTGATACAGAGCAAAGGCAAGTCCAAAGTCCACCAACATTGTACTTCGGTATCCGTGGGCGAATAAAACCGTTCCCTTGGCATTTTTTGCCGGTACCCACAGACCATGCAGCTTCAAGCCGTCCTTGCTTTCAATATATACATCTTCCGCTTTATGCTCGATCAGCCACATATGGGAATCCACGATGTGCTGATAATATTTTCCGTATGGTGTTTTCTTAATTTCATCCTCGATCAGCCATGACAGTTCTTTCTTTCTAACACAACCTACAATAAATACATATACACCACTGACAGAAAGCAAAAGAATAATCGAGATAACGAGGAATAAAACAACTGGCATTTACTTCACCTTATTTTCCAACTTTTGAAAAAACCGAAAAGAGATTGGCCATATAATGCCGGCAGTCAGCACGATCACGCAATAACGTGCCGCTCTGCCAAGGGACTCACCCAACAGAAGGTTCAGGGGGTCTTTCAAGCCGCTTTTCACCAGCAGCACCAGCAACAGTCCCACAGCAACCTTTTGGATCTGCACCCACCAAACGGCTTTTGTAGAGAAATTTAACCATTTTGTATCCACAATATACACGATCAGCAAGCCAACCAAGGAGCCTAACAGTGTATAGGCATTTTTGGTGCCGGATTCCAGATTGTGCACATCGATATCTGCAGGAAACGGATAAAGTTCCACATAGCACAAAAAGGCTACAGACATAGCAATCATAACCCCAAGCAAAATAGGAATATTTCTCTCATTTTTGCTATAAATGATGGGTCTCAAAACAAAAACCAATGCAATAGCGATAGCAGCTGCCACCACCACATCCTGCGGGGTATGTACACCAATATACATTCTTGAGATCGGCACCAAAACTGCAACGGCAATGGCTGCGATCTTGAGCCATTTATGTTTTACAACACGAGCCACAACACTGAATGTACCGACCGCATTTTGCGTATGACCGCTGGGAAAGCTATAACCGGAGGCTGCCTCTCGGGCTTGCTCCAGAATCGTAAACTTTTCATCCAGCACCCAAGGGCGAGGCACCCGGAACAACAGCTTCATAAACTGATTGGCCACTGTACCGATAAAACCAACTGCCATGGTATAATATCCACTTTTCTTATCCACACACCAGAACAGAATCAGCGCAACCACCAAAAAGGCCGTTTCCTCACCAAGCTGTGTGATCATCAGCATAAATTCATTCAGAACCGGTATGCGAATACTCTCAAACCAATATAGAATACCCATATATTCCTCCAGTAAAATGATAGTTTTATTATACACATCTATCTGCCAAAAGTAAAGTTTTCTCATACGACAAGTTTATTGCTTGTATTTTGTTTTTATTGGGGCTATAATAATGAAAAAGATTTTCGATGGGAGAACTGATAATGCCCTACTACTATTATGGCATCGACTGGACCTACCTTATTTTAGTTTTGCCCTGTATTATCCTTTCCCTATGGGCAAGCAGTCATGTAAACCGAACATTCCAAAAGTATGCAAATCAGCGTTCTAGGCGTGGAATCACCGGTGCGCAGGCTGCCGAACGCGTGCTGCGCAGCAACGGTGTCACCGGTGTGCGAATCGAAAGAGTCAAAGGCAGACTTTCCGATCATTATGACCCCAGATCAAACGTGATACGATTATCTGACGATGTATATGACAGCACATCCACTTCCGCCATTGGTGTTGCCTGCCACGAAGCGGGTCATGCAGTTCAATATGCAGTGCGGTATCTGCCTATTCATTTACGCGCAGCCATCATACCCATTACAAACATCGGCTCTCGTTTGGCAATGCCGCTGATTTTATTGGGGCTTGTGCTTTCTGCACTGGGCAGTGCATTCGATATATTTATTTATATCGGCATTGGATGTTTTGCTCTTTCGCTGGTATTTCAGCTTGTGACTCTGCCGGTGGAATTCAATGCCAGCCGTCGGGCTCTTGAAGCGATTGAATCCGGAGAGCTACTCTCTCTGGAGGAGCAAAAGGGCGCACGGAAAACCTTGACCGCCGCTGCACTGACCTATGTCGCCGCAACTGCCGTGTCCCTGGCGCAGCTTGTACGTTTACTGGCGCTTTTTAGCGGACGCAGAAGAAGAAATTAACCATTTTTATCCACCCCGGCATTGACATCCGGGGTGGATTTGTTTATACTATTCGTGTGTGAAAAGTATGAAAAGTACGACGCAGGAGGACACTTATGGCAGGAGGAAAACATATCCTTGGCAAAGGAAAACCTCGCAGAGTCTTCGGCACTGCGAAGGTCGGTGATCGTGGGCAGATCGTGATCCCTAAAGAGGCCCGGGAACTATTTAATATCCAGCCCGGCGATACGCTCCTGATCCTTGGCGAGGAGGATTCCGGTTTGATCGTATCCCGCCCAGAACTACTGAGCGATATCGCCAATCAGCTATTTGATACCGTTAAGAAAGAGGAAAAATAAATGGAACAGTTATTGGAATTATACCGTGAAATGGGCATTTCCCACGCAGTTTATGCATACGGCGAAAAAGCCATCGAGAAACTTCGTGAACGCTTTGATACTATTGACCAGATCGCCGAATACAATCAAGCAAAAGTCTTGACTGCTATGCAAAAAAACCGTGTATCTGCCGCATGCTTTGCAGCCACTACCGGCTACGGTTACGATGATGTAGGCCGAGACAATCTGGAGCGTGTATATGCTGATGTTTTTCATACGGAAGCTGCACTTGTGCGTCCCCAAATTACTTGTGGAACCCACGCACTGACAGTAGCGCTGTCTGCAAATTTGCTCCCCGGCGACGAACTGCTCTCCCCTGTTGGTCTGCCTTACGACACACTGCAGGAAGTGATCGGCATCCGGGAAAGTCCTTGCTCTTTGAAAGAATACGGTGTTTCCTATCGTCAGGTGGATTTGCTGGAGGACGGCACATTTGATTACGAAGGTATCCATACAGCTATCAATGAAAAAACCAAACTGGTAACCATTCAACGTTCCAAAGGCTATGCTACCCGACCCACATTCTCCGTTACGCAGATCGGCAAGTTGATTGCCTTTATCAAGCAGATTAAACCGGACGTCATCTGCATGGTGGATAACTGTTACGGCGAATTTGTGGAAACCATCGAGCCCTCTGATGTAGGCGCAGATATGGTGGTTGGCTCTCTGATCAAAAATCCCGGTGGCGGACTCGCCCCCATCGGCGGATATATCTGCGGAACACAGTACTGCGTAGACCGCTGCGCATATCGCTTGTCTGCACCCGGACTGGGTCAGGAAGTTGGCGCTAATCTGGGTCTGATGCCGGCGCTGTATCAAGGGTTATTCCTTGCGCCCACCGTTGTCGCCAGCGCAGAAAAAGGCGCTGTGTTTGCGGCAAATCTTTACGAGCCCTTGGGCTTCCGCTGCGTTCCCGATGCACAGGAGAGCCGTCACGATATCATTCAGGCTGTGGAACTCAAGAGTGAGGAAGGTATGATCGCATTCTGTAAGGGTATTCAGGCAGCAGCGCCGGTGGATTCCTTTGCTACCCCCCTGCCTTGGGACATGCCGGGATACAGCGACAAGGTCATTATGGCGGCGGGCGCATTTGTACAAGGTTCATCCATCGAGCTTTCCGCAGACGGCCCGATCCGTCCTCCCTATGCAGTGTACTTCCAAGGCGGTCTGACTTGGCCGCATGCAAAGCTTGGTATACTCATGAGCCTCCAGCAAATGGTAAATGCTGGTCTGATAGAATTATAAATTAGGAGGAATTGTCATGTCTTGGTTGTTCTTTTCCATTGCAACAGCGCTGTTGTGGGGTATTGCAGAACTCTTTTACAAAAAAGGTGCTCAGCCGAATGAAAAATACTCTCACCTGAAAATCTGCGTTTGGGTCGGTATTGTTATGGGTGCGCACGCAGTTTTCACTCTGCTGACGCAGGATATCAATTATAACCCTTTGAACATCATCCGCTACCTGCCTGTTTCTCTGTTCTACATCGGTTCCATGGCCTTTTCCTACTTTGGAATGCGTTTTTTGGAGGAGTCCATCTCTGATCCTATCGAAAACACTGCAGGTGTAATTTGCGTGCTTCTGTTTGCCCTTATTATGAAGGATACTTTCCACATCCTGACATGGATCTCCGTTGCTGTTATTGGTATCGGTGTTGTTGGTGTCAGCATCCTGGAAAACCGCGGAGAGACTACAAGAAAGAAAAAATTAGGCAAAACATTAGCAATTATCGCATTCTGCATGCCCTTTGTATATGCGTTCATGGACGCATTTGGTACATTCCTGGATGATGCATTCTTCTTGATCGAGGATGTAGCAAATTCCCCGTTGATCGATGTCACTGAGGACACCATCGAGGCTGTAGCAAATACAAGTTATGAATTGACATTTGCTTTATTTGCGCTGATTCTGTTTATCTTTATGAAAGCCAAGAAGGTAAATCTGGGTTCTGTTACCGATAGTAAAGATAAGATCCTTGCTGCTGTGTTTGAAACCGCAGGTCAGTTTACTTATGTCTATGCTCTTGGCGGTGTAGACGCAGTTGCTGCCCCTATTCTCTCCTCTGTTTGTGTTATTTCCCTGCTGCTTTCCCGTATCTTCCTGAAAGAAAAGCTTTCCTGGAAAACCTACCTCTTTATCGGCATTGTTATTATCGGTATTCTCTTGCTGGCAATCAGCGAGGAACTCTAATATAAATCAATATAAAAAGAGCTTTGAGAAAATCTCAAAGCTCTTTTTTACATAGTTTTCGAATCAATATAAGCGGCACATACATCACGATCAGAACACCGGCGATCAGTACCGGGTAACCATACAAATGGTTGCCCCAAAGCTGCTGGAAAATGTACAGAGGATTTCCGGGATCTGCAGACATAAGGAACATGAAATTGGTATCCAGCAGCAGGTTGACTCCATAGATAGGAATTGCCATTCCCACCAGCAAAAGCAGATACTTGTGCAGTTGCTTGACATCCGGAACGATATCACCGGCCGACAGCAGTATGATCGGGTACATAGCCAACAGAATATGGACCGTAAAGCTATGCATATGCATGAAATTCTCCAACGGCAGGCTTGTCCAGCTTGGAAACAGCAGGGCTGCCATAGCGCCCGGGATTCCCACTGTATACAGATAACCTCCCAGAATCTTAGAGGGGCGCCATGCATGGATCGCAATCAGGAATATATTGATACTGCAAAGGTGCAGCGGCAAGTAACTTGCACGGTATCTGCCGCCAATCAGCAGACAGACAACCTTAAACAATTCGTCCGCCACCAGCAGGATGGCAATTCGCTTTCTTGCTCGCTCTCTGCCGGACTGATCTTGTTTTTTATACCACACACAGCAGATCGCAGTTACCAGAACAAAGAAAAAGAGCCAGATCAGGTGAATAGTTCCAAAATGCGCAAAACCAACACCGCTTACAATGGTTTCCGTCGTATCAAGAAAATACTGCATACTGTAAACCTACTTTTCTTTAAATTAGTTGCCCTTTTCTTTCAGCAGCTGATGCTTGATGTCCCAAAGTTTCTTTGAAAGATCAACATAATAGGAGTGAGGATTGTCGAATCGCTTCACTTCGTCCCAAAGAGAATCTACCTGCTCCAAACAATATGCTCTTACTGCATCCAGCTCGGGACATTGATAGACCAGTTCGCCGTTGCAAAAAATAGGCACCATCAATTCCTTTGCGGTGAAATCATAAACAACCTTCGTTTTCCAGGTTGCTTCCGGATCAAAAATTTCCATTTCACCGGAATCATCCACAGTTTCGTTGTGTAAGCAAATATAGTCGGCAATCGCCTTGCCGGTATCATTGCCGTAGAATCGGTACAGCTTCTTAAAATGGGGATTGGTGATCTTGCCGGTATTCTCGGATATCTTGATCTTGGGAATGATATTCCCGGCCTCATCCTCAACCGCCGCCAGCTTGTACACACCGCCAAAGACCGGTTCGCTCTTTGCCGTGATCAGCCGCTCACCAACGCCAAACATATCGATCTGTGCGCCCTGCCGCAGAAGTCCCTGAATAATATATTCATCCAAAGAATTCGATGCAGAGATCTGACATTCAGTCCAACCGGCATCGTCCAGCATTTTTCGTGCCTTACGGGACAGATAGGCAATATCGCCGGAATCCAGGCGAATACCACACTTGGTAATGCCCTTGGGTTTCAAAACCTCATTAAATACCCGGATCGCGTTGGGAACACCGGATTTGAGCGTATTATAAGTGTCCACCAACAGTGTTGCGTTATTGGGATACAGCTCACAATAAGCCTTAAATGCCTCGTACTCACTGTCGAACATCTGCACCCATGCGTGAGCCATGGTGCCGCCTGCATAGACGCCAAACATCTGATCGGAGATAGTACAAGCTGTACCATTACAACCGCCGATATAGGCTGCTCGAGCGCCCAGAATCGCTGCATCTGCGCCCTGCGCACGGCGAGAGCCGAATTCCAAAACCGTTCTGCCACCTGCGGCACGGACAACACGGTTGGCCTTCGTTGCAATCAGGCTCTGATGATTGATCGACAGCAGAATGAACGTTTCGATCAGCTGCGCCTCGATCGCCGGCGCACGAATGGTCATAATCGGTTCTTTGGGGAATATGGGTGTACCCTCAGGAACAGCCCAGATATCACCGGTAAACCGGAAGTTTTCCAAATACTTGAGAAATTTCTCGGAAAATAAATTTCTGCTACGCAGATATGCAATATCCTCCGGCTCAAAACGCAAGTCACGGATATAGTTCACTACCTGCTCCAAACCGGCAGCAATCGCAAAGCCGCCGCCGTCGGGACACTGTCTGAAAAACACATCAAAATAGCAGATACGATCCTTGTAACCCTTTTCGAAATAACCATTACTCATGGTCAGCTCATAAAAATCGCACAGCATTGTAAGGTTTAACTTTCCATCAACCACAGTGGTCACTCCTTTTTTTGTAATTATTAAAAACATTATATTGTAATTATCGAGAAATAGCAACACTTATCATTGACATTTATTTTAATCTGGATTATATTAATACAAAATCAGGGGGTATTTTTATGGCAATTGAAAAAGACATGAAAGGTACCGTTTCTACAATGGTAGAACGGGAGGACACCGCACTGGAGGTAGGTTCCGGCGAACTTCTGGTATATGCAACACCTTGCATGATCGCTTTGATGGAAGGCGCAGCATGTGAAGCTATCAGCGCTGAAATTCCGGAGGAAAAGACCACGGTAGGCATCGAGCTCTGCGTGCAGCATATTTCCGCTACCCCGGTGGGACACGAAGTACGGGCAGAAGCCATCGTCACCGAGGTAGACAAGAATATTATCACATTTGAAGTCAGCGCTTATGATGAATCCGGTAAGATCGGCGAAGGCACACACAAAAGAGCGGTAGTTAACAAGCAAAAATTCCTGGACAAGACTTATTCCAAACTGTAATTAAATTAGCAGAAAGAAGATGACTGTAATGGGCAAGATCCGTGCATTTCTCCAGAAAAAAGACATCATTTTTTCTGGTAAACGGTATGGTATTGATGCATTGGGCGCTATGGCGCAAGGTCTTTTTTGTACATTATTGATCGGAACGATCCTGAACACAATCGGCCAGCAATTCAATATCGGTTTTCTGAACGCTGTTATCGCAACCATCGGTAAGGGCGAGGGCGCAGCTACATACACCATCGGCGGTCTTGCATCTGCCATGGTAGGACCCGGCATTGCGGTTGCAATCGGTTTTGCGCTGCACTGCCCTTCCCTTGTACTATTTTCTTTGATACCCGTTGGCTTCGCTGCAAACGCTATGGGCGGTGCAGGCGGTCCTTTGGCCGTTTACTTTGTGGCTATCTTGGCATCTGAATGTGGCAAACTGGTATCTAAGGAAACCAAAATCGATATACTTGTCACGCCGATTGTTACGGTGTTGATTGGCATCGGTTTCGCTGCCCTGGTCGCAGCACCCATTGGTGCAGCCGCCAGTGCCGTGGGCGATGCCGTAAAGTGGGCAACACTGCAGCAACCTTTTATTATGGGCATCCTGGTATCCGTGATCATTGGTATTGCACTGACTTTGCCGACCAGCTCAGCAGCCATCTGCGCCGCTCTCGGTCTGACCGGCCTCGCCGGTGGCGCCGCTGTAGCCGGTTGCTGCGCACAGATGGTAGGTTTCGCCGTTATGAGTTTCCGCGAAAATCGTTGGGGTGGTCTTGTGGCACAAGGCATTGGCACCAGCATGCTGCAAATGCCCAATATTGTTAAGAATCCCAGAATATGGATTCCTCCCACACTGGCATCTGCCATCACCGGTCCTCTTGCAACATGCCTATTTAAGCTGGAAATGAACGGTTCTGCCGTATCCTCCGGCATGGGTACCTGCGGCTTGGTTGGTCAGATTGGCGTATATACCGGTTGGCTCAACGATATTGCAGTCGGCACAAAATCCGCTATTACTGCCATGGATTGGATAGGTCTCGTTTTGATTTGTTTTGTATTGCCTGCAATTCTCAGCTGGGCATTCAGTTTGATTCTTCGCAAAATCGGTTGGATCAAAGAAAACGACCTGAAATTGGATCTATAATAATACACCCGTGTTTCAAAACGAAACACGGGTGCTTTTTTATATTTCTTGCCGTCCCTCAAGGGCACGGGAAAGTGTAACCTCGTCAGCATATTCCAACTGGCTTCCTACCGGAACACCGTATGCCAGCCGCGTCACTTTCACTTCCATTGGGCGCAACAGCCGGGAAATATACATAGCCGTCGCCTCACCCTCTGTATCCGGGTTCGTCGCCATGATCACCTCACGGACACCACCCTGGGCAACTCGAGCCAACAGTTCCTTGATGCGAATGTCATCCTGGGTCACGTGATTCAGCGGAGAAATTACCCCGTGCAACACATGATAAACGCCCATAAACTCTCTGGAACGCTCCATGGCGATCACATCTCTCGGTTCAGCAACTACGCAAATCAAGCCTCTGTCACGGGTCGTATCATCACAAATAGGACAAAGCTGCCGATCCGTCAAATTTTGACATACCGGACAAGTATGCACTGTGTTCTTAGCTTCGACAATGGCATTTGCAAATGCCTGTGCATCCTCCAACGGTAACGAAAGTACATGAAATGCAAGGCGCTGCGCAGTCTTTCCGCCTACACCGGGCAGACGGGCAAACTGGTCAGCAAGTTCCTGCAAAGCAGCGGGAAAGTAATGCATAATGCCTCCTTAGAACAAGCCACCCAAATTCAGTCCACCGGTGAGCCGGGACATATTATTCGCAGAATCCGTATCCGCAGCACGCATTGCTTCGTTAACCGCTGCAATCACCATGTCCTGCAGCATTTCCACATCATCAGGATCGACTGCCTCCGGGTCAATGACCAACGCCTGCAACTCGTGCTTGCCGTTGACAGTTGCTTCAACAACACCACCGCCGGCAGTAGCCGTGTAGGTCTTGTTTTCCATTTCCTCTTGCATACGCAGCATTTCCTGCTGCATTTTCTGTGCCTGCTTGATCATAGCTGCCTGATTCATACCACCGGGCATGCCACGAAATCCACCCTTTGCCATAGTTGAACTCTCCTTATTCCGAATCTCTGATTTTCACAATATCGCCGTGAGCTCTGCCGAAATCCAGCAGTTGCTCCATCTGTTCATTCTTTTGATCCAGCTCAGCATCATCCGTAACCACAACATGCAGCGGTCTGCCAAGCTTTGCGGACGCCTTACGGGCAACAAGTTCCAAAATATCCGGCTTATTTACCATATTTACGACGAAACTGCTGTTACAAGCCAAAATCAGCTTATCCCCAGCTAATATACCTCTGACCGGCGCATTGGGTGTTGTCACAAAGAAACCCGACACCGGAGAATTGATTTCCTTACGGATTGCCGCAGCAATGTCTGTCCAGAAGCCGATGGGCGCCTCATCCGCTACCACCGGTTCGTCCACCGTAACCTGCAGAGTCTCCTGCACCGGCTGGACACGCTCCTGCTGCACCTCAGGCGCACTTGCAGTCTCTGTTTTGACGCAAACGGGAATGCCGCTTACGATCTGCTCCTCCAAGCGAGTCAGTCTTGCCAACACCGCCTCCATGTCAGAATCCAGTTCCGGCTGACACAGATTGATCATACACAGTTCTGCATCCAATCTGCGGCTGCTGCTTCTTGTAAAACCAGCCATTGTGCTCTGAAGCAGATTCAGCATGCGAACCAGTTCACCAAAGGAAAAACGCTCAGACAGTGCGACAGTTTCTTGTTCTGTAGATACACCGGACAACATGCTGATACCTTGCTTCGCTCCGGTTTTCAGCACCATAAGATCCCGTGTCAGGCATGCCATTTCATCCAGAAGCGCGCCCATATCCTTGCCTTCTGCATACAAGCTGTTCATAATGGCAAGCGCTTCGGATGTATTCTTAGCAGCCACTGCTGCCATAAGCTTGCCGCACTGCTGAATACCCGCAATGCCCAAGCATGCATAAACCCGTTCTGCATTGATCTCGCCGGCTGTGGCAGAAGCACACTGATCCAGCAAGCTCAAGCCGTCACGCATGCCGCCGTCGGCAAGACGAGCAAGCACTCTGGCAGCGGAGTCATCCAGGTCAATATTTTCCTGATAGGCAACGAACTGCAGACGGGCAGCAATATCTTCCTGGCTGATCCGTCGGAAAGAAAAGCGCTGGCATCTGGAAAGAATGGTAGCCGGCACTTTGTGCAGTTCCGTTGTCGCCAATATAAACAGCAAATGCTCCGGCGGCTCCTCAATGATCTTCAAAAGCGCATTGAAAGCCGAGATGGAAAGCATGTGAACCTCATCAATAATATACACACGCATTTTTACCTGCGACGGTGTATAAATGGCATCATCACGCAAATCACGGACATTGTCTACGCCGTTATTGGAAGCAGCATCGATCTCCAAAACATCCATGCAGGAGCCGGAATCGATTGCCCGGCAGCTGGGACAGCAGTTACAAGGATTTCCGCCTTGGGGATTTTCACAGTTGACCGCTTTCGCAAGAATTTTTGCGCTGCTGGTCTTACCCGTTCCCCGAGAGCCGGTGAACAGGTATGCATGGCTGAGTTTCCCACTTGCTAATTGTGTTTTCAGCGTTTGGGTAACCGCCAACTGCCCCACAACATCATCAAATGTCTGGGGTCTATATTTTCTATACAGCGCTTGATACATAACATCCTCCAAAATATAGACCGGCTCATAACAAGATCGCACACCCAAATCTGAACAAGCCGAATGCCCGGTATCCATGCAGCCAACTCGGGAACAGCAACCCTGCGGCACACGAGAATATCCGCTTAATGCTGCTTGGTTCCCCACCTGACATGGTTCACGGGATCCCGTTGCGCAAGACCGTTCCTTCAACGCCGCTTACAAAGTCCGGACGGCACTCAAAGCTTGCCCGCGTATGGGAATTCATCCCCGCTATAGCGGATTGCGGGTAACAGGGCACCGCTATCTCCCCAACTAGTGCGACCTTGTTATAAGCCGGTCTGCTACAACAAGGTTTTATAACTTAATTCAGTTTTGCTTCGATGAAGTCAGCCAGCTCGCCGAATGTTGCGATCTTCTGATCCTCCATATCCAGCTCGACACCCAGTTCGGACTCCAGATCCATGATCATCTCAACGATGTCAAGAGAGTCGATACCCAGCGCCTCAAAGGTGCTGTCTCTGGTAATCTCGTCTGCGTTCAGCTCCAGCTGTTTTGCGGCATAAGAAACCAATTTTTCGTACATTCTGTATTCCTCCAAATATCATTATATCTGTGTTTGATATCTTGTTTTATTTTATTACAACGGCACTTGTTTGTCAATCAAAGTTTTCGTTCCCATTGCCGCTGCATAAGCCGTAGACCATGCGATCTGCAGGTTAAATCCGCCGGTATAGGCATCACAATCAATGATCTCACCGGCAAAGAACAAACCGCTGACCAGTTTCGATTCCATCGTCTTTGGGTCGATCTGTTTAACCTTCACTCCGCCGGATGTAATGATCGCTTCCGCAACCGGTCTTTTTCCTGCGATTGCAACCGGAAAATTCTTTAAAACATATAATAATTTTGCTCGCTGTTCTTTTTTCAGGGAATTTGCCTGCAGATCGCCGGGAATGTCGGATAATTCCAGCAACACCGGTATCATAGAACGAGGTAACAGATCCGTCAGCGCATTTTCCATGGTGCGGTTACGATATGTGCTCAAGTCACGCAGCAGACGTTCGTTCAGTTTTTTCTCATCCAGCGCCGGCTTCAGGTCAATCAGCAGTTTGCATCCATCCCCTTTTATATGTGCGCTGGCACTGAGAACAGTCGGCCCGGAGACACCAAAATGTGTGAACAAAAGCTCACCGAAATCTTTGTACAGCGCTTTTCCTCTTCCATCTACTAGCCGCACGCTTACATTACGCAGGCTAAGACCTTGCATGCTTTTGCAGATGTCGCCATCCTCCTCCAGTGGCACTAACGAGCCCTGGGGTTCAACGATTTCATGGCCTAATTGTTCCGCAATGGCATAGCCATCGCCGGTAGAGCCGGTTGCAGGATAAGAAACACCGCCGGTGGCAAGAATAACCCATTTGGAATCAATGGTATCATTTTCTGTTTTAACACCTTTAACAGCGCCATTTTCTGTCAAAACAGACTGAACACGACCTTCCATAATGGAAACGCCGCACTCCGACAAAGCGCCTTCCAGACAATTTAATATGTCAAATGACTTGTCAGACACTGGAAACACCCGATTGCCCCGCTCTGTTTTCAGCGAACAGCCTCTTGCTTCAAAGAAATCCATGACTTTTTGCGGTGGAAACGCATTGACAGCGCTATAAAGAAACCGATTATTGCGCGGTATATTCTGCAAAATCTCCTCTGCGCTGCAGTGATTTGTAACATTACAACGTCCCTTGCCCGTTATGAGCAACTTTTTGCCCAGCCGGTGATTTCTTTCAATCAGCAAAACATTGTCACCATTATGCGCCGCTATAATCGCCGCGAACATACCCGCAGCACCGCCGCCGATCACAATACCGTCATACATTGGTGTTGTCAGCTCTCTTTTCATATACGTTATACTCTTCCCATACACGCTCCAGAGCATCAAATGTCTTGCTCAAAATATGCTCCCGTCCGGTTGCAAGCGCAACGATAAGAGCATTGATTAGGCTCAAGGGCGCAACCAGAGAATCCACCAGGGATACCATGTCACTCTTGGCAAGCAGCACATGATCACAGTGCTGACCAAGGGGTGAAAGCATACTGTCCGTAATGCCCACAACAGTAGCTCCGGTGGTACGGCAATACTGCGCGCCCTTTACTGTTGCAGCGGAATAGCGTGGAAAGCTAAAGCCGATCACAACGTCGTCAGCGTTGATGCCAATCAACTTCTCAAACATTTCACTGGCACCGGAAGCAGTCACGATATGGACATTATTAAACATCAGATTCAGATAATAGCCTAAAAAGCTGGCCAAGGGCGCAACAGATCGACAGCCAAGTACATAAATGCGCTTTCCGTGCAGAATGGCATCCACCGCACGGCGGAATGAATCTCTGTCCACCATATCAGAAGTCTGACGCAGTTTGTCAATATCCGATTGCAGCACAGAAGCAACCACATCCTGGTTGCCAATTCGGTCATTCGTAACCTCAATACGCTGAACAGAGGTCAGCCGGTTCAGCACCATCTCCTGCATTGCCTTTTGCATGCTGGGATAACCGTCATAACCCAGATCCACTGCAAAACGCACCACCGTCGATTCAGACACACCAACAGCGTTGCCCAGGCGATTAGCTGTCATAAATGCAGCCTTGTCATAAGCTTCCGTAATATATCTTGCAAGCAGTCGCTGACCCTTGGAGAAAGTAGGCGCCTTTTGCTGCAAAATGCTAAACAGATCCACGTTCATATCTGATCCTCATCTCCTAATTATATTCTACTAAGTATAATAGCAGAATGCATAGGTTTTTGCAAGTAATCTTGCATAAATTGCATATGGTTATAGAATACTTTTGATTTCCGAATCGGTCAGATACCGCCATTTGCCGGAGGGCAGATCTCCAAGGCACAATGCGCCTTCTGCAACTCGCACCAGCCTCTGGACTGCCATGCCCGCAGCCGCACACATGCGTCTGACTTGTCTATTGCGTCCCTCGTGGATGGTGACACACAACAACGCTTTACCGCCCTCCAAATCCCTAACAAGCTCCACCTGCGGCGGACGAATCTTATAGCCATCCAAAACGATGGGTCTTTTCAGTTTTTCCAGGCACTGGTCAGAATATCCCTTAACCGTTACCATATAGGTTTTGTCCACTTCATGTTTTGGGTGCATCATACTATAGGCAAAATCGCCGTCATTGGTTAACAGCAGCAAGCCTTCAGAATCCATATCCAAACGACCCACCGGATAAACACGCTGACCGCAGTCTGATACCAACATAGCTGCATTTTTCCTGCCCTTTTCATCATGCAAAGTGGTGACATAGCCACGGGGTTTGTGCAGCATGATATAAATATGTACCGGCTTGGACGGGATGGGTTTCCCGTCCAAAAAAATCGTATCCGTATCCGGATCGGCGCAATCGCCTAAGGCGCATAGCGCTCCGTTACACGTTACTCTGCCCTGGAGAATCAGCTCCTCACATTTTCTTCTGGAAGCTACGCCACGAGCTGCCAATATTTTTTGAATTCTATCCGCCATCGTTATCCTCCAAACAACTTGTCCCACAAGCTGGGTTCTTTCTGCGAAAGTTGTTCTACTGTATCACCAAATTTTAATGCCACTTTACCAACAGATTTACCGTCAATGCAGATATACGCAAACCCAGCATCTTGCCCCTCAACCGCAGGCGCATAAACGAACCCCGGGGGCTGCAGCACGATCTGAACAGTTTCATCATCTGCAAGGGCATAAATAAAGTCCTCCGACGCAATCAGCGCTACAAACCCTTCCATGCCACCGGCAACATCGGCATAACCAACACACTGTCCTGCTGTAACAATAGTTACCGCACGATATCTATCAAACCCCATATTATATAGGTCGGTATGGTCTTTCCAATCATTCGGGTCGTTCATGGTCACAGCGACCAGGCGTCTCCCCTGGCGCACTGCGCTGGTAACCAGTATTCTGCCTGCCGCTTTGGTATAACCGGTCTTAACCCCATCTACGCCCTCTGCTCGCCATAACAGTTTGTTATGATTGGTCAGGTAGCGACCGCCTGCCTTCACCGTTTTTGTAGACACAGTCTGGGCAAATATCGGATTGTTCATAGCATAGGCAGCAAGAATGGCCATATCACGGGCAGTGGAATAATGGCCGGGACTATCTAACCCATTTGGGTTTTCAAAATGGGTGGATGTCATACCCAGGCTTCGTGCCTTGTCATTCATCAGCTGTGCAAAGCCCTCTACCGTTCCGCCGCAATAGATCGCCAGCGCTACGGCAGCATCGTTTCCGCTATGGAGCATAAGACCATATAGAAGCTCCTGAATCGTAAGGATCTCGCCCTCTTTCAGATACATGGACGACCCCTCGATGCCCACAGCCTCCTTGGGAATGCGCATGCGATCCAGTACATTGCACTGCTCGCAAATAATCAAGGCAGTCATGATCTTTGTGGTGCTTGCAATGAGGCCACGCTGATCTGCCTGCTTTTCATATAGAACACGTCCGGTTTGCGCATCCAGTAAAATAGCATTATGAGCAGTAACGGCGCAAACCGGATTTGAAAAAGCCAGGACAGCAGCCAGCAATGCAGCTGCCATCCCGGCAAATAATCGTTTCACATTAATCACCCCAGGTTAATTTCCCCGGGATAATATATATTATTCAGCTTTATTGGCAGTACGGGAATCCACGAAGGCCGCAATCTTATCCAGTGTGTCCGGCACCATTTCCACCAGACGATCTGCGGTGGTATTGGCAGGCATAGCAACTGGCAGCATACGAACACTGCCCTCTTTGATTACTAAAAATGCAACAGGAGTGATCTTAACACCGGCGCCAACTCCACCGCCAAAAGGATTTTCTTTGCTATTGGGGTTCTTAGAAGCAAAATCAGATCCGCCGCCGCCGACACCGATGCTCACCTTAGAGATCGGAATAATCGTAACACCGTCCTGAGTGACGATCGTTTCGCCCACCACAGTATTGGCATCTACCATTTCACGGATCTTTGCGATAGTATTGTCTAACATATTGGGAAGATTCTGGCTCATATCTCAGCACCGCCTTTTCTATTATTCATGATTTTATAATACTTTGTGATAGCTTGAATACCATATTTTCCTGCCAGCCACAGCACGTCAGCAACAGAAACCTTCAAATATGCCTTCGCTGTGATGCGGGTCACCTCTGCGCAAAAATCACACCCAACATCCACATCACGCTTGCGGATGGTAAATGCGCTTTCCAGCAAAGGTAATAAACTGCCCACAACCGCCCATGCCTTTCCGTACTTGATTGCTAAATCACTGGGATCATGGTCGGCAAGAGTCAGTTTTAACTGCAAATAGGAAATGCATAGCTTCTTTTTGAAATCTTTCAGCAGATCCAATACAACTTGCAGCAGCGGCAGAAAATCTGTAATCGGCCCGCCGGAAGTTGTGCTGCCCGACTTCTGTTTTGGTGTTCCCTTCTTTGTCTGCTTCTTTTTTGACCGCTTATCGGTTTTGGGATAAAGGCTGAATCTGCAAGGTCCGACCACCAGAACAGCACCTCCACCGTCTGTGTCATATTGCAGAACGATACCCACCGGCAAAGCAAGCAAGACGATCAGAAGTCCCAAGGCGATCAGCCAACCGATCATTGTTCCACCTCTGCAGGCGCAGCTTGCTCATGCTGTTCCGCCATGCCCTCAATTGTCTCCTGAATCATGGGCTCGCCAAAATCGATTTTCTCGATAGCGGGAAGCTCCTCAAGAGAGCTCATACCAAACGTACGCAGAAAATCAGGTGTCGTTTTGTATAGAATGGGGCGACCGGGAACATTTAATCTGCCTGCCTCCTCAATCAGCTTCTTATTCAGCAAAGCAGATACGGAATAAGAGCTGTCCACACCACGGATTTGTTCTACCATAGCCTTTGTAGCCGGTTGATAATAAGCTACAATGGTAAGGGTCTCCAGTTGGGAGGCAGACAGCCGGGGCGGTTTTCTGGTCTCCAGTGCCTTTGTGACATATTCCGCCATTTCGCCGGAGGAAACCATCTGATATTCCTTCTCCAGCTTTACAATACGTACGCCTCGGCGATTAAAAGCAAAGTCATCCGCCAGAGAATTTACGGCTGCTGCCACTTCAGACTCATCCGTCTCAAATGTCGCTGCCAAACGAGCCAACGAAACCGGTTCGCCAGCGGCAAACAAAACCGCCTCAATGGCTCTTTGCAAATCTGTTAGTTCCATTAAGCTTCCTCCACAATTTCTTCCGGCTCTTTGATTAATCGAACGTTGGGATCCTCACCCATATCATCGTCCTCTAAGGATACCGAATTATTTTTACATAGTTCCAGAATCGCCAAAAACGTTGCCACGACCTCAGATCTGGATTTATTGCCACGGAACAGATTTTTCAGACGCTCAATACCACGCAGTACCAGCGTTCTGATCAGTTCTGTAGCCTTGCGTGTTACGGGATAAGGCTCTTTGCCTACAATACCCTTAAAATTCACAGTGGGAGGCGGCAAGCGGCGCTGATTGCGCTCTGAAATCTCATCCAGCGCACGAAGCATATCATCCGGAACATGCTTATAGCGGTATGTTCTGTCCCTCTGAAGCGGCTCCGGATCTTT
>JAZSQH010000009.1:0-4229 GCA_045537865.1 Faecousia sp. | reverse complement strand
TGTGGCAGTGCATGATTTCAATGAGGGCCGTAAGTGGATCGACAAGCTGCTGGTGGATGTGGAAGTACAGACCGGCAATAAGGTCTGCTGGGTGAAGGTTGACGAAAACGGTCAGCTCACCGGCGGTGTTTCCAAGTTCCTGACGGACTATACCCAGGCGCTGACCGAAAAGCTGGCGCTGAAGCCCGGCAGCTTTGTGTGCATGGCAGCATCTCAGAAAAAGTCTGCGGCGCAAAAGACCGCCGGCGTGGTGCGCACCATGTTGGGTCGCCGTGTTCCCGGTCACTTCGACGAGGAGCAGTATGCAATGTGCTGGATCGTGGACTTCCCCATGTACGAAATGGGCGAGGAGTCCGGCGAGCTGGAGTTCTGTCACAATCCCTTCTCTATGCCCCAGGGCGGCAAGCAGGCACTGCTGGATGCCGAGGGCGACAACGAAAAGTTGCTGGCGATCAATGCCAACCAGTATGATCTGGTTGTCAATGGCTATGAGTCCGCTTCCGGTGCGGTCCGTAACCATGATCCCGAGATCATGGTGGAGGCATTCCGCATGGTGGGCTTAGGCGAGGAGGATGTGAAAGCCAAGTTCCCGGCAATGTACAACGCTTTTACCTACGGCGCACCGCCCCATGCAGGCGCAGCTCCCGGCATCGACCGGATCGTGATGCTGCTGTGCGGCGAGGAATCTATCCGTGAGATCATCACCTTCCCCATGAACAAGACAGCGCAGGATCTGATGATGGACGCACCCACTACTGTTTCCCAGAAACAGCTGGACGATGTGCATATCCTCATTAACGAATCCCATCTGCAGTAAAAATATCCCCGGCAGGTTTGACCTGCCGGGGATTCTTATTTAGTTCAGTCGGACTTGCAGGAACAGATTTTCCACATACCGGGTAATATCCTCGGGCAGGAAACCGTAGCTTCTGCCACGCTCCAGCACTTCTGCCGGGGGGTAGATGACTTCGCTTTCTGCCAGGTATTCCTCCATATATTCGGTTGCGCCGTCAATGGGAGAGCCGTAGCAGATATAGTCCATATTTGCGCCGGAGATCTCCGGCTGACACATAAAGTCGATGAACAACTCTGCCGCTTCCTTGTTTTCTGCGCAGTTGGGAATACACATAGCATCAATAAACAGATTGAATGTCTGTGTTTCCGGCAGATAGAACCGCAGATCCTCGTTGTTATCCATCATCATCATGGCATCGCCGGCATAGTAGGGGGCGATCCATGCGTTGCCCTCCTCCATTTTGGCGTAGACCTGATCCATCACATATTGCTGCACCAAGGGTCTTTGCTGTGCCAGCGCATCTGCGCACTGCTGAAGCTCTGCCTTGTCTGTGGTATTCACATCGATTCCCAGCATATACTGGGCAATACCGAAGGCATCCCGGGAGTTATCAAACATCAGGATCTGACCGGCATACTTTTCGTTCCACAGCAGTTCCCAGCCGGTGACATCTGCTTCGTCTACATACTGACTGTTGTAGATAATGCCCACAGTACCCCAAGTGTAAGGCACGGAGTATTTGTTATCCGGGTCGTATGCCTGGTTTTTGTAGCTTTCCAGCACGTTTTTATAGTTGGGAATGTTGTCGAAGTTCAGCTCCAGCAGCATATCCTCGCTGATCATACGGGCGATCATATAGTCCGAGGGGATGATCAGATCCACCACCAGACCGCCGGTGGACAGCTTGGAATACAGCTCCTCGTTGGAGGCATATTCGGAGTAGTTTACATCGATGTGGGGGTAAGCCTCCTCAAAGGCGGCGATGATGTCCAGCGTGCCGTCACTGCCGTCGGCAATGTTCTGACCCCAGTTCATCACGTTCAGGGTGATTGCTTCCTGCCGGGTGTTGGCGATGAGGAACACACTGCCTGCCAGCAAGATCACCACGCAGGCGATAGCGCCTACACGCTTAAAGGTCTGCATTGCCTTGCTGCTGGTTTTCTTGGCTTTCGGCTTGTCAGCACGCATCTGCAGCAGATTCATGCCCACCATCAGCACAAAGATCAGCAGGAACAACAGTGTGAACATGGCGTAGATCTTGGGGTGGATGGGCTTTTTGGTAAAGGAATAGATCTTTACCGGCAAGGTCACAAATTCAGAGCCGGTGACGAAGTAGCTGATCACAAAATCGTCCAGACTCATGGTAAATGCCATGATGGCGCCGGATACGATACCGGGCATGATCTCGTGGACAGTGACCTTGAAAAAGGCTTGAAAACGGTTGCAGCCCAAGTCCATGGCCGCATCCTGCAGCGCCGGATTCATCTGCTGCAGCTTGGGCATCACATTCAAAATCACATAGGGGAGATTGAAGGTGATGTGGGCGATGAGCAGCGTGCCGAAGTTCAGGCTTTGCTTTTGTCCCAGCATGCCCGTGCCGATAAACACAAACAGCAGGGAAAGGGAGATACCGGTGACAATATCCGGATTGGTCATGGGGATATTGGTCAGGGTCATGACCGCTTTACGCATTTTGGGTTTCAGGTTATAGATACCTACAGCCGCAAATGTGCCGAAAGCGGTGGCGATACCGGTGGACAAAAAGGCGATGAGCAGGGAATTGCCCAACAGCGCCAAAAGGTCTTTATCCCGGAATAGCTCTGCGTACTGATTCAGTGTAAAACCCTCAAATACCGCCAGATTCTTGCCGGTATTGAAAGAGCCTAAGATCAGCACCGCCATGGGGATATACAGAAAAATAAAGATCAGCACCGTGAAGATGCGGTTGGTCTTTTTCATACCAGCACACCGCCTTCCTCGTCAGAGCCGAAGCGGTTCATAATGCCGGTACAGATAAACACCAGAAGCATAAGCACAAGGCTCAGCGCAGCACCCAGATTGGGGTTGCCGGCAGATTTGAACTGCCGCTCGATGACGTCGCCGATGAGCATGGTGTCTGTGCCGCCCAGCTTTTGGGAAATATAGAAAGTAGACACTGCTGGAACGAACACCATGGTGATGCCGGACAGAATACCGGGCATGGACAGGGGCAGAACCACCTTGGAGAACACCTGCACCGGGGTGCAGCCCAAGTCCTCGGCAGCCTCAACAAGACGGCGGTCGATTTTCACAATGATGGCATACAACGGCAGGATCATATAGGGCAGGTAGTTATACACCATACCCAAAATCACAGCGCCGGGAGTGCCGATCAGTGTCAGCGGCTTGATCTGCAAAAGACCGAAAAACTGATTGATAATACCGTTGGTCTCCAGTAGACCCACCCATGCCAGCGTCCGCAGCAAAAAGCTCATACACATGGGAAGCATTACCAGCATGTACAAGATCTTTTGGGTGGTTTCCTTCCGGTGGGCGATAAAATATGCCACGGGATAACCCAGCACCAGACAGATAAAGGCGGAGATCAGCGAGTACCATACGGAAATGCCCAGGGTGGGCAGGAACAGTCCCAGATCCTGAATGTTGCGCCAGGTGAACGCGCCGGTCTCCGGGTCGGTGAGGGCATAGTAGCCAACTACACCCAAGGGGATCAGGGTGAACACCAACATCCAAAGGATGTACGGTGCGCTGAGCAAGAGAGAATTATTCTTCTTCATCGTCGGCATCCTCCGTCAGCTCGTCGTACTCGGCAGAGTAGGAGCTGTAGTCGCCAAACATACCGGAATATTCACTCTTGCGCATAATGTGAATGTCCTCGGGGTTCAGACGGATACCGACAGTTGCGCCCTCGGGCTGGTGGTCGGTGGTCTGGATCAGCCATTTGAAACCCTTAAAGTCCACGATAATATCGTAGTTCAGACCCTTAAAGGTAACGCTGGTGACAGTACCGGTCAGGTGACCCTCCTCCGGGGGGACAAAATCGATGTCCTCCGGGCGGATGACCACATCCACCGGCTCGTTGGGTGCAAAGCCTGCGTCCAGACACTTGAATGTTCTGCCGAAGAACTTGACCTTATAGTCAGCCAGCATAATGCCGTCCAGAATGTTACTTTCGCCGATGAAGTCCGCAACGAAGGCGTTCTTCGGCTCATTATATATATCCTCCGGCTTGCCGATCTGCTGGATCCGGCCCTTGTCCATGACCACGACGGTGTCGGACATGGAATGCGCTTCAGTTCATTCTGCATATCCTTACGCAAACGCAGATCCAATGCCGCCAGAGGTTCATCCAGAAGCAGCACCTTGGGCCGGTTTACCAGTGCTCTGGCTATGGCAACACGCTGCTGCTGACCGCCGGACAGGGAATCGATAC
>JAZSQH010000123.1:0-10753 GCA_045537865.1 Faecousia sp. | reverse complement strand
CTATAATGGGGAGCTTTTTTCTTGTCTACTTCACTCCTCGCTAGAAGCTATTATTTTACCCCCGGCAGAGCCGGGGGTTGCCTTTGGTCCTACCAAACCAATAAAATGCTCCCGAGAAATCGGGATTTTGTATATCCATTGAAATTCTTCCGCAAATCGGTATAATGAAATCAAGAGGTGATAAATATGGATAAAATCAAATTGATACGAAACATTTTGTACATAGCGGGTGTCATGTTCTTTTTATCGATTATTGCATACTCCATTTATCATACACATTATATGTGGGTAACCGAATTTAAGGCATATAACTTCAACTCATTTATAGAGTACTATTTTACACGTGCAAAAGGTGAAATGGTAATTGCTATTTTGGCAGGAATAATTCCGATTTGTGTCGGCAGATACATCTCAAAAAAATAACGCTTATTATATGTATATATATTCCCTCTTTTGCGGATAGCACCACAGGCTGCCATTAAGTGCTAATTAAACCAACAAAATCCTCCCGAGAAATCGGGAGCATTTTTGTATATTGAAAATTACTCGCAAATCGTTATAATGAAATTAAGGAGGTGCTTATCGTGAAGAAAATATTTGCCTTTATTTTAGCCATTTCTCTTGTTTTTATGTTTGTGGGCTGTGGTGCAAAGGAATCCAAGAAAGACATTTTTAGTCTTGTTGAAAATAATTATGACACCATCCTTAAAGCTTGCGAGGAAAAAGACAAAGATACACTTTTAGCTATCAACGGCATCACAGATGTAAATCTTGTCGATGGATATGTGATTGTCTATTGCAAAGGTGCAGGTATCGCTCCCTCCTCTCAAGATTATGGATTTTATTACACCGAAGAAAATGTTCCTGTTGGAATAGGATGTAACCTAGATATTGTATGTTATATCGGTACTATGAAACCTGTGAATAATGGGTTTGAAGGCACAGTAGCCTATAACACTTTTTATACCGAACAGATACAGGGTAACATCTATTTTTACAGTAATGCATATTAATTTCCCTCTTTTGCGGATAGCACCACAGGCGCCCTGTTGCGGTGCCCGATAAAATCTTCGGGCTTACGCTGATCCTCGATTTTATCGACCGCTGCCACTCGCTCGCCTCCTTCCTCCCGCCACCGGCGGCAGTCGGCTCGCTCCCCAGCAAGGGCTAATTAAACTAACAAAATCCTCCCGATTTCTCGGGAGGATTTTTTGTTGACACATATATGTAGTGAGAATTATAATAGCACCAAGGAGGTGTTACACCCATGAATCCTCATTTTCGAAATAAACCTTTGCACTTGGCAAGTTGCATTCTCCTATTCTGGAAAGGCATCAGCGTGATTGCCTGTATTCTAATGCAGGAGCTCGGTATATTGGACTTTGATAACGCGCTTTTTTACTCTACGGGATTTATGTCCGCCTTCGGGTTGATGATTGCCGCATTGTTTTCAGCCGGTGACACAATCGCATTTGTCGTGCTGACGGTAGTAAGCCTGGCTTTTCTGGCATACTGGGTATTTTTTGTGCTGCTGGCAATCAATCAAACCGGTGCAGGTGTCGCCTCTGTGGGGCTGTTGGTTTTTTGTGTTTTAGACCTGCCAATAACGGTGGCTTGTTCCTTTGAAAAATGGTGGTCTGTTTTGGTATGCGTTGTATTCCATGCTGCTGTTTTTATTACGGTTGTGCTGTTACGGCGCTCACGCCAGGGCGTTGCAATGCCGTTAAGCAAAATGCCAACTTCTATCTAACAGGGATAGTTGGTCAATTTTAATTGCCGATTTCCCTCTTTTGCTGATAGTAGCACAGGTTCGTAACTAACCATAAAACTCCCGGAGGGATCCGGGGGTTTTTTGTTGCACCCGGTAGAAATAAATGGTATGATAAGGTTGGAGGTGTTGATATGACACTGGAACAGTACCGAATCAAGCATAGCTTGCTGATCGAACAATATCAATGGATCGAGTACGATCTGGAGGGTCTATACGCCAATCTGTCAGACGAGCCGTTCTGTAAGGCCATTGCCCAAATTGAAAAAGACTCCATCGGCGGCATTGTACGGGAGATCCGGCAAATAGAAAAACAACGAGATATTACTATCTTTACCAACGCAGAATACCGTGCGCTGGATCAAATGCGGGAGGACAGAAATTTCTGGTGTCATGTATGTTACACCGAAGCATGGAACAAAGAAACCGGCATCCCCAGAAATGCCCAGCGGCTGATGACTGACCTGCGGGAAGCAGAAGCCGTGCTGGCATGGCTGCGAAAAACCAAGCAGGCATATCGCCGCGACTGCTAATAACCGGGGGGGAACGCTATGAATCAGGTAATTCGGCAGCTGAAAGAAAGAAAATCCGTCCGGGTTTTTACGGACACGCCCATTCCCCAGGCAGAGGTGTCTGCCATTTTGGAGGCGGCGGTCAATGCGCCCACCGCCGGTAATCAGCAGCTTTACACCATTATCAACGTGACCGACCCCCAATTAAAGGCTGCCCTGGCGGAAAGCTGCGACCATCAGCCCTTTATCGCCACTGCGCCGCTGGTTTTGGTGTTTTGCGCCGACTGCCGCAAGTGGTATCACGCATTCCGGGAATATGACTGTGACCCCAGAAAGCCCGGTGTGGGCGATCTGATGCTGGCGGTCAGCGATACCAATATTGCCGCCCAAAACGCAGTGGTTGCCGCCCAAAGTTTGGGTATCGGCTCTTGCTACATAGGCGATATTATGGAAAACGCTCAGCAGCAGCGGCAGCTTTTGTCACTGCCGTCCTATGTTTTCCCGGCGGCCATGCTGGTTTGCGGTTATCCCACCGCCCAGCAGTTGGAACGTCCCAAGCCGCCCCGGGCAGAAATGCAATATATTGTGCACGAAAACAGCTACCGGGATATGGACAAAGAGCAGCTGCAGCAGATGTTGTCTGCCAATGCCGGCGTCCGGGATTTCAGTGAGTGGATCCGGGCGTTCTGCAACCGGAAATACAACTCCGACTTCTCCCGGGAAATGACCCGCTCCGTGCAGGTCTATTTGGAGGACTTCCAAAAATAAGGAGGAATCGCTATGTCTGTTCGACAGGCAACGGTGCAGGATGTGCCGCAGATCTTGGAGATCTATGCACCCTATGTGGAAAACACCGCCATCAGCTTTGAATATGAAGTTCCCAGTCTGAACGCTTTTACCCGGCGGTTTTTGGGGATCACCGAACAGTTTCCCTGGCTGGTCTGGGAGGAGGACGGCTTGATTTTGGGCTATGCCTACGGCAGTTTGCCCTTTGAACGCGCTGCCTATCAGTGGTGCGCCGAGGCATCTGTCTATCTTTGCCCCCAGGCGCAGGGCAGAGGCATCGGCAAGCAGTTATATGCTGCTTTGGAGCAGCGTTTGCAGGCGCAAGGCTATCGTAAGGTCTACGCCATCATTACCACCGCCAACGAAAAGTCCATCGCCTTTCACCGGGCAGTGGGTTATCGCCACACTGCCACCATGCCGGATTGCGGCTTTAAGCTGGGACAATGGCACGGCACGGTTTGGATGGAAAAAGACCTGAACACCTGGCAGACCCCACCCAGCACACCGGTTTCTGTCAGAGAAATTTAGCAAATCATACACGAGGTGATCAATATGAAAATTGTAGTTGCCATCGACTCCTTTAAGGGCAGCCTGACCTCTCTGCAGGCAGGACAGGCTGTGAAGGAAGCGATTTTACGGCTGGACGATGCCGCAGAACAGAGAAATCCGCTGGAAACCACCACCTACGGTGTGGGCGAGCTGATCCGGGACGCTGTCAAACGGGGTTGCCAAGCTGGCAAAGCAGTACGGCAAAAAAGTTATCGCTTTTTCCGGCTACGTCACCGCCGATGCCGAGGTCTGTAACCAGCATGGCATCGATGCGTATTCCCCGATCCTGCGGACAGTGACCACTTTGGACGAGGCGCTGGCTGCGGACAACGCATATCACAACCTCAGCGCCACTGCCTATCAGGTTTTCCGTCTGCTGATATGAATTACAAAACCGCCACCGTAACCGGTGGCGGTTTTTGCTACATTACTCTGCGATATACTCTGCGATGTCCTCCAGCTTGCAATCCAAAGCAGCGCATAATTTGTTCAGTGTCTTAGTTTCCATATTTTCGTTGGCTTTCAGCCGGCGAATGGTCTTACTGTCAACGCCGCACTGCTCCCGAAGCTGATAGGTAGATACCTGCTTTTGTTCCATTGTTTTCCATAATTTATCGAATCGGATCATAAATACACCCCCATATTGACAGATTTTATTATGGGGGTTATAATCTTATTTATTAAGGGGATATAATCCCCATACCGAAACATAAAGGGGTGCGGCGGTGGAACATTCAATGCGAGCTTATTTGGAACGACAGTCAACGCAGGCGCTGAAAAAGTTTTTACAAAATTGTGTTTCCATTAACGGCTGGCAGCAATATGCCCATGCTGTCCCCATGATTGTTGAGATTTTGCAACAACGCAAGGAGTCCTCCGAAACGGACAGCTGACCATCATGCCGCCACCGTAACTGGTGGCGGTTTACTTTTTCAGTTATATGTGCTATACTATACCCCACCGACCAACAAGGCGGTCGGCGAGTAACGCAAAGAGGGGTGCGGTATGTATATCTTATCAATCGGCAATAGTTTTTCTCAAGATGCCCAGCGGTATTTAAGCCGCATCGCCAAGGCGGAGGGTGTGAATCTGCAGAGCTTTAACTTGTATATCGGCGGCTGCTCTCTGGCGCGGCATTACCGGAACATGCTCTCCGGCGCAGCGGAATATGAGTTGGAAATGAACGGCAGCAACACCCGTTTCAAAGTATCGCTGGAGGAGGCGCTGCTGAACCGGGAATGGGACATCATTACCGTACAGCAGCTGAGCAGCGCTTCCGGCGATTATGATAGCTATCAGCCGTATCTGGACGAACTGGTAACCTATATCCGCACCTGCGCCCCCAAGGCAAAGATTGCTTTCCATCAGACATGGGCATACGAGCAGGGCAGCCAGCGTTTGGCAGATGCCGGCTACAGCAGCCGGGAGGAAATGACGAGAAATATCGTCGCCGCCGCCAAAAAGGCATCCAAGGTCATCAAGGCAGATTTCCTGATCCCCGCCGGCGAGGTGTTTCAGGCATTGCTGGATAACGGTGTTGAGAAAGTCCACCGGGACACCTTCCATGCCAGCTTGGGTCTGGGCAGATATGCCCTGGGTCTAATCTGGTATCAGATCCTTACCGGAAACAGCGTTGCGGGCAACACCTTCTCCGATCTGGACGAGGAAGTATCCCAACAGCAGATCGCTTTGGTAAAACAGTGCGTGGCAGAAATTGCCACCCGGTATCAGAAATAAGAAAACCCCCAAGAATCATTCTTGGGGGTTGTTTTATGCTTTGACCATAACGGCGATGCCGTCGGGAATGGCATTGACGGTGGGGCTGTCCTTGCCCAGCAGCTGCTTGGCAAGTTCCCTGGCCTCCTCCAGAGAGTGCGCCGGGCGCATATGCATTTTCTGCACCATTTCGTCGGGCAGCTCCGACACATAAATCACCTGGGCACGCATTAGGATCCGCAGCAGGATCTGGGACTGCCCTGGTCGGAAGCAGTTGCATTCCGGTCACGGCCCATAAACAGCGCCATGGTTTTGCGAATATCCGGCTCGTCGGCAAGCTGAGAAAGAGGCGCAGAGTTCACCGGGTTTGCCAGCGCCTGCTGTACTAGCGTTACCGGGTCGGCTGTGGGAACATACTCCTCAATTGAGGATGTGAGCACACCGGTCAGGCTCTTTTCGTCAAAGCTGCAGGACATGGTGGTCTTTCCGTAAGGAAACTGGATGGTTTTTATAATGATACCTCCAATAGATTTTTCTATATTATACCATTTGTTATTTTTCTTTGCAACCGAGGAAAATGGATAAAACAAAACAGGAATGTCCAATATATAGTTAGACTTTCAGGAGGTTGCGCTATGAAACGAAAAATAATCATTCCCATACTGCTGGTACTCAGTCTGCTGGCCGGCTGCGGAAATAAGACTCCCACCCCCACCGGTGGAAACGAACAATCCGACACTCTGGTTATCGGCACAAGCCAGTTTGACGGGAAATTCTCTCCTTTTTTCTATACCAACGCCTACGAAAACGATGTGCTGGCGCTGGTGCATCTGAATCTTTTAGGCACTGACCGGGAGGGTTCTGTGGTTCTGCGGGGCATTGAAGGGGAAGTGCGCCCCTATAACGGCACGGACTATATCTATACCGGCATCGCAAACTGTGTGATCACAGAAAATCCCGACGGCACGGTATACTATGATTTTACCCTGCGGGAGGGTATAACATTCTCTGACGGTACACCGCTGGATATTGACGACGTGATTTTTTCTCTGTATGTGCCGTTAGATCCCACCTACGACGGCACGATGACGCTGTATTCCCTGCCCATTCAGGGGCTGGAGGCTTATCGCAGCGGCATACAGACCCGGGCGCAGCTGATTTTGGCAGACGGCGCGGAGGGTTATCAGGAAAACCCCTACTACACCCGGCAGCAGTATGACACCTTTTGGGCGGCATTTTGGGCGGCCGGCGAGGAATTTACCCGGAGCATGCAGCGTGACGGTGTCAATCCCGCAGAATATTTTGCCGGTCTGATCGAAAAGCACGGCTTTGATCTTTCTGCGGAGGGTCTGGAAAGCGAAGCGGCGGATATTTCCTTTGCCGATGCGCTGGAGCAAGCCTTGGGCAGCCATGCCGGGGACTACTCCGCAGGTGTGCAGACCGGCAATTCCGCTCCCAATATCTCCGGTATTCAGAAAACCGGCGACAACAGCCTGCGGATCGTGCTGACGGAAGTGTCTGCAACGGCGATCTATAACTTCGTCACCGCTATCGTGCCGATGCATTACTATGGCGACGAAGCGCTGTTCGATTACGAAGACAATATGTTTGGCTTTACCAAGGGTGATCTGTCTGATGTTCGCTCTGTCACCCCCGCCCCCATGGGCGGCGGCCCTTATCAGTTCGTCAGCTACACCGGCGGCACCGTGACTTTGGAAGCAAACAGTCGGTATTGGAAAGGCGCTCCCAAGACCCGGTATATCCAATTCCGGGAAGGGCAGGAGGCAGATAAGGTTTCCGGTATCGTCGCCGGCACCATCGATATTACCGACCCCTCCTACTCCACAGAAACGGCCAAGGCTATCGCCGATGCCAACGCATCTGCGGAAGTGATCCACTCCCAGATGGTGGCAAATCTGGGCTACGGCTATGTGGGCATGAATGCCAAAAACGTATGTGTCGGCGGTGAACCGGGGTCGGATGCGTCCAAAAATTTGCGGAAAGCCATCGCCACTGTGATCGCCGCTTATCGGGATGTGGCAGTGGATTCCTATTACGGCGCATACGCAAATGTGATCAACTATGCCATTTCTGATACGTCCTGGGCAGCGCCCCGGGTTACCGACCCGGGATATCAGGTTGCTTTTTCCGTGGATGTAGACGGACAGCCTATTTACACTGAGGATATGACCCCGGAGGCACGGTATGCTGCTGCCAGAGATGCGGCGCTGGGGTATTTTAAGGCAGCCGGCTACACCGTAGAACAAGGCCGGGTCACTGCCGCGCCCCAAGGAGCGCAACTGGAATACGAAGTGCTGGTAGGGGCAGGCGGCACAGGCGAGCACCCCACGTTTATGGCGCTGACCTTGGCTGCGGAGGCGCTGCAGCAGATCGGCTTCCGGCTGATCGTGACAGACCTTTCCAATTTCTCAGAACTCAGCAATGCTGTTAATGCCGGTACGGCGGAACTGTTCGCTATGGCATGGGGCGCAACCTCTGACCCGGATATGTATCAGGTCTACCACTCCTTGGGCGGCTCTAACGAAAAATCCTACTGGCTGAAAGACCAGCAGCTGGACGAGCTGATTCTGCTGGCGCGGCAATCCACCGACCAAGCCTACCGCAAGACCTTGTATAAGGCCTGCCTGGACATCATTGCCGATTGGGCGGTGGAAATTCCGGTCTACCAGCGGCAGAATGTGTTTATTTTCTCCGCCCAGCGCATTGACCTTTCTACCCTGACACCGGATATTACCACATTCTGGGGATGGGAAAACGATATTGAAAACCTGCAAATGAAATAAGAAAAGAGGTGTTCCCGTGGGGCGGTATATTCTCAAGCGGCTGGGGATCAGCGTGGGCATTTTGCTGCTGGTGGTATTTATCATCTATGTGCTGCTGCGCAGTCTGCCGGCTTCTTACGTGGAGACTATGGCGCTCCAACTTTCCCAGGCGCCGGGGGCAAAGCCTTACGAGGAATGGGTTGCCCAACTCAATGCCCAGTACGGATTGGATGTGCCGGTAGTGCAGGGATATTTTATCCAGCTGGGCAACCTGCTCACGGGCAACTTTGGGCAAAGCTGGAAATTTACCGTGCCGGTAACGCAGAAATTTGCCCAGGTTATCGGTGTTTCCTTTGCCATGGGCTTCATTTCCCTGATTTTGGAGCTGGGGATCGCTATTCCTTTTGGTATTTTAGCCGCCACAAAACAGTATAGCCGCCGGGACTATCTGCTCACCGCCGGGGCGCTGGTGGGGATCTCTCTGCCAACTTTCTTTTTTGCCACGTTGCTGAAGCTGTTATTTTCAGTAAAGCTGGGTTGGTTTGACTTGTTCGGCTTGGTGAGCAGAGATTTTCAAAACCTGACCCCCTGGGGACAATTCTGGGATATGGCAAGCCATCTGGTGCTGCCCATCGTCACCCTGACGGTGGTATCCGTCGGCTCACTGATGCGCTACACCCGTACCAACATGCTGGAAGTGCTGAGCGCCGATTATATCCGCACCGCCCGGGCAAAAGGCTTGCCGGAACGACGGGTTATTTACCGCCACGCTTTTCGCAACACGCTGATCCCCTTGGTGACCATCGTAGGCGCCAGCCTGCCAAATTTGTTTGCCGGGGCGCTGGTGACGGAAACCTTGTTCGGTATTCCCGGCATCGGCTATACCGCTTATCAGGCGATGGTTGCCGGGGATATCCCGTTTTCGATTTTTTATCTTACGTTTCTCGCCGCGCTGACACTGTTGGGTAATTTGCTGTCGGACATCGCCTATGCATTGGTAGACCCCCGGGTGCGGCTGGGTTAAGAGGAGGCGACCATGGAACAAAATTCTCAGGAAAAAGCGCTGTCCCCCGGTGCGCTGACCGCAAAGCGATTTTTTCGCAACCGGTTGGCGGTAATTGGACTGGCAGTGCTGGGGTTCATGTTCTTGTTCTCCTTTTTAGGCGGGGCGCTGACGCCCTACGGGCAGGATCAGGTCTTTTATCGCAGCGAACTGCAAAGCAAGGAATATGCAGCCATTACGGAAAACACCGCCTTTCGTTTCACCGCCGCCCCTCAGCAGACCATTGACCCGGTGCTGCAGGCGCAGCTGACGCTGGCAGTGGGCAAAAAGGATAGTTTTTCCTACGGCGGTCAGGTCTACACCCTCCGGCAGGAGGGGCGGGACTTTTATTCCGTTTGGACGGATACACTGGTTGGCATCGCCCACAAAGATTTAGTGACCCCGGAAACGGATTTTGATACTGTCTATGCCGGGCTGAAAGCGTATACCAACGGTCAGCACGCCGATGTCAGCATCAGCCGATTTGTGATCAGCAGCCGCACCGCCGGCGAAGTGAGCCAAGCTTTCCGGATGGCGGCAGAACAGGCGATTGCAAAAAATGCCACGGAGTTTTCCGTGGACGGGCGACACTTCTCCATCGCTTATGATGCCGCTAACCGACTCTGGTCTATCCGGGAGGATACTGCCACCCGGGTGTGGGACGCTTACGCTGCGCCCTCCAAATCCCATCTGCTTGGCACAGATAAAAACGGCATGGATATGCTCACCCGGCTGATGTACGGCGGACGGGTCTCGCTGGTGATCGGGTTTATCGTGGTGCTGCTCTCCGCCCTGCTGGGCGTACTGTTCGGCGGTATCGCCGGCTATTTCGGCGGCTGGACGGACGAGGCCATTATGCGGCTGGTTGATGTGTTCTACTGCATCCCCACCACACCGCTGCTGATCATACTGGGCGCAGCTATGGACGGAATGCGTGTAGACCCCCAGGTACGAATGCTATTTTTGATGCTGATTCTGGGCTTTTTGGGTTGGCCCAGTATCGCCCGGCTGGTACGGGGACAGATCTTAAGTCTGCGGGAGCAAGAGTTTATGACGGCGGCGGAGGCCGCTGGACTCAGCGTGGGGCGCCGGATCTTTCGGCATTTGATACCCAATGTGATTCCCCAGCTGATCGTGGTTTGCACCATGAGCCTTGGCTCTACCATTCTCACAGAAGCCACCTTGTCCTTTTTGGGTCTGGGTGTTAAGTTCCCCTTTGCCTCCTGGGGCAACATTATGAACGATGTATCCAACCCCCATGTGCTGACCTCCTACTGGTTCGTGTGGATTCCTGCCGGTGTGTGTCTGGTGCTGTCGGTGCTGGGCTTCAACTTTGTAGGTGACGGTCTGCGGGATGCATTTGACCCGAAAATGAAGAGATAAAGGAGGAGAGAACATGGCTAAGAAAAATGAAAACGGCTACCTCTCCGCCAAGGAATCCCGTCAGATCTCCAAGGAGAATCGCCGCATTACCAACGAATTTGAAAAGAAGCGTAAGCGCAAGAATGTGGATGAGTCTGAATATCTGACCCAGATGGCAGACCCCAAAAACGCAGTGGAATTTGACAATCTGCACTCCTACTTCTTCACCGATGCC
>JAZSQH010000058.1:0-2830 GCA_045537865.1 Faecousia sp. | reverse complement strand
TCCCCCCTACAACTCCTTGGCTCACAGAACGACATGGCTACGATCCGACTTTGGCCGTGGTCACAAGGGTCAGCACGCCCGTTCCGGCGGCAAGACCCGCGTAGGCTTCGAAGGCGGCCAGATGCCTCTGGTACGTCGTGTTCCGAAGCGTGGTTTCAATAACATTTTTGCAAAGCCTCTGACTGCCATTAACCTGGCTGCTCTGAATCGCTTTGAAGACGGTGCTGTTGTAGACGCTGCTGCGTTGATCGAAAAAGGCATTCTCAATGCCTGTCCCTATGGTCTGAAGGTTCTGGCAAACGGCACTCTGACCAAAAAGATTACTGTTAAAGCAGCGGCCTTCTCTGAGTCTGCAAAGGAAAAGATTGAGCAGGCAGGCGGAAAGGCCGAGGTGGTATAATGTTTAGCACGTTGCAGAACGCTTGGAAAATTCCTGAGCTCCGCAAAAAGCTGATATTTACCATGCTGATACTGTTGATTTACCGGATTGGTAATGTGATTCCTGTCCCGTTTATCAACGCGGCAACCTTGGCGTCTTATTTCGAAAACACGCTGTCCAACACCATTTTGGGCTTGTATGATGCCATGTCCGGTTCTGCCTTCTCTCAGGCATCGGTACTGGCACTGGGCATCCAGCCCTACATTAACGCATCCATCATCATCCAGCTTCTGACCATCGCAATTCCTGCTCTGGAACGGATGGCCAAGGAGGAGGGTGAGGTTGGCAAGAAGAAGATCGAGCGCATTACCCGGTATTCCACTGTGGGTCTGGGCTTGCTGCTTGGCTTCGCTTACTACACCATGCTGCGCAACTATGAGGCTCAGGGTTTGACCATCATTTCCAACGACAGCTTCCTGGCTGCAGTTGTGATTATTCTGGCCTTTACAGCCGGTTCCTCTGCTGTTATGTGGCTGGGTGAGCAGATTACCGAGTTTGGTATCGGCAACGGTATCTCCATGATTCTGTTTGCCAACATCATTTCCGGTCTGCCCGGAACCTTCAACCGCTTGATGGGCATGCAGTGGTGGATTGCAATTGTTATTACACTGGTTATGTTGCTGCTGGTTGTCTTCATTGTATTTATCAACGATGCAGAGCGCCGGATTCCTATTCAGTACGCAAAGCGCGTGATTGGCCGTAAAGTTCTCGGCGGTCAGAATACCAATCTGCCCATTAAGGTAAGCATGTCCGGTGTTATGCCTGTTATTTTCGCACAGTCTATTGTTTCTCTGCCGGCTACCATCTGCACCTTCATCGGTCGGACTGAAGGCTGGTGGTACACGAATCTGTGGTCCAGTGATACCTGGTTCTACACCGTATTCTACGGACTTCTGATTTTCTTCTTTAGTTGGTTCTACTCTACCATTCAGTATGACCCTGTGGAGATTTCCAACAATCTGAAGAAAAACGGCGGCTTCATTCCAGGCTTCCGTCCCGGCAAACCTACTGCTGACTTCATTAAGAGAGTTATCAATAAGATTGTCGTATTTGGTGCTGTCTATCTGGCTGTCGTGGCATTGCTGCCCATCGTTGGCGGCAATCTGGTTTCCGGCGTTAAGAATTTGGCTATCGGTGGCACGTCCGTTATTATCGTTGTAGGGGTTGCTTTGGAGACCGTAAAGGCTCTGGAGGCTCAGATGATGATGCGCCACTACAAGGGATTCCTGGATTAATTACGGAGGCAACCAATGAACCTGATTTTATTAGGTGCACCCGGTGCCGGTAAGGGAACACAGGCGGAAATGTTGGCTGAAAAGCTGCAGATTCCCACCATTTCAACCGGCAATATGCTCAGAGAAGCCATGGCGAACGGTTCTGCTCTGGGCCAGCAAGTGAAACAGGCAATGGACGAAGGCCGTCTGGTTTCTGACGAGCTGGTGCTCGGCATTGTAAAAGAACGGACAGCAAAGCCCGATTGCAAAAAAGGCTTTATTCTGGACGGGGTGCCCCGCACCCTGGCCCAGGCAAAGGCGCTGGATGCAATGGGAATTCAGCTCGACCATGTTGTTTCTCTAGAGATTGACGATGCTGTGATCGAAGGCCGGATGACCGGCCGGCGGGTCTGCCCCAAATGTGGCGCCAGCTACCACATCACCGCCAATCCTCCCAAAAAGGAAAACACCTGCGACCTGTGTGAAGCAGAACTGGTAATCCGCAAGGATGATGCGCCGGCAACGGTGAAAAGCCGTCTGGCCATTTACCATGAAACCACAGAGGTGCTGAAGGACTATTATGCCGCACAAAACAAGCTCCGGCTTGTAGAGGGCAACCAGTCCATCGAAGGTGCGTTTCAGGATATCTTGAAAGCCTTGGGAGAAAAGGTATGATAGCAATCAAAAATGAGCAAGAGCTTTCCTGCATGCGTCAGGCTTGTAAAATTACCGCGGCGGCCCGTGCCTTGGCAGGGGAAATGGTAAGACCTGGCGTTATGACAAAAGCGATTGATCGAGCCGTTCGTGAGTTTATTCTCAGTCAGGGCGCAAAACCGTCGTTCCTGAACTATAACGGCTTTCCCGGCAGTAGCTGCATCAGCGTCAATGCTGCGGTTATCCACGGAATTCCCGATGGATACCAGTTGCAGGACGGAGACATCGTCTCCATAGATGTAGGTGCGTACTACAAGGGATTTCATGGCGATTGCGCAGCAACCTTTCCTTGCGGCACAGTCAGTGCCGAGGCGCAAAGACTTATCCAAGTGACGAAGCAGAGCTTCTTTGAAGGCATAGCTTTTGCGACGAAAGGACACAGAGTGTCCGATATCTCCCACGCCATTCAGACGTATGTGGAGTCTAACGGTTTTTCAGTTGTGCGTACCTTCGTAGGTCACGG